>JAFGQO010000192.1 GCA_016935615.1 Bacteroidales bacterium
TATGCAATGGATGTTCCTGTTTCCATGGCAATGAGGGCACCGTTTCTTTTGCTCTGTATTTCCCCCTTCCAGGGTTCATAGCCTTTGAAGCGGTGCGAAATTACCGCCTCACCTTCTGTAGCTGTCAAGATAGGATTGGTAAGTCCGATCAATCCGCGGGAAGTTATTTTGAATTCAAGGTTGATCCTGTCATTCCTTGTTTCAATATTCAGAATATCTCCCTTGCGCCTGGTAACAATTTCTATCACTTTCCCTGAAAACTCTTCGGCAACATTCACATGCAGCAATTCTACCGGTTCATGCCTGAATCCGTTTATTTCTTTAACAACTACTTTCGGTTGTCCCAGTTGAAGTTCATATCCCTCCCTGCGCATGGTTTCCACCAGTATGGATAAATGGAGAATGCCCCGGCCATACACGAGGTACCTGTCGGGTGTATCTGTTTCTTCAACTCTCAGCGCAAGGTTCTTTTCCGTTTCTCTGTAAAGTCTTTCTCTTAAATGTCTTGATGTAACAAATTTCCCTTCTTTCCCATAGAATGGCGAATTGTTAATTGTAAAAAGCATGCTCATGGTAGGTTCATCGACAGAGATCGGTTTTAGAGCTTCGGGTTTGTCATAATCGGCAATGGTATCACCAATATCAAAATCTTCAAGACCAACAATAGCCACTATTTCACCCGCATTCACTTTTTCCCTGGTTTTTTCCTTACCAAGACCCTCAAAAAGATAAAGCTCTTTTATCACTGATTTATGAATGAGTCCATTTCTCTGCACTATGGATACCTGATCACCCATTTTAATGTCCCCGCGATGTATTCTTCCTACTGCAATTCTCCCTGTATAAGAAGAATAGTCGAGTGAGCTGATCTGTAATTGCAATGTTCCCGGATTGGGTTTTGGAGGATCAAAATAGTCTATGATGGTATCCAACAGGTAAGTTATATCATGCGTTGGTGTTTTCCAATCGGGGCTCATCCAGCCCTGTTTTGACGAACCGTATACCGTGGGGTAATTCAATTGTTCTTCTGAAGCATCAAGAGAGAACATAAGCTCAAAAATCCGTTCATTGGCATCTTCGGGATTGCAATTGGGTTTATCTACCTTGTTTATTACGACAATTGCTTTTAGTCCCAACTCCAGAGCCTTCTGCAATACAAAACGTGTTTGCGGCATTGGCCCTTCAAAGGCATCGACAAGCAGGAGCACTCCGTCAGCCATATTCAACACACGTTCTACTTCACCTCCAAAATCGGAATGACCCGGTGTGTCAATGATATTGATTTTTATTCCTTTGTAACGAATGGAAACATTTTTGGATAAAATGGTTATTCCTCTTTCTCTTTCCAGGTCATTTGAATCCAGGATCAGATCCTGCACTTCCTGGTTTTCCCTGAACAACTTCACCTGGTGCAGAATCCTGTCAACCATAGTGGTTTTTCCGTGATCAACATGTGCAATAATCGCAATGTTTCGAATACCCGTACTTTTCATAATCAGTTTAAAAGAGCCTGCAAAAGTAATCAATCGTATGGGATGTTATCGGGATATTCTATTTTATTTAACAGAACTGTTTTTCCTTGCCGGAATGTTTTATGCGGGAGCTTGCTGTTTGCAGAATAAATGAGTGGTTAAAAACTTATTTCATTTGCCCTACGTGTATCTTTTTGTTGGCTGTAGTGCAGAAAGCATAGTCGAGCAAATGTATGCCAAAGTCTTCAAATTCAACCTGCAGCCATCCATAATAACTTTTATCTGCGAACCGGGTAGAGCTAAGTTTTAAAGCAATATAATATCTTCCCTGGGGAGCATAATTGTCTTCTTCATCCACCTTATAAAGCCAGTGAGTAATAAAAACTCCGCTACTATCGTTAAAATACCCATCGTCTGTCGGGTACAATGTTACAAACCAGTTTCCTTCCATGGAAATATAAGGAGTATACGGATTGTATTCATTGTTATACATGTAAATAGGTCTGATATAAATATGATGCTCGTCCTCAATTGTATAAATACCATCAGCTTTTGTATACGATGCCATAACTGCATAATCTTTAACACCATCCAGATTCAGATCAATACCTCTCGAACTCAATCCGTAACTTCCGGATACAACTGATGTTGAAAATGACTGATCCAATTCGGTATAAATAATATCAGAACTTTCCTTTTTCTCGCAACCCATTAAAATGATGAGGAAAGCATATAATAAATATTTTTTCATTTCTTTATATTAATCAAGATATGAATAGTCTTTATTTGTTACACAAACATAATCAGAAAATGGATTTATTAGCAATCTGTTTTATATATGATCCTATTTTTCCATTAACGGACATTTACATTTGACGTAAGACTACCAACAAAAAAGAAAAGTACTAATTCTTCAGAAATATATATGCATTCAAAGATGCTGCTATTAACAACCAAAGGAAATAAGGCAGCACGAATAAAGATCTGAATTTAAGCTGAGCGAGATATCCAAACAGGAAATAGCCTATTAACAGAGTAAGCAGGGAAATAACAAGCAAACCTGCCAGGATCTGATGGTATTTAAAAAATACCGGATTCCAGAGAACATTCAATATCCATTGAATGATGAACAGACCGAGCAACAAATTACGACTGGTTTTTACTTCCCATGCAAATGTCATATAAAAAGCGAAACATACCATGATGGTTGTCCAGGCAGCACCAAATACCCACCCCGGGGGTGTCCATGGTGCCTTATCAAGGTTCTGATACCAGTCGGAAGGAACACCTTTGCCTGTGAATATACTGCCAATACCAAGTGCAGTCAAATTCAAAACAAGAAATAATAACAATCTGTAGATCATGTATCAAAAGTAAAAAAATCAGCGAAACCGGCATGGTCTTCAGTATAATTTCAGGCATTTGCCTATACAGGTGTAAAGCATCAGTAAACCTGCCAGCAGACTGATAAGGATAGCAGAAAGGTAAAAGATACGTTGTGAAATCTTTTTGCTGAGAAACTTGCCAAATTGTATGCTTAAAATAAGCACAGGAAAGGAAATAAAAAACAATCTGAATGTTTCCGGAATGATAAGTCCTATTTTAAGATAATCAAGCAAAGCTACTGCAGCTGTAATTATGCTATACCAGGCAAAGGTAAACCTGAAATGTTCGGTGTCAAGTCGTAACGAAGTCAGGAACAATGCAAGTGGCGGACCACTCACAGAAGTACTGCCTCCGAGAAAACCACATATCAGCCCCGCAATCAAATTTCCTCTTTTTACTTTTCTGATCTTAAAGCGAAAACCTGTCAGGAACATCAGAGATAAAACAATTAACATTGTTGCAGTCATAAGTTCCAGCCACCTTTCAGATATAAACTTTAAAACCAGGCCACCGACAATTACCCCTGTAATTCCTGCAAGGGACAGCATTATTATTCGCCGGCTGATCTTCAGACGCCGCGTTTGTATTGCTATCTGAAAAGAAGAAAATAAGTTGAACAGAGTGATGACCGGAATCAGTGTTTTTATAGGTATAAAATGGATCAGTAAAGGAAGGGAAAAAAGGGCAAAACCGAAGCCCGTTGTTCCCTTGATAACACCTGAAACAAAGACAATACTTAATATAATGATCCAGTCAGCAATACCCATAAATTCAGAATATGCAACCGCACCAACAAAAGTAAATGATAAACGAATACAATCCGAAAAAACAGTCCGGGATTCCTGCCGGTTTATTCTCCATGAAAGTTTATTCTATTGATAAATTCACCGTGTTTGATAATCTGAATTTTTTATAAACCCATTTTACAATTGTTCAAATTATCTGCCTGTTCAACAAAATGGAGTAAGAAAAAAACAGAACCAAAAAACATATTTCCAGACTGGATTTTGTGGTTGTTATTTTGTAAATTACATAAAAATACCGTTAATATGAAAAGCGAACTTGCACTTACAAACACAAGCTTTGGTTATCTGAGTCAGTCAAGTGATTTTTTGAATATTGTTTTAAACAATATCAACGAATGTATACTGCTTTTAAACCACAGAATGGAGCTACAGGCTTATAATGATGCCTTGAAAACGATCTTCTCGAACAGGGCGAATGAAGATCTGCAGTATGTTCGTTGCGGAGAAGCTATTGGATGTGCATACTCAATTGAAGAAGCCAAAGATTGTGGCAAAACATCCCATTGCTATACCTGCGAACTCAGGATTGCTACGCTGGAATCATACACCAGTGGAAAAAATATCTATAAGGATCATATCTATCGACCCTTCTTCGATCACAACTACAACAAAGTCGATAAGCATCTTCAGTTTTCTACACGGCTTTTCAGGTTCAAAAAGGAAAATTACATCATTATGATCATTGAAGATATTACAAATCGGTTTAAGCTCTGACCGGCATTCCCAATTGCACGACTAACATATTGACTGATAAACCATTGTAACTGATTATTGGCCATATTCTATCTAAAACAATACCAGGAAAAAGAAATATTTTTATACTTTTTCTGTTAAGCGTCAGGTATTGTAAATCATTTTTGTAATTCTATCTTTTGGACCGATCTGTTATTTTCATCTAAATTAACGGCAAAATTAAGGATCAGTTCTTGTCCTTCTTCCAGATGTATATCAATGCCCTCTTCCATATGTTCGAAAATATCCAGCTTATAATTGCCTGCCGGTAAGTCAGTAAGCAAAAATTTCCCGTTGATAAAAACATTGACCAGTTGTTCGTAAAACTGTCCTTTTATGTTAACAATCAACACAACATTTTTTATCAGTTCTCCTGTACTTTTATTTATGAAATTTCCTTTTACTGCACAAGGCTCTGGATGTCTGTAATACCATCCTGCAGTATCACCGGCATGAAAAGCATAGATGGTTTTTACATTGCATGAATCCACAATCAGATAACCTTCACCTGAAATTGAATATTCGTATACTGATTTAACACCTGCTGTGTTTTTGCTGAAATTCCTTTCTCTTGAAAAGATAAAATAAACTTTGTTCCCCGGATCCTGTAACAGTGTATAATCTATATGCGGATTGTCGGAAACTGATATTTTTCTGTACCATTCTGTTGAATAACAGGTAAGTTTGTCTTCAAGATTCTTAATATACAGATTGTTCTCTTTCTCATAATCAACTATGCTGGTATTAAACACTTTATTTGAAAGCCTTTTAGATGATGATCTTGGGGATTCTGCCGAATACAAGCTCCCCATCGAATTGTCAGTTTTTGAAAGGGTAATACAATTGGTTAAACGCTTATTCATATCAAACAGATTCCTGAATTCCGAATACAAAACAGTATTTGCCGGTAAGGTATTTCCAGCCTTTATTTTGGACAGATCACCGTTTGCAGCTTGTTCCACATACTTTAACATTAAGACCGGAATGGAATCAGGAGAAGAACCATTGTTCATAAGAAGTTGCATACTTTCTTTCTGTCCTTTCTCCCATGCATAGGTAAAGGCTGTTTTGTACATTGTATCACTTTGATGAACAGAGGCTCCGTTTTCAATTAATAACCTAATAATCTCATTATTTCCGGTTCCGGCACCAAACATTAAAGGAGCAATCCCCTTGTTACAGCTTTTGTTTGCATTTGCATTATGTTCGAGAAGTATCTTCGTTATTTCGACATTCTCATTCTTAACAGATTTTATCAGGGGAGTCACGCCGTTTTTATCGCTTATATCTATATCTGCATCATGATCAAGAAGGAATTTCACTATTTCAATCTGATTGCTCTCAACAGATTTTATTAAGGGGGTTACTCCGTTTTTATCACCCATATCTATATCTGCAGCATGATCAAGAAGGAATCCTACCATTTCCCTATTATTGCACTCAACAGCCTTTATCAGCGGAGTGATCTCACTATATGTATACAGTTTATTTTCTCCTGCTCCTCCTTTAATAAGTAATTCCGACATCTTAAGATCTCCTTTTTCTACAGCAACAAGCAAATTGGTCCCCGGATGGATACCCTTACTGATGAGGTATTCATATACATCGAAAAAATCATCTTTTTCATAATTCTTAAACCAGTAACTTTTAAATCTTACATACTTCAACTTCTGATTGAAATACTTTTTTAACAGCAGATCGCCCAGGTTTTCGTTATGTTTATTTCTTCTGTTGATATTTGCCCCGTGTTCCAATAACAGATCTGCGATCGTAAATACATCCTCCGTAGGCCGATCTTTAAAAAAGCAGTACCAGAATAAGGGATCATCCGTCAGACTGCTGGCCGGCACATCCACAGGGAATTCCTGTCTGACATATCGTTCCGCTTTCTCCACTTTTCTGTTGTATACAGCTTTTCGGAAGTATTCATAAGCATATTGCTGTGAAAAAGACAGGTGTATATTTGAGAGGAAGAGAAGAACAAGAAACAATGCAATCTTTGATTTCATCGGATACTAAAATTTCCATTAAATATCTGAATTTTTATCCGATTAGCAAATACTATTGATTAATGACATGTTGATAATAAATCCCGGTAAAAGTTCCTTTCTCATCTTGTTGCGTATCAATTATAAAAACCTTGCATTGATTCGGTTACGAAACCATTTGCGATTCATAAGAAAAAGAAAAAACTCGAACAGAAGACCTCTGAAAGGCCCGAAAATTCTGAATAAAAGCATTACCCGATGCAAAACACGATTGTACTTATGCATCTGATCAAGGGCATGGGATGTATATTGCGTATCAAGAATCATTTTTGCTACTTCCTGTCCTGAAACGAGCGCCTGATAAATCCCTTCTCCTGTGAACCCGGAGGCAAGTCCGGCGGCTTCACCAGTTAAAAATATGTTGCCAAATTGCAGCCCTTTGAAATCATAGGATATCGGACAGGATTCCAGCTTTGCATTACCAACATCAATGTTCTTCCGGATCAGCCAGTTTTGAAAATTACGAATGATCTTCCGGTGATTTACCCTCTTCGGATCACAGCAACAGCCCACAGCAATGCTGTTTCTGTGAGGAAAAATCCAGGCATACCAGGTATAAAAATTCCCGGGATCAAGGAAAATTTCCAGCACCGGATCAACCTCCGGCATGGGAATAGTATACTGAAAACCTATAAGTCGTTTTTTAACCTCCAGTTTCAGATGCTTCCTTACAACCGAAGAATACCCTTCCGCTCCTACCAGGAACTTAAATTCATATTCTCTTCCATCCTTAAGAATAACTTTGTTTTGTCGGATCTCTGTCACATGACTGTTCATCTTCACATCCACGCTAAGATCCTTCAGTAAGCCTGCCTGGTATATCCCCAACTCCTTTCGGTTAATGGTAAAAAGAAAAGGATCGGAAATAATGGTTTCTGCCTTCTGCAGTTTGGAATGTATTGACGCTTTCGTAATCCTGTGTTCAATGAATTCACCGGGAAGAGGTAATACCTCCATGTCCTTCATTGTAAGTCCGCCCGCACAGAGTTTCTGACCGAAACAATTATTTTTTTCAAGCAACAACACATGCTTCCCTGCATGGCCCAATACCTCTGCACATTTAAGTCCTGCAGGGCCTCCCCCAACTATGATTACATCATAAACTTCCATAGATACAAACGCCATTTCTGAGTTGTACTAATTACTTGTTCACCTATACCAAATTAGGTATTATCCTTTATTCAACCACAATGTCGACATTTATTTTATTTAACCGATATGAACAGGTTTACTCAATAACTTAAGGTTTTCTATGGGCAATAAAACCATAAATGGTGATTATCAATTCCCGGACAATACAAAGTAACGAGCACAATTGATCAAATCAGAATATGTATCAATTAACTTCCCGGTTTTGCGAACTTGCTTTTATTAATACTGATCGGCATGACGCCACCAGGCAATTGTTCCGATGAATCCTGCAATGCTTGTAGCAATAAGAATAATATAACTGGCAAATCCCAGGTACATTCCTTCGGTTCCTTCTGCAATAGTATAGATTCCCGGAATAGCCCAGGGGAAATATGGCCCCAACCCAATTACTGCGACAAATTGTGCCATTATCAGCGAAAGTATCACAAAACCTATGGGAGCAATTATACCTCTGCTTATACTGGCAAAGAAAGCCACTGGTGTACTCAATAGCACGGTTAAATAAGAAGTGACAATAAATATATGCATAGAATGGTAAAAGACTTCCTCTGACCAACCCGGTATACCAATGAATAAACCTATAACAAGACCTGCAAAAAATAAAACAAAGATCAGTACAGAACACCAGATCGTTACAATTAAAAATTTGGATACAACTATTGAAGAACGTGATACCGGTAATGCAAGCATATCTGTTATCGTATGTTCTATATACTCACGACCAAATACCCAACTGGTTACGAAACCGAATCCAATAACCCCTATTGCTGCCATTGTCTGGTTTAGTATTTCAAAGTATCCTTCCCAGGTATTTTCCCTGAAAAAACTGGCTTTGGCTGCCACTATTCCAAGTTTAGAAGCTATTTCCGGATGTTGAGCCAGCAACATTAATAATCCCATCATAAGCGGAATGAAGATGAATAAACATACCATAATGAATAATATCTTCGATCTGCGAAGTTTCATCATCTCTGTTACAAAAGTGGCCGATAGATTTTTCATTGTATACCTCCGTTCGATTTTATGGTTCGTAAAAAATACGACTCCAGATCCTCTTCTGTCACGTGTAAAAGTATGGGTGGGAAGCCGGCGTTCACAAGAAGGGTTGCAACTTTCCCCGGATCATTGATCGCCGATTCATCCGAGATCTTTATCCTTTTTTCTTCCAGTTCACAATTTTTAATTCCATTTTGTTTTAGCAGGGAATATGCTCTTTTCAGATCATTGGTCCGGATGAATAGCTGTTTCTGGCACAAGGAATTCAGTTGATCAGTATCGATCTCCTTCACCATTTTCCCTTCGTGTATGATCCCTATACGTGTTGCAAACCTGGAAATTTCGCCCAGTATATGGCTTGATATAAATATTGTAACACCCTGTTTTATAGCCAGATCACTCAACATTTCTCTTATATCGTGTATGCCGGCAGGATCCAAACCATTGGCCGGTTCATCCAGTATGAGTATTTCAGGGTTATGGATCAATGCCTTTGCTAGTCCCAGCCTTTGTTTATTGCCCAGTGAAAGATTCTTTGCTTTTCTGTTGCTGTATTGTTTTAACTGAAGCCTGTCAATGATCTTATTTACAGCATCCTTTCCATGAAGAAACCTCAAACGCCGGATAATCTCCAGGTTTTCCCTTACCGTGAGATTTGGATAGGAATAAGGGATCTCAACCAGGTAACCGATCTTTTCCCATAGTGTATTGTGGTTTGCATGCACTTTTTCTCCCAGGATGAATACCTTACCTGAAGTTGGACGTATCATTCCGAGAAGCATTCGTATGGTAGTTGTTTTACCGGCACCGTTCAGACCCAGAAAGCCGTATATTTCTCCTTTTCTCACATTCAGGTTTAATGCGGTTACTGCTTTTACCTCTCCATATTCTTTCGATAAATCCACCGTTTTAATAATCTCTTCCATTCTATGTCTTATTTGGTCAATTAACTTTTATTTAATACCGAACGTTCGGTTTGTTATTGTGTAAAAAAAGATCACACTTTCAGGTTCTCATATACTGTATCAAACGCCGATGCTAAACTATCCCGGTAGCTGGCTTTTTTGTTGTTGTTCATATACCTGATAAAAACGCCATCGGTGCAATACAAAAACAGGTTTGCTATTTTTTTGTTTGAGGCTGATGACTTGATCTCACCTCTTTCTTTGGCATGTTTTATCACTTTTTTCCAGGCATCAAGTGCGTTGGTATATTCTTCCAATTCCATTTTCATGAATTCCGGGAACCTGGCAATGGCCTCAAAAAGAATAAAGAACAGGTTGAAAGAAATTGCTTCTTCTTCCGAACTGTCTACCAGACCATACAATTGTTCAAAAGACCGGTCTATGGAATCAAGGTATTGATTGTAAAAGTTGTACAGTGAATCCTGTGGAAATTCAGAATAATCGATCCTGCCCATGGAAAAAAACAAGCCGGCTATTTCCCTGAAAAGATCTTCCTTACTGATAAAATAGTGGTAAAAAGCACCTTTTGACAAACCTGTTTTCGTAACAATTTCCTTCATAGTAACTTCTTTATAGCTCTTTTGCAGAAAGAGCAATAAGGAAGTCTTAAGAATATGTTCCTTCGTTTCATTCATAAACCGACCGTTTGGTCTGTAAATATACAACATATTTTTTATATCCAATAAAAAACGAATCATTCTTAGCAAAAAGAGGTGCCTCATAGTGCTCTCTCCGCCAATGCAGCTTATGTTTGCTTTTCAGCAGCAAAAAACGCATTAAAATCAACTCAAATCTATCAGGTTCAACATTATACAAAGGCAGTAACAATTGTAACAAATGATTCCAATCCCGAAGTTTGGTAACAGGTGGCAATTGAAAAGCCGGAAACAATACTTGTTCGGCAGGAATTAATAAATTAAGTAGATATTATGAATATTCTTCTATAGAAATATGCATTTCATCGAAGCCAGCAAAGCTTTAGTAAAAGAATACCAACCATTATTCTTTCAGATTCGTAATTACAGTAAATACAACTACTATGTGTGACAATATGGAAAACAAAAAACGGAGATCCGGTCTCAAAGAACAAATGCTGGTTATTGTTAATATGGACTGGAATCGTGCTTATGTAGCATCCATAAATGCATTGAGAAAGCATAACGACAAAATACAATATTCTGCGAAATGTAAGCTGACGGATTCTTTTATTGTGGGTATTGCCAGGAATAAAAAACAACTGAGCAAGTGTATGAATGACATGGCCACATTGGTCGAAGAATATATGCCGGGCAAATTACCAGCCGACACTTATCTTATTGCCGGAACAAACTGGATCCCGAATTGATCCTTCTTCCTTCGCAAACCGATGGGTTTTCCGTCAACATCCTTCCATTATTTTCTTGTTAACTCAGTATTGATCAGCATCCGCCAAATCACAATACAAGGTATCTCAATCCCCATGATCCCATTCCGAGATTAAGGGATGCGGGTATGTATAGGGAGCATAACCGGGTTTTACTGTTTGATTATAATAATCCCTGTTTTCCTTGATGTGAATCCCGCAATTGTTATGAACATACACATTGATAGTTTCACCATTGTGCACATTGTTCCATTGGTAAAAAGGATCAAGCTCCTGAGGAGGATAAGGATTTTCATCCGTCCATAGCCATTGATCGGTCGAACGACCTATCTGATCACGAGCCGGGTAGCCGTTTTCCTCCTCATTCCCGTCCCACGGAGATGTACCATCACACAATCCCCCGTCACCCAGATCCTCAAAACTTCTCCTGTTGTCGATCGTAATTGCCGGCGATGTCCATTCTCCTGTAAGTGCATTGTCAAATACCACTCCTGTACCACCACGCAGGAAAAAAGGTGTCCACATGTCTCTCCCGGCCTGGTTTATTGTATTACCGTAAATCTCCCAGCTCCTTGCAGACCTGTTGTTGCCCTGCACGGAATGTGCTTCAAGATACGCATCGTTAACAATGTTGTAGCGAAATACATAACGCCCGCCATAATTGGCGTCGATGACATTCCCGAATTTTGTGAAGTTAAAAATACAATCTTCAATAAAAGCAGCATTATCGGTTCCCAGTCCCAGGGGTTCCGCCCAGATGGTATGGGCCATAAGTGCCGCGTCACCCACAACAACTACACGTGTATTGTTAAACTCGCAGTGATCGACCAATCCTGTCGGACAACTGTTATCGGGCATACTCCCCCATACAATAATACCTTCGATGGTCTGATCAATCGTATTGTCAAACCGGCAATGATCAACACGAAAACCATTCCCTCCTGCACGTATGCCATTCCCATTGTCGTTGGAAAGAACAAATCCCATGTTTGTAATACGTGACCCTGTATTCCCCATATTGATAAGACTTCCCGGGACATCCGATGCGGATGAAATGACAGTTGCATCCTGACCGCTGCCCGACAAGGTTATTCTTGTGTCGTTGGGTATTCTCACTGCAGACTCCCATGTGCTGCTTCCGGCCGGTACTAATATTATGTCGCCGTTTTCAGCAGAATCAACTGCTGCCTGAACATCTTCAAAAGATGTACTTGCCGCAAGAATATCGTAATGGAATGAAGTATCGTCTTTTTTGCATGAAGCAACCAACAGGATAAAAGCACAGAGAGTTAAAATGAAATTTGCTTGTTTATACATAGCAGTTTTTTTAAGCATTGTAAGATAGTGTATTATCCGTATAACGATGAAGTGTATAGAAAAATTATGCAGCAGTTAATTATAAGGCACGGCAGTTATCTTCCTTATGATCATGCAACACTATAGCATTTATGTAATGAAAAAGGCAGAGGTACCTGCTGTGCAGGCAGTTAACTAACTACCCGAGATACTTCCTCACTGTTTCAAGGACTTTGGTTTTTATCAGAGGCTTAATAAAATATTCATTACAACCGAGCTCAAGGCATTTCTCTCTGTGAAATGTTCTGTCGTAAGCCGTCTGGGCAATTACAGGAACGGTTTTGTTACTCTCACGAATTATTTTCATGGCATTTGTACCATCCATGCGTGGCATCTTGAGGTCAAGCAGTATCAGATCAAAATCAGGTTCTTTTTCAAAGATCTCAAGTAGTTCCACACCGTCATTTGCTCTTGTAAGTTCTGCACCTGTATTTTTAAAAAAGGCTTCTATCAGTAAATAATTTGAATCCTGGTCTTCGGCTACAAGAATCCGTTTGCCGGTCCACCTGTATTCTTTTCCGATTGCCGGATCATCCTTCAAAGCACTTTCATCCGGTTTGATAAATGGTATTGTAAAATAGAATCTTGAACCCTTATTGAGTTGACTTTCCACCCATATCTTTCCTCCCAAAAGTTCAGTGATAACTTTTGCAAATGCCAGTCCAAGCCCCGGACCACGATAGATCTTCTTCGTATTTTCTTCCTGGACCTTAAAGAACCGGTCAAAAATCTTGTCGGTAAGTTCCTCATCAATTCCAATGCCGGTATCTTCAACTATAAAGGTGATGTAGGTATCATTAAGTTTATGTATTCCTAATCGGATATGGCCTTCCTGGGTGAATTTAACTGAGTTCTCCAGCAACTTGGTCAGTATCTGTTTCAATTTTTTTTCATCGGTAATGGCTATTACTTTTTCTTTTGGCAATTCAGTCAGCAAGTTCAGGTTGGGCCTTTCACGGGCAATTTTTTCCCTGTTTGTACTTACCAGTTCTCTAATAAGTTCCGTAACATTACACTTTTCGTATTCCGGCTTCAATTCGCCGATCTGAATACGTGAAAAGTCAATGATATCTTCCACAAGACTGAGCATACCTTTCCCGCTTTCATTGATGATCCGTAAATAATAATCACGGCTTTTCTGATCGTCCTTTTTTTCAATCAGCAAATTGATAAATCCGAGTATGGCATTTAACGGTGTACGAATCTCATAGCTAATGTTTTCAAGAAAAGCAGTCTTCAATTTGTCCCCTTCTTCTGCCTTTTCTTTGGCTATTTTCAGCTCATAAGTTTGTTCCTTAACAAGTTTTGAAAGGTTGTTCCGATGAAACTCCAGTTCTTTGTTTTGCTTCTGTATCCTGTCACGCTGTGCTTCTGCCAGATCACGTTGTTCAGCAATCTGCCTGTTCTGCTCTTCTATCTCGGCACTATGTGCTTCCAGCTTATTTGTTCTTTCCCTGACCATCTCCGTTAATTTTAAATTCATAAGACGTATGTTTCTTAAACGATATTTATAAATTGCGAGAATCAGAGCAACAATTGAAAGAATGATAAGTCCAATAAACCACCAAGTCCTGTATATTGGCGGATGAACGATAATGTCAATGCTTCGTCCTTCCGTATTCCAGATATTGTCATTGTTCGATGCCATAACCCTGAATGTATATCTGCCAGGTGTAAGGTTTGTATAGGTAGCATTGTTATGATTGCCAACATCATTCCAGGTATCTTCAAAATTTTCAAGCATGTATTTGTATTGATTCTTGCCGGATTGAGTAAAATTAAGAGCTGCAAAATGAATGGTAAATACATCATGCCTATTATCCAGGTGTATCTCGTTCAGAAGGTTTATATTTGATTGTATTGGAGATTCCGGATCGTGTATGTTCACCTCCCGGTTAAAAATATCAAAGCGCGTAAAAACAATAGGCGGTATAAAAGAGTTGTTATCGATCTCGGTTGGATCAAACCATGTCAATCCGTTTATTCCACCAAAATACAATATCCCATTCTGGTCCCTGTAAACAGCATTTCTGTTGAACCTGTTACCTTGCAAACCGTCGTGTGAATTATAGTTAGTTATTTCCAGGCTATTGCAATTTAACCTTGACAATCCATTGTTTGTACTTATCCATAAGATCCCTTCCGGATCTTCCAGAATTCCGTTAATTACATTACCAGGCAAACCATCTTTGATATCATAACATTCAAAAACATCATCCGATTCATTCCACAAATTCAGTCCTCCTCCGTTTGTTCCCACCCATATCCTGTTTTTGCTGTCTTCAAAAATGGTATAAACCCACCTGTCTGATATGCTCTTCATATCAGTCAGGTCCGCCTCATGATAACTGAAATTCCGTGTGACTTTATCAAATACATTTAATCCGTTTACAGTACCAATAAGAATCCTGTTCTTTGAATCTTTTGTGATGACCCAGATACCGCTGGTGTTGGTGCCACGATTATTTTCTGTGTCAACAGGAATGTAAGTAAAAATCCCGGTTCCCAGGTTCATAATGTCAACGCCTTTGTCTGTAGCAAGCCACAAATCGTTACCATCAAGTATCATATCCCATATTTGTGCTCCCCGCGGTGCATATTTTGTGCCATTGGGGAAAAAATGAGTAAACCTGCCGGATTTCTTTTCCATGCATCCTAATCCTCCTTCATAAAATCCCATCCAGATATTTCCTTTACCGTCCTCGGTAAGACAAAGAGGTTTGTTATTTGGAATGGAATTGCTATTATTCGAATCATGAATAAAATGTTTAAAGGATTTCTTTACAGGATCGTATCGGTTAAGTCCTCCACCATCGGTGCCTATCCACAGAATATTGTCGTCGTCAACAAGAACTGATGTTACCTGGTTGTTATTTAAGCTGTTGACAGAATAAATGCTATTTTGAAGATTATTGAATTTCTTCCTGTGATTGTTCACATAATTAATAGGAGCCAGGAAATTACCAATCCAGAAATTTCCTGCATGGTCTTCATAGAGTACCCGCACAACATCAGAACTTATACTATTAAGTTCTTTTTTGCTATGCCGGTATTGCCTGAATGAATTCGTTTCTGGCATATATAGGTTTAATCCGCCATTGTCTGTACAGATCCACAGGTTTTGTTTCGAATCAATTGTAAAGCTCCAGATTATATCACTCCCGAGAGAGTTTTTATTATTTGGATGGCTACTGTAGTAACTAAATTTCTCTGTTTTTTTATCATAAACTGAAATCCCGTTCCCATTGGTCCCAAACCATATTCGACCGTCTTTATCTTCAACAATACTTCTTACATCATTCCCGTATAAATTATTCCCGTTTTTCTGTCCGGCCTGGAATCTGTGTATTTTCCCTTCCTCCGGCAAAAAATAATTCACTCCTTTGTCCATTGTACCTATCCATATAATCCCTTCAGAATCAATAAACAAAGTACGCAAGTTATCGCTTGATAATTTTTTATTCTCAGTACTGTTTTCAGTATATCTCTCAAAACAGTCTTCCTCCCTTTTATACCTGCAAAGGCCTCCATTTACAGTTGCCATCCAAAGATTGCCGTCTTTGTCTTCAGCAATTTCCCGTACAAAATTTGAACTTATGGATGTTGTATCTTTTCTATTGTATAAGTACCGTTCAAAATGATCCTTGTCTTCAATATAACGATTCAGTCCGTTTTCCGTTGCAACCCACATGTTTCCCTGGCTGTCGCCAAATATTTTACGTACAACAGAGTTGCTGATGCTATTGGGATTTTCCTGGTCG
This sequence comes from Bacteroidales bacterium, assembly GCA_016935615.1. Lineage (GTDB taxonomy): Bacteria > Bacteroidota > Bacteroidia > Bacteroidales > UBA10428 > UBA10428. The sequence goes on from JAFGQO010000192.1 coordinate 16,038, forward strand.
AAATAATATGCTTTGAATTGTATCCCGTCATACCTGAAAAGTCCATCCTTTGCACCTATCCATATAAAACCACGGGCATCCTGATAAAAATCTTCTACAATGCCAAAAGAATAATGGTCTTCAAAACAGATCTCTTCAAACACCAGGTTTTGCTGCTGGCAAATGGCTGATGAGAAAATTATTGAAAACAGAAAAATAAAAATCCTGCAGGATGATAACATGCTATAAATAACTCTTAATAAGCTCATAAACTGCATTAACACTTTGTTCGTTAATACGTTCATGGTTAATAGAAAGCCTTATAATCTCCCTGTCAAGAGGGAATCAATTGTTTTAGGTACAAAAAAACATGAAAAGAAACGTTTTCTTTCCATTCATGATCATATAGGAGGCAACAAGATAACAAACTTTCATGAATTAGCATATCGAATTGGTATCAAAAAATAATCTTCCCGTATTTTATCTAATCATCATCAGCATTTTTCCCAAAAAATTTATCTGAAATGTTAAAAAACACATTTTTTTGTTTCCATACGCAACTATTTGTACTTCGACTTCATCTTTAAATCAGTAGTTTAGGTTTTAGGGCAGCATTGATGAGTTTTTTCGGCGAACTCTTCATTTACAGGGCATCGAAAGATGCCCATTTTAAAGTTTCCCGGACCTTACATAAAAGCTCGCAAGAAATGAATATGACCTGAACTTTGAAAAATTATAAATTTCCCTCGCTATGAGGTAAGATTGGTATTATTGTTGGATAGTATATAGAAAAAGGTAGTTATGAGAGAGATTTTTGCAAATATACTGGCAGTTGAGAGAGAGGGACTGAAGGTTTCTGCATCTTTCATGGACACAAATAAGCTGACAGCTTTGAATATTAAATTGGTAAAACAGATTTTGGTAAAACTTATTACCAGACGCGGCACACAACTTGAACTCGATATGTCAGGAATCCGGTTCATTGACAGCAGTGGATTCGACACTCTGAACCTGATTCACCAGCTCGGGAAAAAATACAACTCGACATTTGTACTTACGGGAGTTGAAATGGAAGTTTTGGATATGATGGATTTGTTGAGAAAGTACCATATTTTTCACATACATCAGGTAACACCTGCTTGTTGATAAAACTCCTCTATATTTCTCTATATATATCCAAATTCCCGCAATCTTTTGCGGGAATTTTTACTTTTCAGGTTTTTCTTCCGACAATCTCCCTGATCACCTCCGCAGCACAGTGACATCCAAACATCGCCGGCATGTATGAGATCGTACCAACTACCGATCGTTTGTTTCCTCTTCCATCCGTTACCTGAATGGAATTTTCAGACACTTTTTCCGGTGAAAATACAACTTGTATTCCTGTGTTGATATTCAGCCTGTGAAGGTATTTTCTCACCATGCTGGCGAATCTGCAATGGTGTGAATCGGCAATATCACAAACCTCTATCCGGCCCGGATCCATCCTGCCACCCGAACCCATGGAACTAACGATCTTAATTCCGGCTTTTACTCCTTCGGCTAACAAAGTCACTTTGGGTGTGAGAGTATCAATGGCATCTACAATAAAGTCGTAATCATTTACAAGAATATCGCTGACATTGCCTTCGTTAAGAAATTTGCTCACGAGATGTAACTTCAATTCAGAATTTATTCTCATTAATCTTTCGGCAACAACTTCTGTTTTCTTCATTCCCTCGGTGGAAATCAAAGCAATGATCTGTCTGTTCCGGTTCGAAGACTCGACCACATCACTATCCAAAAGTGTAAGCTCACCAATTCCTGCACGACATAACTGCTCAGCGGCATAGCCTCCCACACCGCCAAGTCCTGCAATAAAAACATGAGCATCCTCAAGCTTTTGAATATTATCCGATCCTATCAGGAGCTCTGTACGAACTCTCCATTCCTTTTTCATCACAGGTTTATATTCAAATTAAAGTATTTATATTCCGTTACTTATGTTTTCATATAAATCTTTCTGAAATCTGTTACCTCATTATACAAAATAGTAGCTGAGAAAAATTTTAGTCATTCTCTTTTATTTTCGTTCCTTAATTTAAAGTGCCCAATAATGAGAGTCATGGTTCAAGTCCAAAGCAATGTTTAAAATTCGATTCTATCTGTTTTTGTAATATCTCCCAATTTATGCCTTTTAATAAGGCTGCCTTCTTATACACCTCATCAATAGAATATTCTGAGTCGTCCGTTTCAAAAAATAGTTTTTCAATCGGCAGATTTGGAAAAGCATGGTAAGCTTTGCTCCTGTCATGAAACAGCAAGTGCCCGAATGAAAGGTAGAACCCTTTTTCTGTCAGTTGTTCTCCCATTTGTCGGTTGGCATTAAACCAGTGAATGATCCAGGGTTGCTTAATGTTGGCATTTATTTTTAATGTGAAAACCTCGTTGTAAGCCCTCACACAATGTATGATTAAAGGCTTCTCAAGTTTACGGGCAATATCTATCTGTGCATAAAATGCAAAGGATTGTGTCTCCAGAGATGTCTTTATTGTTTTATCAAGTCCCGTTTCCCCTATGGCAATAACCTGAGGGTAAGAGGCAGCATCTTCAACCATCTTCAGGTCTTCCTGAATTGTATTCTCATCAACATGCCAGGGATGCAGACCAACGGAATAGAATTTGTCTTCCTCAATCTCAGATGTCTGGTTATGGAATAAATTGCGCACCACCCTGTCGGCTGCGCCGGCATCTTTCGCATGACGATGAATATCAATAAGCATACATCAATCTTTAGTAAATGACCGGTTCCGGAGATTTATATCGTTTTCAGTGCTTTCTCAATACGTGTTATCGTTTCTTCCTTTCCGATAATTTCCATAATATCAAACAAATGCGGCCCCTTTCCTGCTCCTACAATTGCCAAGCGCAGAGGATTCATAACCTTACCGAAGCCAAACTCATTCTTCTCAATATAGTTTTTTATTTTTGCTTCAATATCTGTTGATGAAAACCTCTCCATCCCTTTAATAATATCCAGGCAGGAAGCAACAATTTCAGGAGTTTCTTCTTTCCAGAATTTTTTTATAGTTTGCTCTTCGTATTCATCAGGCGCTACAAAGAAAAAGCAGGATTGCTCCCAGAAATCGGAGACAAAAACGGCTCTTTCCTTAATCAGATCAACAATTTTTTCGACTTTGGAAAGGCCCAAATCAACGCCTCTTTTTTTAAGATCTTTACTATACAAAACAGCCAGGTTCTCATTGCTTTGCTGTTGAAGGTAATACTGGTTAAACCATTTGGCCTTTTCCAGATCAAAGCGAGCTCCTGCTTTGCTTATTCGTTCAAGAGTAAATGCATGTATCAGTTCATCAATGGAAAATATTTCCTTTTCAGTACCGGGATTCCAGCCAAGCAACACCAGCATATTGATCACAGCTTCAGGAAAATACCCCATTTCACGATATCCGATGAATACTTCTCCCGAAGGTGATTTCCACTCAAGAGGAAATACAGGAAATCCCAGTTTGTCCCCGTCCCGTTTGCTGAGTTTTCCTGAACCACCGGGTTTTAAAATAAGCGAATGATGTGCATACTGAGGCATATCCCTATCCCATCCCAACGCTTTGTAAAGCATCACATGCAAAGGCAAAGAGGGCAACCATTCTTCCCCGCGGATAACATGTGAAATTTTCATGAGGTAATCGTCTACAACATTGGCAAGGTGATAAGTTGGTAAACCATCTGATTTAAAAATCACTTTATCATCGAGTGTGGAAGTATTGAATTTTACATTTCCACGAACGATATCCTCTACCTGTATCTCAACATTTTCAGGCATTTTGAAACGGATAACATAGGATTCTCCGGATGTTATTTTCTTTTTTGTTTGTTTTTCATCAAGAACAATTGAGTTATTTAATGACCGGCGTGTATGAACATCGTATGAAAAAGTCTTTTTCTCTGCTTCGTATTTTGTCCTTAAACCATCAAGTTCTTCAGGTGTGTCAAATGCATAATATGCCCATCCCGAATCAAGCAACTGATCTGCATATTTTCGGTAAATTTCTTTTCTTTCCGATTGCCGGTAAGGTCCATAACTACCCCCCTGTTTCACTCCTTCATCGGGAATTAAACCCAGCCATTCAAGAGCATCGTTAATGTATTTTTCTGCTCCTTCAACAAACCTTGACTGATCGGTATCTTCAATTCTCAGAATAAAATCTCCTCCGTGTTTTTTTGCAAAAAGGTAGTTGAATAATGCAGTTTTTGTTCCGCCAATGTGGAGCGGACCTGTAGGACTGGGAGCAAAACGTACTCGTACTCTTTCTGACATGATCGCTGTATTATAATCGTCGTAAAGATAAGCAAATGACATTGAAGTGTATCACCACACTCACTATCCTGAATATTATCATACTGTTTTTGCTGTATATGTTATAATTTTATTCATCTGATTAATCGTTAAACAATGGAAAATATCCTTGTCATCGGAGCAGCAGGTCAGATAGGTTCAGAGTTGACCCTTGCCTTGCGAAAAATTCACGGCAACAATCATGTGTTTGCTACCGACATAAAGGATGCATCTTCGGATATAAAAAATGGCGGACCTTATCAGCTGTTGGATGTAATGGATGATAAACTTCTCATTCATTTTGTTATACGGCATAAGATCACACAGATCTATCATCTTGCGGCAGTTTTATCGGGAAATGCTGAAAAATTGCCACTGCAGGCATGGCACATCAATATGAACAGCCTGATGAATGTACTGGAGATCGCCAAATTGGTAGAGGATGTAAAAAAAGTTTTTTGGCCCAGCTCCATTGCAGTATTTGGTCCTTCAACCCCCAGAAAACAAACACCTCAGCTCACTACTATGGAACCTTCCACCGTTTATGGCATCAGCAAGCTTGCAGGTGAAAGATGGTGCGAATATTATTTTAAGAAATACGATGTGGATGTAAGGAGTATTCGTTACCCCGGACTGATAAGCTACAAAACAGAACCCGGTGGAGGGACAACTGACTGGGCAGTAGAAATTTATTATGATGCCGTAAGAAAAGGAAGCTATACCTGTTTCCTTAAAAAGGACACCAAACAGCCCATGCTTTTTATGGAAGATGCTATCAATGCAACCATCCGGCTTATGGAAGTTAATAACAAACGGCTGAAGTTGCATACCGGGTATAATATTATGGGAGTAAGTGTCAGTCCTGAAGAAGTTGCAGCAGAAATCAGGAAACATATTCCCGGTTTCAAAATCTCTTATGCCCCCGATTTCCGTCAGGATATTGCAATGACTTGGCCTGAAAGTGTCGACGACAGCCTGGCACGAATGCATGATGACTGGAAACCGTATTACGACCTGAATAGAATAACAGAGATCATGCTGATGCAAATAAAAAAGAAAGAAACAGAAACTTAATCCACTTCAATCAAAGATTATGTACGGAAAAATTAAAACGCACCTGAATACAGAACTGCAAAAAATAAAAGATGCAGGATTGTATAAGACCGAACGGATCATTTCTTCACCACAGGATGCGATAATAAAAACAGAAGACGGGAAAGAAGTGCTGAACTTCTGCGCCAACAATTACCTTGGATTGTCATCGCATCCGGAACTTATTGAGGCAGCAAAAAAAGGACTCAATACCCATGGCTTTGGAATGTCATCCGTTCGTTTTATTTGCGGTACAACTGATCTTCATAAAAAGCTCGAACAAAAAATTGCTGATTTCTTTGGTACGGAAGCCACCATTTTATACGCTGCCTGTTTCGATGCAAATGGTGGAGTATTTGAGCCTCTTCTGACAGAAGAAGACGCCATTATTTCCGATGCATTGAACCATGCTTCCATTATTGACGGAGTAAGACTGTGCAAAGCAAAGCGTTATCGTTATGCCAATGCTGATATGAAAGACCTTGAAAAAAAGCTTAAAGAATCTCAATCCCAGCGTTTCCGGATCATAGTGACCGACGGGATTTTTTCTATGGACGGCAACCTTGCCCCCATAGATAAAATAGTAGCGTTGGCAGAAAAATACGATTCCCTGGTCATGGTGGATGAATGCCATTCTGCCGGGGTTGTAGGCAATACCGGAAGGGGTGTGACTGAGCACTTTGCTATTCGTGGCCAGGTGGATATTATTACCGGAACACTTGGGAAAGCATTTGGCGGAGCCATAGGTGGATTTACCACAGGAAGAAAAGAGATCATTGAATTGCTGAGACAACGTTCAAGACCATACCTGTTTTCAAATTCTTTACCTCCAATGATCGCCAGTGCAGGCATTGCAATGTTTGATATGATGTCAGAAACTGATGCATTGCAAAAAAAGCTTCAGGCAAACACGGCCTGGTTCAAGGAACAAATTGTTAAAGCCGGCTTCAATATCAAACCCACGCAATCTGCCATAGTTGCCATTATGCTTTATGATGCCAAATTATCACAGGATTTTGCTACGGCATTGCTGGAAGAAGGAATTTATGTTATCGGATTTTATTATCCTGTTGTCCCTCAAGATCAGGCCAGAATAAGGGTTCAACTCTCGGCAGCCCATACGAAAGAACATCTTGATAAGGCTTTAGAGGCATTTATTAAGGTCGGAAAAGAGTTACGAGTGCTTAAAATATAAAAAAAATAGATCTATGCCTGACAGGTTAATATTCTGAATCCCAGGTCTGTGCCAGGAATATTAAATCCATGCTCATGCCGAAATATAACTCCCCAAGGATTCAACTATTTATAGTAACTGTAATCTGTGAGCTTTGATCGGTAAGCAATATACCATTAACTGTATCTTAACTCTTTTTTAAATATTTCAGAATTGCAGCCGTTGCTCCGAGGTTTCTGTTCACAAAACTCCTGGTTGCTTCCGAAGCACCCTGGTATTCTGATTTCTTTGAAGACAGTTCATCAAATACCTGTTTGCATTCGCTAAAAGAAGTAACCGAGAATGCTCCTCCTTCTTTAATTAATTCAACAGCCTCATTAAACCTTTTGTAATTCGGCCCAAAGATTACCGGCATTCCATATACCGCTGCTTCCAGTATGTTATGTATGCCTGCGCCAAATCCACCGCCGATGTATGCAACCTTTCCGTACTTATAAATTGCTGCCAGCATGCCAATATTATCAATAAGCAATACATCTGCTTCTTCAGGTTTTTTCCCTGCCTTTGAAAACCGTATGGTTTTCTTTTCAATTTTACGCACCAATGTTTCAATGTGTGTTTCTGAGATTTCATGAGGTGCAATAATAAATTTGCTTCCCAAAGAAGTCTGATTGATATATTTTGCAATGATATTTTCATCCTTTTCCCAGGTACTGCCACACACATAGGTAAACTTACCCGAGGCAAATCTTTCTGCGATTTCAATACGTTTTGATTCCGATGCTATCTGTTCCACCCTGTCGAATCGTGTATCCCCACTGAGCTTGACATTCGTTACAGATATGGTAGCAAGCAGCTCGACAGAACGAGTATCCTGAACAAAGATCAGATCAAAATACTGTAAAAGATTGCGATACCATGCTCCAAACGATTTAAAAAACAACTGTTGCGGCCTGAATATGGCTGAGATCAGATATACCCTCCCTTTCCTTTTTTTCAGCTGATGCAAAAAATGATACCAGTAATCATACTTGATAAAGAATGTTATTTCCGGATTAACAATTTCCAGGAATTTCTTTGCATTTCGCTTTGTATCAAGAGGAAGATAAAACACAAAGTCGGCACCTTCATAATTTTTCCGAACCATATAACCGGAAGGAGAAAAAAAAGTTAGCAGTATCTTATGATCCGGCATATTCATTTTCATCGCTTCCATCAGCGGCCGGGCCTGTTCAAACTCACCAAGCGAAGAAACATGAAACCAAATTACAGGTTCCTTTTCTGATAGCGCCCCTGCAAGCATCTTCATAAGCCCTTTTCTTCCATGAAGCCAGTTCCTGGTTTTTGTATTAAAAAATGATCCAATAATAATCAACAGGTAGAAAATCCTTATCCCCAGGTTATATAATACTGTCATCAGATATCCTCTTTTGAAAAATCGCTCCAAGATAACAGTTTTACAGTAAATTCTTTACACAATTTACCGAATTCCGGGAAAAGCCTGCTGTGTCAGCAACAAACGTAACTCTCCAAGGTATCTCTTTAAAAACGGATCAGAAAAAATATACCGGATTCAGCAAATCAGATTTTATACTGTATAGTCCTGTGAATATAAATAAACCTGATCCTTATTGAACAATTAGCAGAAATTCTGGTTTATCAGTTAAAGATATTATTTATATTGACTCTAAATAAATAGGTCAACAAATTAAAAACAAAATACCATGTTATTTGAATTACCAAAACTGGATTATGCGTACAATGCTCTTGAACCCCACATTGATGCGCGAACAATGGAAATACATCATACAAAGCATCATGCTGCATATACTGATAAACTGAATAATGCTATAGCAGGAAGCGATCTTGAAGGTCAATCAATTGAAGAAATACTTTCAAAAGTATCTTCATTGCCTGTTGTTATCAGGAATAATGGCGGAGGATTTTACAACCACAATTTATTCTGGAAAGTAATGAGCCCAAAAGGCGGAGGAGAACCTTCGGGTGATCTTGCTGACGCAATTGAGAAGGACTTCGGTTCATTTGAAAATTTTATAGAAGAATTTTCAAATGCTGCAGCAACAAGGTTTGGCTCAGGGTGGGCATGGCTGATAAAAACAGACTCAGGACTGCAGGTAACTTCTACACCAAACCAGGATAATCCATTGATGGACGTGAGCGAAACAAAAGGGATCCCCATTCTCGGACTCGATGTATGGGAACATGCCTATTATCTGCACTATCAAAATCGACGGCCCGATTACATCTCTGCATTCCGGAATGTAATTAACTGGGATGAGGTAAGCAAACGGTTCAGATAATTTTAAAATAGAAATTTGTTTTAATAGATGATTCCCCGTGAGATTTCTCCCGGGGTTTTTTTATTTTTGCATATGCTCAATCAGGAAAGGCAATTGTTAATCATAAGTTGTTCCGTTTTTAAAAATTCATTATAGAATTGTTTAACCAAAAACTGAAAATCATGGCTTTTGAACTCCCTAAACTGACGTATTCCATGGATGCTCTTTCCCCTGTAATTGATAAACTAACCATGGAATTTCATTATGGAAAACATCATCAGGCTTATGTTACGAATCTGAACAACCTGGTACAGGGGACCAAATTTGAAAATGCTTCGCTTGAAACCATCATCAAAGAGGCAGATGGAGGGATCTTTAACAATGGAGCCCAGGTTTGGAATCATACATTTTATTTTACTTCTTTCAAACCGGGTGGAGGAGGTGAACCTTCAGGAAATCTCGCAAAACAGATAAAAGAAGATTTTGGTTCCTTTGCTGAACTTAAAGAAAAATTTTCAAAGGCAGCAATAACTATATTTGGTTCAGGCTGGGCATGGCTGATAAAAAAGGACAACGGAAAGCTTGAAATTGTGCAGGAAAACAATGCCGGCAATCCGCTTAAAAATGGTGCTATTCCAATTCTTACATGCGATGTATGGGAACATGCCTATTATTTGGGATACCAAAACAGAAGACCCGATTATGTGAATGGATTTTGGAATATTCTGGATTGGAGTGTGATTGATACCAGGTACTAAATCGAAGAGCATTCTTAACTTATAGTAAGTATGACATAAGAAACGGGAACAGGAATTCATTCTGCAGGATCAGGCCTAAATTCTATACAAATCCCATGCGAATAGCATTTTCTATGTCTTCGGGAATATCAATGCCGTAACTATCATATTCGGTAACTGCTGTTTTTATTTTATATCCATTCTCCAGCCAGCGAAGTTGTTCCAGCGATTCTGCCTTTTCAAGTATCGTTGGTTGTAGTTTCGCAATTTCTTTAAGCACATCTCTTTTGTATGCATACATACCAATATGTTGAAAATATGTATGTTTCTTCTGCCAATTACACTCTTCAGCATTCCTTAAATGTGGAATGGGTAACCGACTGAAATACATGGCAAAACCCTGTTTGTCTATTACAACTTTGGGACGATTGGTATCGAATAGTATTTCCTTGTTTTCAATCGGCTTAATCAATGTCGCTATTTGCGTATTTCCATTATCAAAATTTGACATCAGCAATTCTATCTGTTCTTTTTTGATGAATGGTTCATCCCCCTGAATGTTGATAACCACATCGAATATTTTCGATGCAATTGTCTCAAATTTCACTAATGCTTCCGCACATCTTTCAGTCCCTGTCCGGTGACTTGCCGAGGTCATTATTGCTATTCCCCCGAATTCTTTAACAACTTTGAATATCCTTTTATCGTCAGTGGCTACAACAACACTATCCAATACTTTTTTTACTCGTTCATAAACCCTCTGAATCATCGGTTTTCCAGCAATATCAGCCAGGGGTTTTCCCGGAAAACGGCTCGATTGATACCTCGATGGAATGATTCCTACAAAAGCAGACATGTGTATAAGTATTGATTTAAGCGAAAGTAAATATGCAAAAATCTTTTAATATTGTAATTTTGTCAGTTATTTCAATTTTGGCGACTACTATTGCTAATAGTACGAAAAGTATTATAAAGTATTGAGTTTAACTGACAATTTTTCTTGAATAATTATGGATGTTCAGCGTATTAAACAAAGGTTTGGAATCATAGGAAATTCAGTGGGTCTGAACAGAGCAATCGATATCGCAGTGCAAGTTGCTCCCACCGATTTATCGGTACTGATTTCAGGAGAGAGTGGTGTCGGGAAGGAAGTGTTTCCACAGATCATTCATAATTTTTCCTCCCGTAAACATGGTTCTTATATAGCTGTTAACTGTGGCGCAATTCCTGAAGGAACAATCGATTCGGAATTATTCGGTCATGAAAAGGGTTCATTTACCGGGGCATACGACAGCAGGAAAGGCTATTTTGAGGTAGCAAACGGAGGTACAATATTTCTTGATGAGATAGCTGAATTGCCTTTGTCAACGCAGGTAAGACTTCTCCGGGTTCTGGAAACAGGAGAATTTCTGCGCGTTGGTTCATCAAAAACAATTAAAACCAATGTGCGTGTAATCGCCGCAACAAATGTTGATATTCTAAAAGCCATCAGTGAAGGAAAATTTCGCGAAGATCTGTTCTATCGTTTGAATACTGTTCCTATTCATATTCCTTCCTTGCGCGAAAGAAAAGAAGATATTTATCTCCTGTTCAGAAAGTTTGCTGTTGATTTCGCTGAAACCAACAGAATGCCTCCCATATCATTGACCGAAGATGCCAAACAGATTTTGTTAAATTACAGATGGCCCGGCAATATCAGACAACTTAAAAATATAACCGAACAAATTTCGGTGATAGAGACCAACAGGGAGATTGACACCAATACGATCAGGGGTTACCTACCCGATTATTATGAGAATAAGTTGCCCGCATTGTATGATTCTCCCATTGATCAGAAAACTTTCAATACCGAACGCGAGATTTTATATAAGATCCTGTTTGATATGAAAAGCGATATGGGGGATCTGAAAAAACTGGTACTTGATCTTATGCAAAAAGGAACAATTGACGATGACCTTCATGAAAACAATGCCAGAATAATTCAAAAGCTTTACCAGGAAGAGTCTCCGGGTTTACATCCCGACGGCATTTCCGATAAGCCAATTGAAATAAAAAAAGAAGAAAATGCAAATATTCAGGATACAGAAGAAATAATCGAGGAATCATTGTCACTTGAAGAAAAAGAGAAAGAGTTGATCCTTAAAGCTTTACAAAAACATAAAGGAAAACGCAAGCATGCTGCGCAAGAATTGGGGATTTCGGAACGAACATTGTATAGAAAAATTAAAGAGTACAGTTTAAATGAAAATTAAGATGAAACTATATTTTGTATCTCCTCTTCTGATATTCCTTCTGTTTTCAGGTTGTTTCACGATATCATACAGCACAAAAGGAGGGAGTCTCAACCCGAATCTTGAAACAGTTTCAGTACAATATTTTGCAAATCGCGCTACAAGGGTAAATCCAACACTCAGCCAGAAATTCACAGACGGCTTGAAAGAGTTCCTTGAAAGTAATACCAAACTCAGAGTAGTAAATACAATAGGAGATGTTGATTTTTCCGGAGAAATTAAAAACTACCAGATAAACCTTGAGGCTGTTGCTGCAGGAGACATTGCAGCAAAAACCCGGTTTACAATTGCCATTCGTGTAAAATATACGAATTCTATTAATCCGGATGACAATTTCGATACAAGCTTTTCGGCTTTCAGGGTATTTGACAGCTCTCAGAATTTTACATCTGTCGAAGAAGAATTAACGGAAGAAATTATCGATGAGATTCTTGATAAAATATACAACAAAGCCTTTGTAAACTGGTAGATGATAGATTATGACGTTACCAAATCTAAACAGATACATACGAACTCCGGAGAAACTCGATAAAGAAAGCTTAAAAACTTTTGATGAATTGATCGAGAAATACCCTTTTTTTCAAACTGCCAGATTGTTGCATATTAAAAACATTCAAAATGTAACTTCAGAAATTAATAAAAACATTCTCCATCTGACAGCTACTTATGTTTCAGACAGAAAAATATTGTATTATTTACTCCATAAATTACCAGGCAGTGCGCAAAGCAAAGATTCGGGATCAGTCGAATTTCAACAACCTGCCGTTGAAAAAGAGATCAAAGATTCACTGAAAGAAAACATATCCAGCACGATCAATGATCAGCTAAACTATTATGAAATGGCTCCTTCGGCTGAAATTGAACTAATACCGGGATTAGCGATTGATGTTAGAAAAGAATATGGTAATGGCATTCTGTTGGATGATAAAATATACTCTTTAAATAGCGCCACAAAAAATATTGTTAAAGGAAAAGAATTTTTTGAGCTGTCAAAACAATCTGATGAAATTCCTTCAGAGGAACCAATTGAAGATAAAACTGTCCGGCAAATCTCTTCATCCGATCTTATCGAATTTCATGAAGACACTTTAGCGAGTTCTGTTGAGGAAGAACCTTTCAAAAAAGATAAGTCAGTTGTTCAGGATTCTCTTTCTTTTACCTCCTGGCTGGATGCCATTGACAATCAATTAACTCCAACTGCCGAAAATTTCAAGGGCGAAGAACAGGGTTCAATCGAAAAAGATATTCCCGAACAGGAATTATCAGAAGCTGACACTGCCGAAACTGATGAAAATAATGGTATTTCTGAGGATAATAAAACGGGAACAGCAAAAAGAAATTTACAGGGATCTCTTATTGATAAATTTATCGAAACCAATCCGAGAATAGTCCCCAGAACAGAAAATATTGCAAACGAGGATATTTCAAAGGCAAGTATTACGGAACATGAGAGCTTCTTTACCGATACGCTCGCACAGATATACATCAAACAGGGACATTATGCAAAGGCAATTTTTGCTTACGAGAAATTAAGCTTGAAATATCCGGAAAAAAGTGCTTACTTTGCAGGTCAAATTTCAAAAATAAAGAAACTGATTAATAACTCATAAAAGTATTTGTTATGTTTGGTTTAATCTCTGTGTTAATAATCATAGTTTGTGTACTGCTTGTGATGGTTGTGTTGGTGCAAAATTCAAAAGGAGGCGGTTTATCGGCATCATTTGGCGGATCAAACCAGGTAATGGGAGTTCGCAGAACAACCGATTTTCTTGAGAAAGCAACATGGACACTGGCTTCTATATTATTGGCACTGAGTATACTGGCAAGCTGGGCAATTGAGAAACCCACAGAAACAAAATCCCGACTGGAACAACAAATTGAATCGCCTGCTGATTTTGATCAGTCTATGCCTTCAATACCGGCCGGCTTGCCAGATGATGAAGAAAGTGAATAATTTATTTATTATTTCAATACAAAATGTCAGAGTGTCAGATTCCTGACACTTTTTTGCATTCTGTAACTTTAGCCTTTATAAGATAACGTATTGAAATTCTATTATTTAGGTAAAATATTATAAATTTCGAAGTGTTTTAAAGATCTCAGAATATGCAATTATGTCTTGGTTATATGACGAAAATTGAAAAATTATGAATTGGCATAAAATATGCAATTCGCCAAACAGTATTTTAGTCCGAATGTTTAACTTATAAAATAACTTGGAAAATGTCAGTAGTAAAAATCAAACCTTTGGCCGACAGGGTACTTGTTGAGCCACAAGCAGCTGAAGAAAAAACGGCCAGTGGTATCATTATTCCTGATTCTGCTAAAGAAAAACCTCAGAAAGGAACTGTCATAGCAACAGGACCGGGAACAAAAGATGAAACCATGGAAGTAAAAGTCGGGAACACTGTTCTGTACGGGAAATATTCAGGTACCGAACTCACCGTTGATGGTAAAGATTATCTTATTATGAGGCAATCTGATATTCTCGCAATAGTGTAATCAGTAAAAATGTAAACAGTAAAAAACAAACAATATGGCTAAAGAAATTAAATTTAATATTGAAGCCCGGGATCTGTTAAAAAAGGGAATGGATCAGCTGGCTAATGCAGTAAAAATCACCCTTGGCCCTAAAGGTCGAAACGTAATCATGGAGAAAAAATTCGGAGCACCCGGGGTAACAAAAGACGGAGTTACCGTAGCAAAAGAAATTGAACTGGAAAACCATTTTGAAAATATAGGGGCTCAGCTTGTTAAGGAAGTCGCTTCCAAAACTGCAGATGATGCTGGTGACGGTACTACAACCGCTACTGTTCTGGCTCAGTCTATTGTGGCTGTTGGACTAAAAAATGTTACCGCAGGAGCAAATCCAATGGATCTGAAACGTGGTATTGATAAAGCTGTTGCCGCTGTTATCAAGAACCTTAAGACTATGTCGCAGGAAGTTGGTGAAGACAGTGAAAAAATCAAGCAGGTTGCTTCCATTTCAGCCAACAACGATGAGGAAATCGGAAAGCTGATAGCTGAAGCTATGAATAAAGTAAAGAAAGAAGGAGTAATTACCGTTGAAGAAGCAAAAGGCACTGAAACTACAGTAGAAGTTGTAGAAGGTATGCAATTCGATCGTGGATACATATCTCCCTATTTTGTGACAGATACAGACAAAATGGAAGCTGTGCTTGAGAACCCGAAAATTCTTCTTCATGACAAAAAGATCTCAACCATGAAGGATCTGCTTCCGGTTTTGGAACCTGTTGCTCAATCCGGTAGCCCGCTTCTGATCATTGCCGAAGATATTGACGGAGAAGCATTAGCTACATTGGTGGTTAATAAATTGCGCGGATCATTAAAGATAGCTGGTGTTAAAGCTCCCGGCTTCGGTGACCGTAGAAAAGAAATGCTTGAAGACATAGCAATTCTGACAGGTGGTGTGGTTATTTCTGAAGAAAAAGGACTTACCCTTGAAGGTGCTTCAATGGATATGTTAGGAACATGTGAGAAGATAACCATTGACAAGGAAAACACTACCATTGTGAACGGTGCAGGAGATAAAGCAAACATTAACTCAAGAGTGAAACAGATCAAAACCCAGATAGACGCAACAACTTCTGATTATGATAAAGAAAAACTTCAGGAAAGACTTGCAAAATTAGCAGGTGGAGTTGCTGTTCTTTATGTTGGTGCTGCATCTGAAGTTGAAATGAAAGAAAAGAAAGATCGCGTAGAAGATGCTTTAAGTTCAACACGCGCTGCTGTTGAAGAAGGTATTATTCCCGGTGGTGGTGTTGCCTATATCAGGTCATTGCAAACCCTGGATAATCTGAAAGGAAAAAACGAGGATCAGGATACAGGAATTTTAATTGTAAAACGAGCCCTGGAAGAACCTTTGAGACAGATTGTTGAAAATGCAGGCCTTGACGGATCAGTTGTAGTTCAAAAGATCAAAGAAGGAAAAGACGACTTTGGTTACAATGCCAATGAAGACAAATACGATCATCTGCTGAAAGCAGGAGTTATTGATCCTACTAAAGTTGCCCGTATTGCACTTGAAAATGCTGCATCTATCGCTGGTATGTTCCTGACTACCGAGTGTGTGGTTGCAGAAATTCCGGAAGAAAATCCACCAATGCCTCCGATGGGTGGAGGAGGAATGGGTGGCATGATGTAAAAACACCAACTTTAATATACAATCCCTTCTTTGGCAACAAGGAAGGGATTTTTTTCTATTCGTTATTGGTGAATCGTGAGTCGTGATCTGTAAGCTGTGAGGTGTAAAACGTAAATCGTGATTGGTAATTGATAATCAGTATTTATTGATCCGTTATCAACTAATCAACCAATAAATTAATCATTTTTAAAATAATAACTGTTCCCCGTCAGGTGATATGAATCTCTTTCATGATGCAAAACTCTTCTTTGTGCCATTTGTTAGATGCCATTCCCGAAATCATTCGTTATCCCTGTTGACAATATCAGGCGAAAATGCCGGAATACAAACTGCAATGTATTCCGCTCCTGCCTTATGTGGAGTGCTGTAACGTACCCACTCTCCTTTTCTCACCAATATGGCCTGACCAGTTTTTACCTTACAGGTATTTCCTTTCGTTTCGACCTGAAGTATTCCTTTCAATACGAGTGTGTATTCATTAAAATCGGGAGTTTGTGCCGGTTCCTTCCAGCCCCCGGGACTTATCATATAAGCTATACTTATTTCTTCACTTTTAGAATTTACACGTCCGAAATATTCTCTGATTTCTTTAGGTTTATTACCTGCTGCTTTTACAATGGAAGGAGTCTTAAAAAGTTCAGCCATCATTCAATAATAAACTCTAATTCATAATTCTGTGTATTTCCTAAATGGTCATATGCTGTAATAACCATCTGATTTGTACCTTTAGGCAGATCCTTTATCATACCGGTAAGCTCTTTTGCCGGTCCATTATTCAAAGTATAATCCATTTTTTTAAATCCGACCACAGCATCGGCTGCTGCCAAGAACAACACAACATGTGCGGGATATACATCCAGTCCATTAATCCTGTTAATTGATGATGCACCAAAGGTATGTGAGATTTTAGGTCCCGTATTATCCACCTTAAAACCGAATGAATCTGAGCTGGTATTGTCAACATTATCAAAGCCGGTATAATCCACAACAGAATATCCTTCATTTTCAACATTGAAGGGTTCGGAATAATCAGAAGGATCAATCCCGTTCAGAGAATATTCAATTCTGTTTAATCCGGATTCCGTATCTGCTCCGGTTAATTGCACCAGTGTTTTGTTATTAATAAATAATGTATCGCGCGTTTTAAATTGTGGTCCGCGAAAAGTCCGACTCAATTGAGGTCCTGTAAGATCAATATAAGGAATTGATGTTTTTTCGTTTGCTATCTGACTGTTTGAACGATTGTTTACATTGTCAACTGCATAGGATAGAATTCGCAGGACTCCCGATGCCTGAGTGAGAAACACGGGTTTATCATACAATTCATATTCGCCTTCATTTACTGAGTAGCGAATTTCCTTAACTCCCGCTTTGTTATCGAATGACGTAAGTTTAAGCCTGGTTTTGCCCGAGGAAAATTCCTTGCCGCTTGTGAAAAAACTTTTCCCTATGATTTCCTCAATGATTGTCGGAGGGGTTTTATCCACATAGAAAGTAAATGTCTGAATCTGTTCCCTATTCCCCACTTTGTCAACAGCATAAAAAGCAATCGTATGTTCATCCTGCGTAAAATTTGTTGCCCTGATAGGAATTCTGTATTCTATTTCATTTCCACTATCAATACTATACAAAATAGATTTTGTACCGGTACCTTTGTCTTCGCTGTGAAGTATTATTTTTGAACGTCCTGATATAATGTTTTCGTAACGATCCTTGTCAATTTCAAGTGCAGAAACAGGAGGAGTTCTATCGAAAATGAGGATCTGTTCATGCACTGGTTCAACATTCCCAACATTGTCAACAGAATAATACTTCAGCGTATATTCTTTTTCCTCATTGATCGGTATTGGCTCTCTGTAAGGTTGATATGCTGCTCCATTGATCGAGAATAAAATATTTTCAACACCTGATAATTTATCCTGTGCTGTTAATGTAATGAGCGTACCAGATCCCAAATGCAACTTTCCACTTTCTTCATAAAGTACTCCTTCAC
The DNA here is from genome assembly GCA_016935615.1 of Bacteroidales bacterium. Taxonomy (GTDB): domain Bacteria; phylum Bacteroidota; class Bacteroidia; order Bacteroidales; family UBA10428; genus UBA10428. The sequence goes on from JAFGQO010000192.1 coordinate 34,105, forward strand.
CAAAATCAACCTCTGTGACCGGAGATTCACTATCGGCATAGACTTCAAAAATAATATCACGCTTAGGATACACAACTCTATGTGTTGCCGTATCAACAGCAGAAGGAGAACGAACTGTGTTGTATCCTTCCGTATCGAAATACATCGGATTGGAATACCTATAAGTTACCTCACTTTCCAAACGATATTTTTCAGATTCGTTATCCGTAGATGTCGACATCCAAATGAATACGGGAAGCTGTTTTTGAATGTACAATCTGCCATCTGATGCAATAAAAGTTTTTTTTGGGTGGTGAAGCGGTTCTTGCGCAAACAAGGCAACCCCAATACCCATCAAACCAATTACCAGCTTAAGTTTAAACATAATTCCGAAGTTTTTCTTTGCTTAAATTAAGAAAAATCCAATAATAGAGAAAGAAATTAATCAGGAACATAACTAATGTACTGAAAATTAAGATTTGTAATTTCAGCATATTCCTGGCCTGCTTCGCGCATTTCATCATCATCCTGGTAAAAATACCATTCCACAATAATTTTTTTCCCTTTCAGATTGATTCTGGTAAGAATATTAAAAATCTCGTTTATAGCTCGTTGTGAAGCAGAATTAAAATAGTCTATTTTCACCTTAAACTTTGTTTCTTCGTTCGGATTGGCAACATATTGTTCCAACCATGAAAAAACAGGAGTATAAAATTCGATCACATCTTCCGGCAGTGACCTGCCATTGATCTGAAATGTTCCTTCTTTTTTATTAAGAATAACTTCGGGAGTATCTTCTGTTCCTGAAATAATTAATGGATCCATAGTATTACAGCTTTTTATCTAATAAAGATAAGTTATATTTTTTGAGTAAAATTTTGATTGTAATGTTATTTTCTATTATCAATCTGTCAAATACCAATCCGGTACTCTCATAGGAGTAAATCAACAAAGGAAACGTTCCATTTTATGTATAAAGGTTTTTAAATCAATGGGTTTGGTTATATAATCATCAGCTCCTGCTTCAAACGCCTTTTCACTCTCATCTTCAAAATGCATGGCTGTCTGAACAATGATAGGAATATCATTCCGAATTTTTTTTATGGCTTCTGTCGCTTCATATCCATTCATTCGGGGCATGTTTATATCCATAAGAATCAGATCAACTTCATTGTTATGAATAAAATCAATGGCTTCCTGTCCATCTTTCACCCTTACCAGGTTGGCTTTTGTATTTTTAAGAACCGCTTCAAGCAAAAAATAATTTACATCTGTATCTTCTGCAATAAGAATAGTCCTTGATTGCCAGTCGATTTTCGTTGATGGAAGATCAGATGGCACACCAGGTGAAAATCGTAAACCAATTATCAGAACATCATCGAGCTGGGCTCTTTCTCCGCGCCACTCATCAAGCGTTTTCTCAAGAATGTTAAGCTGTTCATTCATTGGTTTTTGATGAATTTTAATCAACAGATCCTGAAAATTTTTTACCAGAAACTTTAGCCCCTGCTTTCCGCCGAATTGATCAATAAATCCATCAGAGAACAAGTAAATCCTGTCATCTGTTTTCAGATTTATTTCATGACGCGTAAAAGGAATATCATTTTTTTGATGATAGCTGACCGGCATTTTATCGGCATCATATTTAACAAGTTCATTGTTTCTAATAATAACCAAAGGATTGTGGGCTCCGGAAAATTGCATTTTTTTGTTTTCAAGGTCTATAATTACCAGTGAGATGTCCATCCCATCTTTAGGCTCATCAATACTGCCGGTTTGATGCAATGATGTAATAACCATGTCGCGTAACTGATTGAGAATCTCATCGGTATTGAGCGCACTGATATGCTTATTGATAGCAATTTTATTTACAATTTCATTTAAATACGCCACCCCAAGCATGCTCATAAACGCTCCCGGCACTCCATGCCCGGTGCAATCTGCAGCTGCTATGATCAGTATGTTATCTTTCCTGTTTAACCAGTAAAAATCACCGCTAACAATGTCCTTTGGCCGATACAGAACAAAATAGTCTCTGAAATTATGAGCAAATGATTCCTTCCGGGGAAGAACGGCTTTTTGAATTCTTTGAGCATATTGAATACTATCTGTTATTCTTTTCTTTTGCCTGTTCGCTACATCACGCTGGTTTTCTATTTCTTTTTTCTGTCTTTCAATTTCAGCATTTTGTTTTTTAAGCAACTGATTTGCTTTTTTCTTCTGAGTAAACTGCCAATAAACAAGTAAAGCAATGCACAGCAACAATACAAGAACTGCAATAAGCCCTAAAATCTGGGTTCTTCGTGTTTTCTCGCGTGCTTCCAATCTCGCCTGTTGTGCCTTTAGTCTTGCTTCCTGCTCTTCTCTGAGTTGGTTTTCTTTATTCAGCAATTCATTTTGCAACTGTATTTCACGATTCAGTTCCAATACCTCGCCTAAAGTATCAAGCGTATTGCGTAATTCTCTTTCTTTGTATTGAACCTGTTGCTCATATTCTTTGGTTCTTGATGCCATTGCATCCATTTCTTTCTTTTGAAGATGTTTTGAAATGGAATTGAATTTTTCAAAGTAGTCACCGGCTTTTTTAGGTTGCCCAAGCTTTTCAAAGTTCTCTCCCAAAACTCCATAGCAGGTTTTTGCCAATCCCAGGTTGTTCATTTCCAAAGCTTTTTCCAAAGCTTGTTCTGCACGATTGTTCGATTCGGAATAATAGGAAAGAGCCTGAAAGGCAAGGGCTATATTCAGGTTATCCGAAGCTGCTTCGTTCCTGTTTCCTTTTGCAAGATTGATTTCCAGGCTTTTTTTAAAATGATCAATGGCTTTCTGGTATTCCTCTCTCTCAGAATATATCAATCCGAGGTTATTATGAATTATTCTCAGGGCATTCTCATTGCCGAGTTTGGTATTGATATCAATTGACCGCTCAAAGTATTCAATAGCCTCTCCGTCTGCATCAATATGCCAATATAGATAAGCAAGTTTGTTAAGGTATTTTGCCACTTCTGTCTTATTGTTCTCACTTTCATACTTTTTTATTGCAGCCTTATACTGTTCAATCTGTTGCTGAATATCATTTGCCCTGATTTCTTCCCGAACCCAACAGGAAAATAAAAAAGCAATTAAAATAAAAAACCTGATCTGATGCAGTGAAAATACTTTCATTATTTTTTTTAATTAAGATACGAAGGATGAAAGATTTGGATAATAATGATAAGATGACATGCATCACCGATGTCAGGTGATTAAGATCAACAAATGGACAATAAATAATCTTTCCCGTCTTTCCGGAAGATTGAAAATGAGTAATAAGGCTCTGATTAATGTTTTGAGATTCTTATGGATACTGACTCCGTAATTTTCCGTGCGGTTGTAATTGTATTTGTGTCTGTGTAGATCTTACCATCTTGGCCGCTATAATGGCTATGCCCGATCAATTTAAGATATTCAGGCTTAGAATTCGTTGCGTTTTTATCGAAAAGCACACGATATACAAGTGCCGGTTGTGAAGAAGTTTTATATTCTTCATCTTCCATGTATTTTGTATTCGTCCAGTACTCATTCCAGTCCCACGACTGATTGATTTCGAAATAGATATAAACCCTTTCCGGTAAGATGTTATCAGTACGAGTATATAGTACAAAATTTGATTGTGGAGTAGGTCCTGTATATGCATCAGGTATAGCCGTTTCCTCTTTGGGAATAAACAACCCATCATCTTCCTGAACGCCTCTGCTGTGTGACCAAACGGGAAGAGCCGCTGGTCTGCGAAGAGGACCCGGTTGCCATTTTCCAGCCGATTTATTTCCAAATTCAAAAATACCTTTGGCTATAGATTTTGCAACATAAACAGTTTGGATATAATTTCCCGCAGTATCTTCAATCCATATTGCCATAAGAGGATGATTATGTTCTGTTCCTTTTCTAAAATTTATCTCTATTAAATCACCCTTACCATCAGGATTTGTATACAATGTGTCTGCCTGATAACTTGTATTAACACGGGAACTTCTGCAACTGTATACCAGAGAGATTGTACCAGCAACAAGAAGTAAGAGCAATATGTAAAAAAATGTTTTCTGTTTCATCCTGAAGCTAACTAAAATTCTACAATAATTCCCAGGGTCGGAAGTATTGTTCCTGAACCAGCGGGAGTAATTTTTTCGAGTTCGTATCTTTCAATGCCATTTTCATCAATTCTGATATCATTGTATTCAGGGTCAATAAATGATCTCCTGACAAGCCGATCAGGTGCATCCCCTTTAAAATTGTAAATATTTTGAATATCAATGTAAAAATTGATCGACCATTTTGTAAAATAAAATTGCTTGTCCACTCTGATATCCAGTTGATGAAATGGTTTCAAACGCAAGGTATTGTATTGTGAATAGTCCAAATAAGGGCCACCCTGCGCATCCCACGCTGCCTTTACAGATGACTTTCCTTCATTAAAAGGAGTGTAAAGTGCTCCGCCAACATATCTCCATTTGAATCCAAAATACCAGTTGTTTTTAAATGTGCGTGTAGCTGAGATATTCAGAATATTTCTATTGTCCCAGGAAGTTGGAACATAATTATCCCTGTATGCAGCCCTGTAATCTTTAAACTCACTTTTCACAAATGTATAAGAAATAATTGTATTGAATCCCAAAAGGTTCTGCCAGCGTCCGAGAATTTCAAATCCATAGGCTCTTCCTTGTGCAACAGGGATCAATTCTTCATCGCCAAAAACTCCATAATCTGCACCTTTAGTTGCCAGAGGCACCGAATCTGTTACTGAAAACGGATAATCGGAATACCATTTGTAAAAACCTTCAATCGTTATTTGCGACTGATCATCCGGGCGGAACTCAAAACCCGTTACCAGGTGATCGGAAGCTATGTATTTTATCCCATTATCACGATTAATATATTCCCCTTCATTGTTTTTGTATCCCAATGATGTATAAGGTGGCCGCTGAAAATACCTTCCCGCATTAAAATTCCAGGCGAATTTAGGTACTATCAGATAGGAAGATGAAAACCGAGGTGAGAAATTCTGAAGAGGATTTTGCGTTTCCTTTGAATAACTGCTTCCATCCATTCGCAAACCCAGGGAAAGAGTCCATCGATCATTAAAATATCCCTTGCTTACCTGTCCGAAAGCATTGTAATGAAACATTTCTATCGAAGAATTGTAGTTGAACTCTTCCAGCGAATTTTCATTGTATACCTGGTTGTACGTATCATTAAAATATTTGGCATATTCCAATCCCAGTCCTATAGTAAATTTATATCCACCCCATAAATCCGAATATCTTTCGTAGCGAAATTTATTTTCAATTTCGGAGGAAGAATAATCGAAAGTCTTTCCCAAGGTCTCATCATTATCCAAGTACTTATACGATATATTGTTCAGGTAATTTCTGCTCACAACCCAAGTGTCATAACCATGTTGCCTGTAATGTTTGTATACCAATCCGACGGTATAATTCCATTGCTCATTCACCGGAATATAACTGAGAATATATCTTTGATCTGCTGTTTCATTGGCATCAAGATTTAGCTGGAAATTATCGATCGCGCCCAGACCGATGAAGGAAATTTCATTTTTTTTATTGATCCTTGTTTTCATTTTGAACTGAAAATCATTGTAGGTTGGTAAAAAAGGCAACTCCAGTAATGTAAATAAAAACTGCAGATACGATCGTCTTGCAGAAAGAATAAAAGTGGTATTATCAGAGATCGGACCATCAAGCGTCAGAGCAAGGTCACTTGCTCCCACAGAACCACGAAATTTCAATTTTTCTTTGTTCCCATCCAGTTGTCGCATATCCAGAACCGAGCTCATAACATTGCCGAAATTCACGGGAAAAGCTCCGGAATAAAAATTCACCTCCCGAATAAAATCAACGTTAACGATTCCAACCGGTCCACCTGAAGCTCCCTGTGTGGCAAAATGATTCAAATTGGGTATCTCAACACCATCCAGATAAAATCGGTTTTCACTGGGCCCTCCACCACGCACTATCACATCATTTCGGTAAGACAGTGCAGATGAAACACCAGGAAGCACCTGTATTACCCTTGAAATATCACGATTTCCTCCCGGATTCTTTTCAATCTGCTCAATTCCTATTCGCCTAAGAGATACTGGACTTTCTTCATTTTTCCTGAAAGGAGAAGCTTTTACAACGATTTCATCAATGACAACAGATGATTCTTTCATCGGAACATCAATAAATGCTTTGTTTGCATTTGTAACAAGAAATTCTTCCGATACATATTGTTCAAAACCAACCGAACTGGCAACAATTCTTACATACCCAGGCTTAATCCCGGTAAAGCTAAACCGGCCATCCAGATCGCTTATGGAACCTATATTGGTACCCCAGATAATCAAATTAGCAAAAGGTAATGGTTCATTGTTTGCACCATTAAAAATCCTGCCTTCTATCACACCGGCATTTGATTGCTGTCCTGAAGCAGAAAATCCTGGTATAAGAACAATAAAAAAGAGTATTATCACCCTCATATTGTGCATAGTTATCCAAATTATAGTAAGATCATAACAAACAGAATATTCTTTTGTTTAATTAATGCCGGGTAATATTAAACAGTTTTATCTGTTGCTAATAGCTCATTACTAAAATCTATATCCGGATAATTCTTTTGAAAATAAATTATTTCTTCACGTAAAGAAGAAACAAATTTCAGATAGGCACTCGTATTCTCATGCAGAGGCCTGTGGTTAATTTTGTTCAGGATAGATTGAACTTTGGAAATTATTTTTTTTGATTCTTCGCTTAAAAAAGTATCTGCAAACCGCTCCCATACATATTCAATACCGCTAACTGAAGGATGCAGCATATCATCGGCATAATAACGATAGTCACGAAGTTCATCCATAAAAATCTCATAGGCAGGAAAATAAAGAACATCTTCGAGCTGTTCCTGCACTTTTGCAATGGCCAGCAGTAATGCTGCTTTACTCCTTTGATTCTCAACGGCTCCATCTTTCCAGTGTCTGATCGGACTGACAGTAAAGACAATTTTCACAGAAGGATTTGTTTTTCTTACTTCTTGTATTGCATTACAAAGGTTCTCTGTTGTAACATCAACAGGTGAAAAACGCCTGTTAAATCTGGCTGAAGGCAGCTTGTGGCAGTTTGCAACAACTTCACCGGTTTCCTTCAATTCATAAACCCATGATGTGCCAAGTGTAAAAAGAAGTACATCAGATTTTTGAATAAAATTTCTTGCTTCTTCAAAGCTCTTATTTATTCTCTTAAGACAAAGTGATTTATCCACATCTGAAAATTGTGTGTTATGAGAATAACTAAACCACAATTCATTATGGAAATTCAGATCTTCCTCAATGAATTTCTCCTTATATAGCAATTGCAAAATGCTATTGCAGACAGAAATCGGATTATAAACAATCCCAAACGGATTATGGCAAATAGTAAATTTAAGCTGCAGCATTTTCTTTCCGATATAATCAGAAAAGCATGATCCCAGAAAGAATAACCTGGAATTATAATCAATTTGAAATTCCGGTTTGATTATTTCAATCCTGGTGACAAATTCAGCCATTCTTGTTAATAAGATTTCTAAATGTTTCTGTTAATCCAGGATACCACCGACTCAAACACTTTTTCCCTGTCCAGATCGTTATGAAGTTCGTGGTATCCTCCCTGCCATTCAATAAAGGTAGTTTTATCGCTTGAATTCCGAACGAAATTTCTTGAAGTTTTGCAGGAAGTTATTCTATCTTCACTGCCATGCATTATCAGCAAAGGCACATTTATTTTGTAAATACTTAAAGAAGCCCTGATACCCGCTTCATAAGCTTCTGTAAATAGTTTTATCCCGATTCTGTCATGAACGAGATCATCCTGTTTATAAGAGTGGACTATACGAAGATCCCTTGATAGATCTTCAGGTTTCAATCCGTTGGGTGCCAGTAACCCGGGGAATAGATTGCTTATAACATGCACTGCAAACAGTTTTGGTTTTGAAGGAGGATTTATTAATTCAAGCCATGGAGAGCTTACAATCAGACCGTCTACTGCACTGTTTTTCTGAATAGCATAATTCAGCACAAGGTTGCCTCCAAGACTATGACCATAAAGAAAAGACGGTATCGAAGAATATACTTCTTCTTTTATCTCCAGAAATGTATCTATGTCGTTTAACAATTTGTAATAGCCTGAAGAATATCCTCTTTTCCCTTCCGATCTGCCGTGTCCGCGTAAATCAAATGCTCTTACTGCAAATCCTTCACCGACGAGTTTTTCTGCCCAATAACTGTATCTTCCGCTGTGTTCACCTAATCCATGGATAAGATGTATAACAGCTTTTGCATTCCCTGAAGGATGCCAGGATTGTGAAAACAGATTCAAACCATCAGCAGATTTCCAGTAATTTTCAGAAAAATCAACCCCTTCTTCCTTGCTTAAAAGTCCACTCTTCAACATTTTTAATACTCAAAATATAATTTCGTAAACAAATTAACTATTATTATAATTGAAATAACGAGTTAACAGCCATAATTTAACCAATCAAATTTAGCAAAATGCAGGAAGTTATACAAATAAGAACCAGTCAGCAAAATGGCTTGTATGATATTACTGATAAAATTAAAGCCATTGTGTCAGCAAGCAATGTTAAAACCGGTATTGTAAACGTTTACGCGCAAGGTGCTACAGCAGGTATAATGATCCAGGAGAATTGGGATCAGTCAGTTCAAAATGATGTAATTACATTGCTTCGTAAACTCATTCCTCATGGTATTTGGGAGCATGATGCACAAGATAATAATGGCGATGCACATCTGAAAGCCGGTCTTGTTGGCCCCAATGAGACCATTCCTGTTGTAGACGGCAAAATGGGATTGTCGACCTGGCAGAATATTTTTTTATGTGAGTTTGACGGCCCCAGAGACAGGAGGAACATTATTGTAACGGTAATCAATGAGGAATAGTCGAAAGGCAGAAGGCAGAAGGAAGTCAGGTAACCGGTAACCTAATCCCCGGCAAACTTAATATTCCTCATCAGTCCTTCATACCTGGCACGTTTCACCGCAGATTTTTTAAACAATTGGTTGTATTTTTCTTCGGAGAGAACTTTCCAGTCCTTTTTTGTCATATTCATAAGATCAAAGGAAGGCCTGAATGCATCAACAAGGTGTGATTTTACTCTTCGGTTCCAGGGACAAACATCCTGGCAAATATCGCACCCAAAAATTCTGTTTCTGATTTTCCCTTTGAATGACGCATTAATAGACCCCTTATTCTCTATCGTCCAGTAAGAAATGCAAAGTCTGCTGTCTATTGTTTTAGGTTGAATTATTGCATTTGTAGGACAAGCCAGCAAACAGTTTGTACAGCTGCCGCAAAAGTCCCTGATGGGTTTATCATATTCCAGTTCAATGTTTGTAAGAAGCTCTCCTATAAAAACAAAAGATCCGTATTCAGGAGAAATTAGATTTGCATTTTTACCTATCCATCCCAAGCCAGCCTTTGCTGCTAATGCCCTTTCAAGCAAAGGTGCTGAATCAACGAAAATTCTTCCCTCATACTCAATGATTTCCTCATCAATTGCTTTGTGTAATTTCTTAAGCATGGCCTTTATTACCTTGTGATAGTCATCGCCATAAGCATATTTGGAAATAATCAGGTTGTTTTTTTCAAGCAATGAATTCTCCGGTAAATAATTCAATAAGACAACGATAACAGATCTTGCTCCGGGCATTAACTTTGCAGGATCAGTTCTTTTTTCAAAATGGTTTTCCATGTAATGCATATCGGCATGCATGCCCTTCATTAACCAATTTCTCAATTGTTCTGCTTCTTCCTTAAGAAATTCTGCCGGAGCTATTTTACAATCTGTAAAGCCAATGGATTTAGCTTTTTGCTTTATTTGTTCAGACAACAGTTTTTTATTGATGCTCATAGTATCAAAAAAAGGACTGTCTCAAAAGTTAGGGATTTTAAGATAGCCACTAAGCCGCGAAGACTCAAAGAATTCACAAATCCCTGTTTTTCAATTATATTTAACCTTGTGATTTAGTGCTTTGATGACGAAATTTAAACTTTGGAGAAAGCCCCTTTGCTTTCTAAAATCCTATTCTTAATTATAGTTTTTTCCTGACTTCAAATTCCTCAAATGCCTCAAGAATGTCCCCGACTTTAATATCATTGAAGTTTTCAATATTCAATCCGCATTCTTGTCCGCTTACAACTTCCTTGACATCGTCCTTAAACCGTTTCAAAGATCCCAGGTCGCCGGTATAAATAACAATACCGTCACGTATTACCCTGACTTTTGCATCGCGGCGTATTTTGCCTTCTTTTACCATACACCCGGCAATTGTACCGACTTTTGTAATTTTAAAAACTTCAAGGATTTCCAACGTAGCTGTTATTTTTTCTTTAATCTCGGGAGACAACATCCCCTCCATAGCTGACCTTATCTCCTCAATGGCATCGTAAATGATAGAATATAAACGAATATCTATTGCTTCTTTTTCAGCCAATTTTCTGGCACTCATAGACGGTCGTACCTGAAAACCAACCACTATTGCATTTGAAGCAGCAGCCAAAAGAACATCAGCTTCAGAAATCTGACCAACTGCTTTGTGTTTAATGTTCACCTGGATTTCTTCTGTAGAAAGTTTTATCAGCGAATCAGAGAGAGCTTCAACCGAACCATCCACATCTCCTTTCACGATAATGTTAAGTTCCTGGAAATTTCCAATGGCAATACGTCGGCCGATTTCATCAAGCGTAATATGTTTTTGGGTTCGCATCCCCTGTTCACGTTGCAGTTGTTCACGCTTATTGGCTATTTCTTTTGCTTCTTTCTCACTGCTCATGACATTGAACTTATCCCCAGCCTGGGGTGCCCCGTTCATACCAAGTATAAGCACAGGCGTAGCCGGACCTACCTCACTTACAGGTTTGCCACGTTCATTATACATGGCTTTCACCTTTCCCATATGTGTTCCTGCCAGCAATATGTCTCCAACTCTTAATGTGCCTCCCTGAACAAGCAATGTTGTGGTATAGCCCCTACCCTTATCAAGAGAAGACTCCACAACGGTTCCCAGGGCGGGTTTGTTCGGATTTGCTTTTAATTCAAGTAATTCTGCTTCCAGCAACACCTTTTCAAGAAGCTCTTCAATATTGACGCCATTTTTAGCCGAAATATCCTGCGACTGGTATTTGCCACCCCAATCTTCAACGAGAATATTCATATTGGCCAGCTCTTCCTTGATCTTTTCAGGATTTGCATTTGATTTATCAATTTTATTGATAGCAAATACCATTGGAACACCTGCTGCCTGAGCATGGTTTATTGCTTCAACAGTCTGAGGCATAATTCCATCATCTGCCGCAACAACAATTATAGCCAGATCTGTAACCTGTGCTCCTCTTGCACGCATTGCTGTAAATGCTTCATGCCCCGGAGTATCCAAAAACGTAATTCGTTTATTATCCTCCAGTTTGACACTATAAGCACCTATATGCTGTGTAATTCCTCCGGCTTCCCCTCCAATTACATTTGAATGCCTTATATAGTCCAGCAATTTGGTCTTTCCATGATCAACGTGTCCCATTACAGTAACAATGGGAGGCCGGGGCAACAGATCTTCCTCTTTATCAACCTCTTCATTAATGGCTTCCTGCACTTCCACGCTTATAAATTCTACTTTATACCCAAATTCTTCAGCAACAAGTGACATGGTTTCAGCATCAAGACGCTGATTTATGGAAACAAACAAACCAAGATTCATGCATGTGGCAATAACTTCATTGGGAGGAACATCCATCATTGTTGCCAATTCATTGACAGACACAAATTCCGTAACCTTTAAAATATTTTTGGATTCTTCCTGTTTGAGAGTTTCTTCCTGTAATTTCTGACTTACAGCATCACGTTTTTCCCGCCTGTATTTGGCTCCTTTCGATTTGCTTTTTGTCAGACGGGCAAGAGTATCTTTTATTTGTTTCTGTACATCTTCTTCACTAACTTCCTGTTTCAGAGATCGTTTCTTGCGCTTCTTCTTTGATTTATCTTTTATGAATTCAATATCAGTGTCTTTGTTTGTTTTATTTTCTTCAAGTTTGACCCTTTCCTTTTCCTTTCGAATTCTCTTCCTTTTTTTCTTTTTATCATACCCTTTATCACCATTTGTGTCTACCTTTTTAACTCTTTCAGGCAAATCAATCTTCCCAATCACAGTTGGCCCCCTGAGTTTTTTAACTGTAGCACGAATAATATCTTCATCTACGCCTTCTTTATGAAGAATTTCTATCTCTTCCTTAATGATTTCTTCCAATTCTTTCTCTGATTCTGTCGAAGCTTTTTCTTCCGGTTTCACTTTCTCAGTTTCCTTTTCATCCTTTTTCGTCAGAGATTTCTTGTCTTCTTTGGAATCAAGATCAATTTTGCCAACGACTTTTACTTCAGATTCTTTTTCCTTAGGCTCAGATATACTTTTGTCTTCAATATCAGTTTCTTTTTTCTCCTTTTCTTTTGCTTTTTCTGCCAACTCATCACTTTTAGCTTTCTCGTCCTTACTTTCAACCTTACTTTTTTCTTTCAAATCAATCTTTCCGATAACCTTGAGTTTTACCTTGGAATCTTCTATTTCACTTGAAGGAGCTTTAGCAGCAGTATCTTTTATTATCAGCTCTTCCTGATCTTCAGTCGTTTCTTCAGTTTCTTCTGATATTTTTTCGTCAATTGAAACAGCTTGATGTTTATCTCCAAAATGTCTGAGATGAAGTTTCTCCGACTCTTTTTTTATGGAAAGATCAGAACTGAACTCTTCCAATAACATCTCGTATTGTTCGGGTGTAATTTTCGTATTGGGATTTGAATCAACCTTTTCGCCCTTTTTATGGAGAAAATCAATAATGGTGGAAATCCCAACATTAAACTCACGTGCAATTTTGCTCAATCTTGTTGCTTTCGTATCTGCCATAAAAAAATCTGTTTTCTAATCTATCACTGCTTATTAATAAATGATACTTCGCTAATATACTGCTTATTATTCAAACTCGGCTTTTAATATTTTAATCACTTCCTTAATCGTTTCCTCTTCCAGATCAGTTCGTTTTACTAAATCTTCAACTGTAAGTTCCAAAACACTTTTTGCAGTATCACAACCAACAGCTTTAAGTTCATCGAGTATCCATCCATCAATTTCATCAGCAAATTCTTCCAGGTTTACATCTTCATCATCTTCATCCGCTTCACGATAAACATCGATTTCATAATCTGTAAGTTGACTGGCCAGTTTAATATTCAACCCTCCTTTCCCAATTGCAAGGGAAACTTCATTTGGTTTCAGGTATACTTCAGCTTTTTTATTTTCCTGATCTATTTTTATGCTTGAGATCTTTGCAGGACTTAATGCCCTGGTAATATAAAGTTGGATATTGTTGGTAAAATTAATTACATCAATATTTTCATTTTTCAATTCTCTGACAATGCCGTGAATTCTTGATCCTTTCATTCCAACACAGGCTCCGACCGGATCAATACGCTCATCATAGGATTCAACTGCAACTTTTGCCCTTTCGCCAGGTACACGAACTATCTTTTTAATTGTAATCAGACCGTCAAATATTTCCGGTACTTCAAGTTCGAAAAGCCTTTCAAGGAAAACAGGTGAAGTACGTGATAAAACAATTAGAGGCGTATTGTTACGCATTTCCACATTAATTACCACTGCACGAATTGTATCTCCTTTTCTAAAGTAGTCTGAAGGTATCTGTTCTGATTTTGGAAGGATCAATTCATTGGCTTCTTCATCAAGCACAAGAATCTCTCTTTTCCAAACCTGGTATACTTCGCCTGTAATGATATCACCGACCCTGTCACTATATTTAAGGTATACATTGTTTTTCTCCAGATCAAGAATCCGGGCCGTAAGATTTTGTCGCAGTGCCAATATCGCCCTTCGGCCAAAATCTGCAAATTTCACCTCATCAGTAACATCTTCCCCAACTTCATAATCGCCATCAATTTTCTTTGCCTCAGATAATGATATCTGACGGTTCGGATCTTCAACCTTACCATCTTCCACAACCTCGCGGTTCCTCCAGATTTCGAAATCCCCTTTATCAATGTTGATGATAACATCAAAATTTTCGTCGGTAGTAAACATTTTTTGAAGCATACTGCGAAAGACATCTTCAAGAACCGATATCATGGTTGCCCTGTCTATATTCTTCAACTCCTTGAATTCCGAAAAAGTATCAATCAGATTTATATTTTCCATATTCTGTTTTTTTATTTCCTGCTTTAAAATTTAACGACAATTCTTACTTCATTTACATCATTATATAAAAATTCACGCTTTTCAATTCTTGTTTGTTTTTTCCCCCTGCCATCCATCTTTATCTTTTTTTTCTCTTCAATACAAAACGCATTATGATCTGCCTCAATTAATTTGCCCTTAAATTTGCGCCCGTCATTAAGAGAAACATCCACTTCCCTTCCAACATTTTTAAAATACTGTTGCACTACTTTAAACGGACTATCCAGTCCCGGCGAAGATACAACAAGTTCAAAATCATCCTTTTCCCTGTTCAATCCCTTTTCAATCGTACGACTTAACTCAACACACTCATGAATTTGTATTCCCTTCATGTTATCCACAAGCAAATGAATAGAGTTGGTTTTTGTGATAACAAGTTGCACAATAAAATACCCTTTCTCCTCTATCAGATCATGAATTAGTTCTAATATGACTTCCTTTTCAATCATTTATCCGCAACAAAATAGGGGACCTCTGTCCCCTATCCTAGCAATCATTATTAATTCTCCTGGCGATGCAAAATTATAAAATATCACAATAACAACAAAATATTCTTACAGAATCAGAAAATAAATTAATTCATTTTCATTGAGTTTATATTTTTTTAAAAATTTACCTGCGAAACTCATAGTTTTGTGATCAGAAAAACAGAATTAAAATTGGCTGCAAAAATCCCCAATAAAAAAAAGATAATAAATGATCCGGTTCATGGATTTGTTACTATCCCCTCTGAATTTATTTTTGATATTATTGAACATCCCTATTTACAAAGACTAAGAAGAATTAAACAGTTAGGATTAACTCATTATGTCTTCCCCGGAGCAACACATTCAAGGTTTCAGCATACTATAGGAGCCATGCATCTCATGACCCTTGCCCTGGAAAGCTTAAAAAACAAAGACATTGATATTGACCCTGAAGAAGAAGAAGCAGTATTGTCAGCAATTCTTTTGCATGATATAGGGCATGGCCCCTTTTCTCATGCACTGGAAGAAAGTCTGATTTCAGGAATAAACCATGAAATGCTTTCTCATGTACTGATGAATGAGCTTAACAAGCAATTCAAAAACAAACTGGATCTGGCAATACAGATTTTCAATAACAAGTACTCTAAAAAGTTTCTTCATCAGCTGGTATCCAGCCAGCTCGATATGGACCGTCTGGATTATATCAAACGCGACAGTTTCTTTACAGGTGTAACGGAGGGAACTATCGGAACTGACCGTATTATAAAAATGCTTAATGTTTTGAATGATACTCTGGTAATTGAAAAAAAAGGTATTTATTCGGTTGAAAAATTTCTTATTGCACGCAGGTTAATGTATTGGCAGGTATACCTGCATAAAACCGTTATGGCATCTGAACATTTGCTGGTAAAAATGTTACAACGTGCCAAAAGCCTTGCAAATATGGGTACAGTAGTATTTGCCACTCCGTCGCTTTCTTTTTTTCTTGACCAGCAGGTCAGTGCCGGTAACTTTAAAGAACAACAACAGGAAATACTTAAGAATTTTGTTAACCTGGATGATTCCGATATCCTTTCATCTGCAAAAGTATGGACAACACATAATGACAAAGTGTTGTCTTTTCTTGCACAAAACCTGTTGGACAGAAGATTGCCGACAGTAATACTGACTGAAAACAGGCCTGAGAAAGAAATGGCATCCCGCATGAAAAATAACATTATGAATTCGTTGGGCTTTTCAGAAGAAGAAACAGCATACTTATTGATCTCCGGTGAAATTTCAAATTCAGCTTTCAGTAGCATTGATGATATGATCCAGATTTCAATGGGCAATAATGAAACCAAAGATCTTTCTGAAGTTTCTGACATTCTGAGTGTTCCTTATCTTCAGAAGTCAGAAAAAAAATATTTTATATGTTTTCCCAAGAATTGTGGAGTATAAATTATATTCTCTACTTTTGCATCCAAATTTTATACTATGGAATTTACCGCACAAACGATAGCTGATTTCCTTAAAGGCAGTATTGAAGGGAATCCGCTGGAAAAAGTTAACAATATTTCAAGAATTGAAGAAGGGACAAAAGGAACACTGGCGTTTATAGCAAATCCAAAATATGAAAAATATATTTATACTACCGGAGCATCAATTGTATTGGTTAATAAAGATCTGAAACTAGATAAAAAAATATCTCCAACCCTAATCAGAGTCGAAGATGCATATCAGGCATTTGCTTCACTTCTGAATCTTTACACGAGCCAGTTGCCTCAGAAAAAAGGAATTGATCCTAACAGTTACATTAGCGATACAGCATCGTATGGAAAGGATTGTTACATCGGAGCATTTACCTTCCTGGGAGACCATGCAACAGTGGGAAACAATGTTAAAATATATCCCCAGGTTTATGTGGGAGATAATGTTGCTGTTGGAGACAATACAATTTTGTACCCCGGAGTTAAGATCTATAAAGATTGTGTTGTCGGGAAAAACTGCATTTTGCATGCCAGTACTGTTGTTGGATCTGATGGTTTCGGCTTTGCTCCCGGTGAGGGAACCTATCAGAAAATCCCTCAAATCGGGAATGTGATCATTGAAGATGATGTGGAAACAGGATCAAATGTATCCATTGACCGTGCAACCATTGGATCGACAATTCTCAGAAAAGGTACTAAACTTGATAATCTGATTCAAATTGCCCATAATGTTGAAATTGGAGAGAACACTGTTGTTGTTGCCCAGGCAGGCATAGCCGGATCAACAAAAATTGGAAAGAATTGTATGATCGCAGCACAGGCAGGTATCGTTGGCCATCTTACCATTGCAGATGATGTAAAAATCGGAGCCCAGTCCGGTGTTGCCAATTCTTTAAAGAATAAAGGAGAAATTGTACTTGGTTCGCCTGCACATAATTTTTCAGAAACCAAAAGATCAATGATTATTTATAAAAAATTGCCTGAGATGTATTCCAGATTAAATGAGCTGGAAAAAAAGTTAAATGAACTCCGTGAAAACAACACATAGTATTATCGTAGCCCATTTGATAAGATTTTTATATCTTTCGTTTTCAATAAATAAAACGTTCAGTTTTTGATATGATGGAAAAGCAGAAAACCATTGCAAAACCGGTTACACTTAAGGGAAAAGGATTGCATAGCGGACGGGAAGTTGAACTTACTTTAAAACCTGCTGATCCAAATTCTGGTTATATTTTTAAGCGTATCGATCTCGCCAATACTCCCCTCGTGCATGCTGTAGCTGAGAATGTGGTAAATACTGCCAGAGGAACAACTATTGAAGAAAATGGCGTACAGGTTATGACTATTGAACATATTTGTGCTGCTTTATCCGGTAGTGAAATAGACAATGCAATTGTTGAAGTGAACAGTCCGGAGGTTCCCATACTTGATGGCAGCTCCAAGCATTTTACACATGCTATTAAAGATGCAGGGCTTGCAGAACAGGATGAAGAAAAAGAATATTATTCAATCAAAGAAAAGATTGAGTATAAAAATGAGGAGAATGGTGCAAAAATAGTAGCTTACCCTGATGATGGTTTTGGAATCGACGTTCACATTGATTTTAATTCAAAAACATTGGGTTGCCAATATGCCACCATGAACAATTTAAAAGAATTTGAAAAAGAGATCTCGGGTAGTAAGACTTTTGTTTTTGTTCACGAACTGGAAGCTCTTGCAGCAAATAATCTTATCAAGGGGGGAGATCTGGACAATGCTCTTGTTATTGCTGATAAACAGATATCGAAAGAGCAATTAGACAGACTTTCCAGATTATTTCATAAACCCAAGGTTGAGGTTCTTCCTGAAGGATATCTGAACAATACCGAATTAAGTTTTCAAAATGAGCCTGCACGTCATAAGTTGCTGGATATAATCGGAGATCTTTCACTTGTAGGTATGCCACTTAAAGCCAAAATTGTAGCTTTCAAACCAGGGCATCATGCAAACACTGAATTGGCCAAAATTATCAGAAAAAACATCAAAAAGGAAAAATCAAAACCACTGCCTCCCCCTTATGATCCGACCGCTGCTGCTCTTTTTGATATTAATGAAATTAAAAAAAGACTGCCTCACAGACCACCATTTTTATTGGTTGACAAGATTACTTATATGAATGAATGGGAAATTACCGGCATTAAAAATGTCACAATGAATGAGGCATTTTTCGTAGGTCACTACCCTGAAGAGCCGATTATGCCGGGAGTTCTGCAAATCGAAGCTATGGCACAAGTTGGAGGAATCTTGTTATTGAGCAAAGTGCCCGATCCTGAAAATCATGTATTGTATTTTCTTAAAATTGAAAACATTAAATTTAAACACAAAGTGATTCCCGGTGATACACTGAATATTCATATGCGACTCCTTGAACCGGTTAAACGAGGTATTGCTCTGACCTATGGCCGGGTTTTTGTCAGCAATACACTCGTCATGGAGGGTCAATTCATGGCCCAGCTGGCAAAGAAACAAGATATCGATAACGCATAGAATCTATTAATTATCTGATCCGTATAAAGTTTTTCATATGATACACAAACTCGCTTATGTAGATCCTAAAGCTAAAATTGCAAAAAACGTAATTGTTGATCCATTCGCAAGTATTTCTAAAGATGTTGAGATTGGAGAAGGAACATGGATAGGATCCGGTGCTGTCTTAATGGATGGTGCCCGAATTGGTAAAAACTGTAAAATTTTTCCCGGAGCTGTTATTGCAGGTATTCCACAGGATTTAAAATTTGCCGGTGAAAAAACAACTGCTGAAGTTGGCAACAATACAACCATTCGTGAATTTGTGACTTTGAATCGCGGAACCAAGGCAAAGGGACTTACGAAAGTCGGCAACAATTGCCTTATTCAATCATATGCCCATATTGCGCATGATTGTGCTCTGGGTAACAATTGTATACTTGGTAGCCATGCCGGAATGGCCGGTGAAGTTGAGGTCGATGATTTTGCGATCGTAAGTCCATATTCAATAGTACACCAGTTTGTAAGAATTGGAAAGTATTGTTTTGTTCAGGCCGCGGGCAAAGTAGGTAAGGATGTTCCTCCATACATTCTGGCCGGAAGAGAACCCCTTTCGTATACAGGTATTAATTCGATTGGTTTACGAAGAAAAAACTTTAAAAAAGAAACAATATACGAAATCCAGGAAATTTACAGGATAATTTATCAAAGAGGAATGAATATATCGGATGCTATCAGATATATCGAAACCAATTCTCCGGCTACCGATGAACGCGACGAAATTATTCTTTTTATAAACAACTCTAAAAGAGGTATTATTCGCGGTTATTTTGATAATGATGAATAAATCCTTATCGCTTCCCTCTCAAACTGTTCCATCCCATCGACTGAATTTCCAAATAATTGCCATCAGGCATAACCAAATGTTTTCCTTCTTCCTTATTGGTCATATGCCCTATAATTGATATGCCGGGAATAGATGTCAGTTTATCAAAATTATTAACCGTCGATGTGAAAAGCAATTCGTAATCTTCACCTCCGTTTATGGAAATGGTTACAGGTTCAAGATTCATTTCTTCAGCAGCTTTTCTTGTTTCTGCAGCAATAGGAATTTTATCTGCGAATATTTTGCATCCTGTTTCCGAAGCATCACAAAGATGCAACAGGTCAGATGTTAAACCATCTGAAATATCGATCATCGATGTGGGTTTGATATCATTTTTATCCAAAGCAGTAATGATGCTAGCCCGTACTTCAGGTTTTAATTGTCTTTCCAAAACATATTCGTACCCGGATAAATCGGGCTGCGATGTGGAATTCTTATCATATATGTGCTTTTCCCGTTCCAGTATTTGAAGTCCCATATAGGCTGCTCCCAGATCACCGGTAACACAAATAAACTCATTCGATCCGGCACCTGAACGGTAAACAAGTTTATCATCTGAAGCTGCACCAATGGCTGTAATGCTAATGTTTAATCCTGTCATTGAACTACTGGTATCTCCGCCTACCAGATCCACGTGATACATAGAACATGCCAGCTGAATTCCTTCGTAGAGTTCCTGTACCATCTCAGTTGAAAATTTGGAAGAAAGAGCTAAAGAAATCAGTATCTGTGTTGGGACTGCATTCATTGCATAGATATCAGAGAGATTAACAATAACGGCTTTATAACCAAGATGCCTTAACGGAGTATATACCAGGTTAAAATGAATCCCTTCAGTAAGTAAATCGGTTGTCACCACTGTTTTTTTGCCTTTCATATCCAGTATAGCAGCATCATCTCCAACACCCAGCAGGGAGGATTTGTTTTTAAGCTTGATGTTTTCTGTAAGCAGCCGGATCAAACCAAATTCACCTATTTGATCCAAATCGATGTTTTCTTTTATTTTCCCCATTTTCTGGTAAGATTTAGTAATTCAAAAGCCTCACAAATATATTAATTCGTTTAGTTTTTGTATCTTTGTTCTTATTTAGACTATTTCTAAATAGTGTTATTTTTTATTATTGAATCGTAGCCGAAATGAATCTGGAACAGGGTAAAATACTTGATCAGGTAACTTCAAATGAATACAAGTATGGTTTTTATTCCGATATTGAAATTGATAGCCTTCCCAAGGGATTGAATGAAGAGATCATCCGAATGATCTCTGAGAAAAAAGAGGAACCAAAATTTATGCTTGAATTTCGGTTGAAAGCTTACCATCACTGGAAAACGATGAAAATGCCCACATGGGCTCATCTGCAATTGCCTGAAATAAATTACCAGGACATAATATACTATGCAGCTCCAAAAAGTATTAGCAAATACCAAAACCTGAATGAAGTCGATCCGGAATTGCTGGCTACTTTTGAAAAGCTGGGAATTCCTCTTGAGGAACAGAAACATCTTACCGGAGTAGCAGTTGATGCTGTTATGGACAGCACCTCTGTAAAGACTACTTTTCGCGAAACCCTTGCTGAACTGGGAATAATATTTTGCTCTTTTAGCGATGCAGTGAAAGAACATCCTGATTTGGTAAAAAAATATATGGGCTCGGTTGTTCCTTATACCGATAATTATTTTGCAGCCTTGAATTCGGCAGTATTTAGCGACGGATCCTTCTGCTATATTCCAAAAGGTGTCAGATGTCCCATGGAGCTGTCCACATATTTTCGTATCAATGCATTCAATACCGGTCAGTTTGAAAGAACTTTAATCATTGCCGATGATGAAAGTTATGTCAGCTATCTTGAAGGTTGTACGGCTCCCCAAAGAGATGAAAACCAGCTGCATGCTGCCATTGTTGAAATTGTAGCCCACGAAAGTGCCGAAGTGAAATACAGTACAGTACAAAACTGGTACCCTGGTAATAAAGAAGGCAAGGGGGGAATATATAATTTTGTGACAAAGCGGGGTATTTGCAAAGGCAATAACTCCAAAATCTCATGGACACAGGTAGAAACTGGCTCAGCCATTACCTGGAAATATCCAAGCTGTATTCTTAAAGGCGATAATACAGTGGGCGAATTTTATTCTGTTGCAGTGACCAACAACCATCAGCAAGCTGATACGGGCACCAAAATGTTACACATAGGTAAAAATTCACGCAGTACCATTATATCCAAAGGTATATCGGCAGGTAAAAGTCAGAATAGTTACCGCGGACTGGTCAAAGTTTTAAAAACTGCAGACAATGTCCGAAATTATACTCAATGCGATTCATTGCTTCTTGGCGACCAGTGTGGAGCCCATACATTCCCATACCTGGAAGTCGATAATGAATCAGCGATCATTGAACACGAAGCCACAACTTCAAAAATCGGCGAAGATCAAATATTTTACTGCAACCAGAGAGGTATTGATACAGAAAATGCTATTGGCCTGATTATTAATGGATATGCCAAAGAAGTATTGAATAAACTGCCGATGGAATTTGCTGTTGAAGCCAGAAAATTACTTGAGATCAGCCTGGAAGGCAGTGTTGGTTAAGTACTTTAACTTGAAATCGCAAAAAAATGCTGGAAATAAAGAATTTACATGCCTCAGTAGAAGGAAAAGAAATTTTAAAAGGTATAAACTTAGAAGTTCATGCTGGAGAAGTTCATGCCATTATGGGTCCCAACGGATCGGGGAAAAGCACCCTGGCATCGGTTCTGGCAGGAAGCAACACTTTTGAAGTTACAAAAGGCAGTATACATTACCTTGAAGAGAATCTTGCAGAACTTCCTCCGGAAGACAGAGCCCGAAAAGGAATATTTCTGGGTTTTCAATATCCGGTGGAAATACCTGGTGTATCCATGGTTAATTTCATGAAAACTGCATTGAATGAACAACGGAAATTTAAGAATCTGGAACCTATCTCCGCTTCCGATTTTCTGAAGTTAATGAGAGAGAAAAAAGAGATCGTTGAAATTACTTCCAGCCTGACCAATCGCTCAGTAAATGAGGGATTCTCAGGTGGTGAAAAGAAAAAAAATGAAATTTTTCAAATGGCTATACTGGAACCAAAACTAGCAATTCTGGATGAAACCGATTCAGGCCTTGATATTGATGCATTGCGTATTGTTGCAAAAGGAGTTAATAAACTTAGGAACAAAGACAACGCTATCGTAATTATCACTCACTACCAGAGATTACTCGAATATATCGTCCCCGATTTTGTTCATGTAATGTATAAAGGCAACATTGTGAAATCAAGCGGTAAGGAACTCGCTCTTGAACTGGAAGAAAAAGGATACGACTGGCTGAAAGAATAATTTTAAACCTATGACAACATTTGAATTGCAGGAAGAATTGACTGAGATATATACCAGGAATGCTAAAAAGATAGCTAAAAGCACCAGTCATTTGATAAACAAACACAGAACACAGGCATTTGGAGATTTTCAGAAGCTTGGAATCCCTTCCAGGAAAAATGAAGATTATCGCTATACTGATTTAATGGCTTATTTAAAGGGAGATTATTCTTATGAAATAGCCCCGGTAAATTTTTCTGTTAACCTTGAAGAATTGTTCCGATGTGATATCCCCGAACTGAACACACACATTGTACTTGTACTGAATGGCTTTTTTTACAGGAAAAATATAACCACAGCTCTGCCCGAAGGAGTAATTATCAGTAGTTTGGCCGACGCCTCATTAAAATATCCGGAAATAGTTAACAAACACTATGCTCAATATGCAGACACATCTTTTGACAGTCTGGCAGCACTAAACACATTATTTGCCCAGGATGGAGTTTTCATCTATGTTCCAAAAAATACTCATCTTGATAAACCTATTCAAATAATCAATTTGGGATTTTCATTCAAAAATCTGCGTATTACAAGAAGAAACCTGTTTGTGGTTGAAGAGGACTCTGCAGCCTCGGTTCTGGTTTGTGATCATACTTTGTGCAAAGCCAGTTTTATAACAAATTCTTTAACCGAAATCTATGTCGGTAAGCATTCAAAGTTTGATTATGTAAAAATGCAAAATGAGAACAGCATATCATCGCAGATATCAAATACTTTTATCCGGCAGGAATCAAACAGCAAATTATCATCAAACACAATCTCCTTACACGGAGGTCTTATACGCAACAACTATTTTGCACAACTTGCCGGAGAAGGTGCCGGGAATTACACCCATGGTTTATTCTTCTGCGAAGACAAGCAGCATGTTGCAAACTATGTTAATATACATCATCTGAAACCTCATTGTCAAAGCGATCAACTGTTTAAAGGAATCCTCGACGGTGAAGCAACAGGTGCATTTAACGGAAAAATTCTTGTCGACAAATATGCAGTAAAAACCCTGGCATATCAACGTAACAATAACATATTGCTGTCAAAAAAAGCCAAAATGAACACCAAACCACAATTGGAGATTTATAATGATGATGTAAAATGCAGTCATGGAGCCACTGTTGGGCAAATTGATGAAAATGCCTTATTTTATCTGCGTTCAAGAGGCATCAGCAATAAACAGGCCAGGCACCTGTTGATGTTTGCATTTGCCAATGAAGTAATAGACAAAATCAATCTGGATCCTTTGAAAGACCGGATGAATGATATGGTGGATAAAAGACTCAAAGGAGAACTTTCAAGGTGTGAGAACTGTAATGTACAGTACAATTAAATGTATTGTTACATTTGTTTAATCCTTAAAAAACAAATACTACAAATATCATTTTATTCTCATGCCATGCAAATTAATTTTGCCGGAACAAATTTGAGCATTATGAATGAGTATGATGTAAAAAAGATACGAGCAGATTTTCCCGTCCTGGAACAAAAAGTGTACAATAAACCTCTTATTTATCTCGATAATGCCGCAACTACCCAGAAACCAATTCAGGTCATTGAAGTTGTAAACCGATATCATTCCAAGTTAAACAGCAATATACACCGCGGCGTTCATTTTTTAAGCGACCAGACAACAAATGCTTACGAAAATGCCCGCGAAACGGTCTGCAAGTTTATCAATGCCTCCAAAAAAGAAGAAATTATTTTTACCAGCGGCTCAACAGGATCTATTAACCTTCTTGCCTTTTCCTTTGGTGAACAATTCATCCGGAAAAATGACGAAATTCTTATTACTGAAATGGAGCATCATGCAAATATTGTCCCCTGGCAAATGCTCTGTGAAAGAAAAAATGCAAAATTGAAAGTCATACCATTTCATGATGACGGAGTCCTTGATATCGAACGTTATAAAAAATTATTTACTGATAAAACAAAAATTGTATCATTGATCTATATTTCCAATACCCTGGGAAGCATTAATCCAATAAAAGAAATGATCCGGATTGCACATGACAGGAATGTACCTGTCATGATTGATGCTGCCCAGTCAGTTCAACATATTAAAATTGACGTTCACCAACTGGATTGCGATTTTCTTGTATTCTCAGGACATAAAATTTACGGACCTACAGGCATTGGCGTATTTTACGGAAAAGAAAAATGGCTCGATAAATTGCCTCCATACCAGGGAGGTGGAGATATGGTCGACATTGTAACATTTGAAAAAACAACATACAACGAACTGCCATTTAAATTTGAAGCAGGTACCACCAATTATATCGGAGCCATAGGAATGGCTGCCGCTTTGGAATATATTTCCGGAATCGGATTGAAAAAAATTACAGCTTACGAAACTGAACTTCTGGAATATGCCACAAAAACAATAGATGATTTGGGTGGCGTAACAATATACGGCCGTTCCCCTCACAAAGCTTCAATCCTTTCATTCCTGATCAACGGAGTTCACATGCTTGATTCAGGAATGATCTTTGATAAAATGGGAGTTGCAGTTAGAATTGGCACTCATTGTGCACAACCTGTTATGCAGCATTTTCATATTGATGGTACTCTCCGGGCTTCCATTTCACTCTACAATACTAAAGAAGAGATTGACTACCTTTGTAAAGCAATCGAACAGGTGAAAACTATGTTTGCCTGATCTTCGAACATTATTATTTATCCTGTTGTTTTAGAAGAAATGATTTTATCAATTCAAGAAGTACAAAACGAAATTGTTGAAGAATTTAATGCTTTTGATGACTGGATGGACAGGTACAACCA
Source organism: Bacteroidales bacterium (assembly GCA_016935615.1). Classification (GTDB taxonomy): domain Bacteria; phylum Bacteroidota; class Bacteroidia; order Bacteroidales; family UBA10428; genus UBA10428. The sequence continues at coordinate 59,889 of JAFGQO010000192.1, forward strand.
TCTGATCGAAATTTCAAATGACCTGCCTCCGATAGATGGAAAATTGAAAAATAACGATTATCTGATCAGAGGATGTCAGTCGAAAGTATGGTTGAATGCGGAATATTCTGATGGTAAAATAATTTTCACGGCAGATAGTGACGCTATTATTACAAAGGGAATTATTGCATTACTTATCAGAGTACTCTCAAACAGGACTCCTGAAGAAATTATGAAAACTGATCTGGAATTTATTGACAAGATCGGATTGCAGCAAAACCTTTCACCAACCCGTGCAAACGGTTTGCTATCGATGATCAAACAGATGAGACTTTACGCAATGGCATACCATACCAAGGAAAAAATGAATGACTGACAAATGACAGGAAAAAAGAATCATGACACTTTATTGCAGTTAGAAACTGCTATTGTCAAAGTACTGAAGACTATTTATGACCCTGAAATCCCTGTTAATATTTATGACCTGGGATTAGTTTATGAGATCAACATCAAAGAAAAAAATACTGTTGAAATTGTGATGACTCTCACTGCACCAAATTGCCCGATAGCAGATCAGATACTTGCAGAAGTGAAAAACAAAATTGAATTTCTTGATGAAATAAATGAATGCAATGTCAACCTGGTATTTGATCCTCCCTGGGATCAGTCTATGATGTCGGAAGAAGCTTTACTTGAACTGGGAATGCTGTAATGTCAGTCGCAAGTTGCAAGTCTCTGGTCTCAAAACTCTGAACTTTATACTACCCAACCTTTACTCTTCGTCGTATCTGAATCGTAACGCCATCCCCATTTCGAGGTAAAAACTATTCTTCAGGGTGCCCTGAATATATTCAGGATCTTCTGTTCTCTCATCCTCTTCAGTATAATGTTCCCATTTCTGAAAAAGACGGAATCCCGGTTTGATAAATAATACAAGATGTTCTGCCAGGTAGTAATCAACAAATAATTTAGGCTCCGTAAGAAATGTCAGTTTGTTTTCGCCGAGTTGACTTATGAATGAATCTTTAAATTGAGAATCTCCCAACCGAAACGTTTCTCCACGCAGTTCCAGTTCAAAACCAGTATAAAATTTTGACCCCAATCTCCTTTCATAAATTACGAATGCCGGTAAAAGAGCTTCAAAATAATTTTTGCCCTTTTTCAGGCTGAAGCCCAGCAGAGGCATAAAAAAGGGGCCGTAGGTATCCTGATTATAGACAAGCCCGAATTGCCAGGCAAAATTTTCCTTTTTCTCAAAATATGTAATAACCATGCCTCCTATCTGAAAATGACGTCCCGATATATTCCTGAAATCAGAATTCAGTTTTGGTGATATATCAGCATAAATTGACCATCGCGAATTCGCAAATTTCCAATATATAAAAAACGGAAGCTTTACCGTATGCAACCGTAAATCCTTTAGCCCATCTATATTTGTATTTAACGTATAGCTGCTATATCTTGGTTTAAAACCAATGATATTGCCATTGTGCAACTCGATCGGCAGGGTTGTTTCAAATCTTAATTCATAAAAAGTATTTCGTTGACTGCTATCCACCATTTGAATTGGCGGAAGATAATAGTACCTTGCATTTACTATATCGAGATAGTTTTGAGAGTAAATGATCACGTTAGAAAATAAGCACAAGGAGAAAAGAAAAACAGATAGTAGTTTTTTCATTGTAAAGTATTTCAGTTTGCATGTATATTAAATTTATTAAAGTATTTTTTAATATAAAAGCAGTTCTCCTTATTTCAGAAATATTATTCAGTCTTATTCATTGCTGCCCTGCCTTCATGATATGCAGACAAGCCTGAAGGATTCATTCCATAAAAAACCGGGATTACTTATATAAAACAAACCCGGTTTAAAGATCCCTGAATTAATCTGATAATCCTCAATTACGTTTTATTTCCCCCTTTAAGAGTGTAAAAGAATGAGGAGGGAAAGTATAATTAAAGCTCTCTCCCTTAGCCTTGACTCTGGGTTTGGTTATGGTTTTAACTATGGTTTTATCAAAATCGTTCACTGATTTAATATCAGGCCCGTTAACCTCATATACCTCAAATTCACCCGCAAAGCTTCCGGTCTGCGAAATGATATCGGTTTGAACCGCCTGGTCTTTATTACGATTGATTACACAGATGGTAACCTCATCGTCTTCATAGGTTGCTGAAACATCAAGGTAAGGAACATCGGTCTGCTTCGTTGTGCTTTCTCCAAGACCAATAAAAAATTCTTCCGTATCATAAGCATCACAATCCACAAAAACATCAAGTGAAGTACCGGAAACCTTATTGGCAAAAAGTGCCAGCGGATAATAAATGGTCTGTTTAAAGATTCCTTCTTCGTTGGTAAAAATGGGACCGATCACGTTCACCAGTTGTGCCATATTGGCCATCTTCACAATATCGGCATTCCGCACAAAGACATTCAGGAACCCGGCGATCACAAGTGCATCTTCCAGGTTATAATGTTCTTCCAGTGCCCTGGTCCCCTGCATAGCATTATCTGTACGAGCCCGGTACCACACGTTGTATTCATCCCAAGCAATATAAATCGGATCGCTGTCGCCACGGTCTGCAATAGCCATTTCGCGCAGGATCATCCCTTTAACTATTTGTGTTCGCTGCTCAAGCACAAGAGGCGTTGAGAGAAAATTATAATAATTATCATCCGGATTACCAACATACATATGCAATGCAATATAATCTGCCACATCACGTAATTCATGAAGAATGGTTGCATTCCATTCATTGGGATCGGCATCGGGACGGTAGTTGGATGATCCGGCAGCGATCAGTTTAATGTCTGGCGATGTTAACTTCATCAGTTTAGCGGCTTCACGGGCTTTTTTACTGTAATCTTCGGCATTGAGATGCCCCATTTGCCAGAAGCCGTCCATCTCGTTACCCAGACTCCAGTATTTTATATTATAAGGTTCGGAGTAACCGTGCTGTTTACGCAATTCCGCATAAAACGGCCCTTCGTTCACATTGCAGTATTCCACCCATCTTCGGGCTTCCTCAATGGTACCTGTTCCCAGGTTTACTGCAAAATAGGGCTCGGTATTAATAGTCTTTGCATACTCGATAAATTCGTTGGTCCCGAATTCATTGGTTTCCAGTCGTGCCCAGGCCAGTTCCATACGTGGAATTCGCTCAGGGCCCACCCCATCAAGCCAGTGATAATTGGATACAAAGTTCCCTCCGGGATACCGTAAAATGGACACATTAAGTCCTTTAACTGCTTCCAGTACATCGGTCCGGAATCCTTTTTTATTGGAAAGTGGCGAACTTTTATCATATATTCCTCCATATACACAACGCCCAAGATGTTCTACAAAGTTCCCGTAAATCAATTCATCCACCTCCCCAATCGTGCGGTCGATATCTATTTTAATCCTGGCATCCTGCGCTATTAAAGAAAAAGATGTTAATATAAGCAGGGCAATTACCAAGGTGTTCTGGCATATTTGATTTCTTTTCAACATAGTTTCTCAGGTAATTTGTTCATATTTTATTTTATAATACTGCTATTCAGTTTGGATTCTTTTTTAACAAGCGGCCACAGATCCTCATCCCATTCCATTTTCATAATGAGCAATACCGGCCTTCCGTCATCTTCGACATCATAGGCATGACAAATAAGGTAGTCGGTTCCATCAAAAGTATAGGCTGAATTATGACCTATTCCGGAAAATTTTTCATCGCCTGTCAATACCGGCGATCCTCCACCGGCATACATGTCTTTTCCTTCTTTATCGAGATAGGGGCCTGTAATTTCCTCAGACCGACCTACCATGATCTTATAGGTACTTTCTACTCCCCTGCAACAATAATCGAACGAAACAAAGAGGTAGTAATACCCGTGTTTCTTAAAAAGAAAAGGAGCTTCAATGGCCGCATCACCCGGTTTATGATCCGGAATATCGTAACTGCGGTTTCGTTTTGCGATCGTGCGCCACTGTTCAGGTTTTTCAACTCGCAGGAAGGTAGAATCAAGTTTGACCAGTTTGATCCCCTGCCAGAATGAACCAAAACTCATCCATGCATCTCCATTCTTGTCAAAAGCAATGTTGGGATCAATAGCGTTCCACAGATCTCTGCCCGGTACCGATTGAACCACAATACCATGATCTTCCCAGTGATAATCTGCATCTGCCGTATCAAGCGCAGCATTTGTTGCCACACCAATACAGGATGTATTTTTCTCAAAGGAGGAAACCGAATAATAGATGTAGTATACACCATTATGACAGATAATATCCGGAGCCCATATATGTCCTTTAAAATCAGGAACCGCTTCATAAGTCCATTGAGGTATTTTCTTAAAGACCGGGCCTGTATACTTCCACTGAGAAAGATCATCGGATTCAAAGCTGGCAATACCTTGAAATGTACAATACAGATGGTATTTTTCTCCTTCCCTGATCACTACAGGATCGTGCACATACATCGATTGGGCATTTGCATCGATAAGGGCAAATACCAGGAACGGAGCCAGAAAAAATACCTGTGTAAATTTTTTCATTTCAACTCTTATACACTTATCCATTCAGGCACTTCTGTTTTAGTTTTAGTAAGCAGGGAGGGATCATCCTCCCTGCTCCCTGTCTTGCAATCACTAAACCTTAGTATAACTAACCAACCATTCAGACTCAATAGACATGATCCGGCAATTATTGGATAAATACTTTAGCAGTAGTCGCTTTCGTACCATTCACTACCCGAACAATGTACACTCCGGTCTTAAGACTGCTGATCTCAAGATCAGTTCCTAATTCGGTTTCGTGCATTACCTCAACCCCCATCAGGTTATATACAGAAAGTGCGGTATTTGGTAACGCATTATCGAGCCTGACCACCAGGTTGCTTCCGTATGCATAGATATCAATCCCTTCAATGATCAGACTGTTTGTTGAAGAAGGAAGTGGAGGGAATACATACAGATCGGTGATAGCTTCCTGGGATAATACTTCATTATAGATCGTAAATTCATCAAATTTACCCTGGAAAAGAGGATCATCCCAATTGCTCCTGCCAAGATACATGTTGGTGAATTCGAGATCGCTTGGTTTAACTCCATTGACACTTCTGGAATCCTGCAGTTCACCATTCAGGTATAACCTCGCCGAATCAGCATCGTGTGTGCAGGTAAGCATGTACCATTCATCCAATACAATTGGTTCCTTTGAAATAAGTATGGTATCCATCCCATCGGTCCAGTCAATTGAATGAATATGCCATTTGAGTAATCCGTCCTGATAAGTTGTCAGAAATACAACGTCGTGGTTGCCCGGATGAGGATCCAGATCGAAAGGAATTCCAAAGTCAAAAATACGTACCCACCATTGGTTAGCTACCGAAGTTGTCCAACGGAACCAAAGGTTATAGGTTAGTGCATCGTAGTCGTACACATCATTCAAGAGATAAGTAATGAAACCATCCGTGCCGTCGAGTTCCATAACATCACCCCGTTGATCATCAAATACAAAACTCACTCCTGTCGCTTCTGCCGATGAGTTTATTTCCATCAAAACATCCATTTCGTCTTCATCGAAAGGAAAATGCGCAACCTGTGCTAAAGCACTCCCCGTAAGAAGAGCAAACAACGCAATTGTTAATCGTAAACTTCGTTTCATAATCATACGTTTTAGTGAATTATTATTAGGTTATTTTATTGGGTAATCATTCGTTAGTAAAAAAGTATTATGACCAACCCTGATAATAATTTCCGGGTTGTAATGAGAGTTTACTGTATTCCAATTTTTTTTGCAAATTCATTCATTCGGTTTTGCTTTTATCTTCTTTCCCCAGATGGTTCGCCCTTCATCGGAAAGACCACTGAAGCAAATGGTAAGGGTATCATTTTCCCAGTCCCATTCATCCGATACATAGGCATCGGCCAAAGTAGCCCCGTCAGCAATACTTAAGCGAAGAATATCGCCGGTAAAACTCCAGGAAGTATTATCCATTCCGGAAATCGATCCATCTTCCATGAGCTCGATGAAGGTTGAAAAATTCCGGGATTCGGTCTTTTCGAAATAGATATATTCCCAGCTCCCTGCCAGATCGCCGGAAGTTTTTCCCGATTGGGGAACATTCACATAGCGCTCAGGGGTTATTACCGGCCAGCCATCCTCTGTCCAGAGCATCCTGCGAACATGCAGGTCCATCAGGTAGATGTTGGACGATAACCTTGCCTGGCTGACATAATAATAGTTGTCACCATCCCGCATAACCCCGCAATGGCCAAAACCCTGCCAGCCGGGGTGATTGCTGAACCTATACTGGGCTGTTATTATCGGGTAATTTTCAACCGAAGCAGCCATATCATTACCGAAATAATCATAATAAGGTCCCTCCGGATTATCACTGCGACCTACACGAACATTGTACGAATCTTCCAGCCAGCCATAGGAAACAAATAAATAATACTTATGCAAACCGGGATGGTAAAGGATCTCAGGTCCTTCGATCGAAGCTCCCGAATACTCACGCGCAGCAATTTTGTGCCCCATGTCGCCTGGATCCAGCCTCTTTCCGGTTGCAGGATCCAACTCCACGATATAAATCCCTGACCAGTATGATCCGTAGGCCATCCAATGTTTTCCGTTGCTTTCATTTACAATTACAGCAGGATCTATAGCATTTACAGTACTGCTTTGTGTGGTTGAAATCACAATTCCCTGGTCTTCCCAGGGGCCATAAGGTGAATCGCTGGTAGCCAGGCCTATGGCTGAAATATTTTTCCCGAATACCGAAACCGAATAGTACAGCCTTACCTGATCCCCGATCATTAAAGCATAGGGTGCCCAGATGTTTTCGGCTGTCTCACCCTGACCGGTGATATGGGCCAAAGCATCATCAGGTATTTCATCAAATACCCATCCCTTGAAAAACCACTGGACCAGATCGCTGGATTTTCTTCGCATGATCCCTGCCCGGGCCGTTCCGCCATACATCACATCGGTTGAAAAGATGTGATATTCATTTTCAAATTTCAAAATGGAAGGATCGTGCAAATTATAAGGTCCCCAGAGACCGGAATTCTCAATACCTGCTATCGACGTGTAATCATCATCATAGCCGGGATCGTAGGTATCCGGAATATTTTCCTCTTCCGGCTCGTCTCCTTCACATGCACATACAAGTAGCATAGCTATAGCAATCAGCATACAGATCAACTGTTTCATTCTGCCGTAAAAGTTTTTAAGAATCAAGGCCATGTCCATACTGTTCATGACCCCGATTGAAGTATTATTTATTCATTATTCCCAACCCTCATTCTGATGTAAATTTGGATTTACATCCAGCTCTGTTGGCGGAATTGCCAGGTATTCACGTCCTGGGCTCCAGTCCTCATATTCTTCATCCCGTCCGATCAACATCTGGACTTTTGCCGGGTTGTCAAAATATCCCCAGCGTACAAGATCAACATAGCGGTGGGCTTCGAAACACAGTTCCAGTGCCCGTTCATGATCAAGCTGATCGCGCATTTCTTCCTGCGTCATGCCGGGCCGGACAACGGCCAGATCACGCAATTCAGCTCTGTCACGCACTTCCTGAATATAAGGATAGGCTTCATCGGTCCTGTTCAATTCGTTCAGACATTCAGCATAAAGCAAAAGAATGTCGGAATAGCGCAAGATCCTTTCGTTTATTCCTGATCGCCATTCTGTTTCATCAGCCTCCGTATCATCATTAAGATATTTACGCACATGTACGAAGTTTGGAAGAGCCAATTCATTAAACGGCGTTCCATAAACCAGGCATCCCGGATAATCGAAAAACATACTGGCTTTGGCCCGCGGATCAATGCTGTCGTTTACAGTCGTTTCCTCCATAAACTCGTCATAGATCCAATCGGTGGGTGTAATATCACCCCAACCATAACCTAGCGGGGCATATGTTCTGGCTTTGCCGGAGGTTTTGCTCCAATCCGGCTGCGGTTCTCCATCCCAACCTAAATACGTACCTCCCACGTCACGATCAAACTGTACTTCGAAAAGCGATTCACTATTGTTCTCGTTTGCTTCCGTGAAATTGTCCCGATAATTCTCAACAAGGCTGTATGAACCGTAATCACCATCAATAATCCCCTTAAGAACAGGCTCTGCCTCATTCCAGTGTTGAGTGATCATTAATGACTTTGCCAGATAACCGGCTGCTGCACCTTTGGTGGCTCTTCCTAGATCCGAAGCAGCATAGTTTTCCTTTACCGGTAATGCTTCCACAGCATCGGCAAAATCAGAAATTACCTGAGCCCAGGTCTCTTCAGGAGGAGCCTGCGAAGGGAAAAATTCATCGGAATTTGCAGGCAGGCTGATTATCAAAGGTACATTCCGATATAAAATCACCAGGTGATAGTGGTATAATCCCCTCAGAAATTTTGCTTCTCCAATGATCCTGGCCTTCAAACCAGCATCCATGTCAATCCCGGGCACATATTCAAGGATCTGGTTGGCCCAGAAGATCCCTTTGTATTGGGTTGCCCAGGGGGTGCTGTAACATGGATTTTCAGGAGAAGTAACATAGTTGGAAAGATCGGTAGTCCACCAGGGTGAAGTGTTGCGCATATCATCGGCTCGTACATCCATTATCCATGGATACAGCCGCATATACAATCCATCATATAGCAGTGCCATGTAAACTGAATTAATTCCCCTGACAGCATCTTCCTCAGTTTTCCAGAATGATCCGGTCGTGTGGTCATTGGGATTGGTCAATTCAACGAAATCATCGGTACAGGAATTCCCTATTACCATAAATCCCAACAGTACAAGCAGCTTATTTATAATTTTCATAATAGTCTGTTTTAATAGTTGTTATAAGACAATTTTCACTCCGGCATTTAAGGTCCTGGGTGCAGGATAAGAACCCCAATCCTCACCACGAAGGTAAAGTCCGTCGTTATTAATATCAGGATCGAAACCCGTATACTTTGTAAATGTGTACAGGTTTTGAGCCCCTATATAGACCCGTAAGGTTTCTACACCCGGGATCTTATCGATAATGTTCTTAGGAAAAGTGTACCCCAGTTGCATACTTTGTATGCGCAGGTAGGCTCCATCCTCAATTTTCCGTTGTGACATACGATTGTTCTGGTTCCGGTCCAATACCGTAGGTCGCGGATACTCATTCGTTGTTCCTTCTCCGCGCCAGTAGTTCTCGTAAGATTCAACTGAGTAATTCCCATACTTCATTTCGTTGAGGATATTGCTTGGCCCGTTATAGATCTTGTTACCGTAAACTCCATACAGGAATAAAGAGAAATCGAAACCCTTATAGTCACAACTGAAGTTCAGTCCTCCTGTCAGGGTGGGAAAAGCATTGCCCATATAAATACGGTCATCGTCATTAATAATACCGTCTTCATTTACATCACGAAATTTGATATCCCCCGGTTGTGCATTTTGCTGGGTAGCATGTGCATCTATTTCTTCCTCCGTCTGGAAGATCCCGATCATATCCCATCCGTACAGTTCACCCATTGAATGCCCGACTGCTGTTCTGCTCATGTATCTGAGTACAGGTTCATCGTCTTTCCCAAGTTTAGTAACTTCGTTCTTCAAAGTTGTAAGGTTTGCACTTATATTCCAGTGGAATTCCCCTTCGTATTTCCGGTAACCAACTACAAATTCAAATCCCTCGTTTGTCATGGAAGCCGAATTGACGGTTGGATTCAGAACAGTCCCTGTAGACCAGGGTACCGGTACTGCATACAAAATATCGTTCGCTTCATTATGATAGTATTCAACGGTAATCTCAAGTTTATTGGCAAAAAAAGCCATGTCGATACCTCCATTGCTGGTTATTCTCTCCTCCCATTTGATAGACGGATCAATGATATTGCTTTGGATTCCGGCAGCAGGCAGTTCTCCGTTAAAAGGATATGTTACTGCATTATTGATATACGATTCATAGAGATAATCGCCAATTGCATCGGAACCGATTTTACCCCACCCTCCGCGGATCTTCAGCATACTGATGAAATTGACATTAAAAAAGCTCTCGTTATGAATTTTCCACGCTGCCGAAAAAGAAGGAAAATTACCATACTTATTATTTGAACCAAATCTGGATGAGTAATCACGACGCAAATTGATCGTAGCCAGATAACGATCTTTGTAAGTATATACCAACCGACCAAAATAGGACAACATACGGTGTTCAAAAAGATCACCCAATGCAGTTTGGTTATCCGGCCCTGCACCGATTACCTCAAGGTAAGGTTCTGTAAATCCTTCGGAATGAGAATAATTCTGCTGTTGATAATCGTGTTGTGCGGAATGTCCTATCATAGCAGTAATATCATTCCCTGCAAAACTCTTATTATACGTTAGTGTTTGTTCCATCAGCATGTATGGATTTTCACCCCTCCACTCATTCAGGAAGGCAATGGTATTTACATGACGGGAACCAATTTCGAAAACCGGGTAAAACTCGTGGTTGAGCCAGTCGGAACGGTCGTAGCTTAAATTGATCTTATAGTTCAAACCTGAGATAATTTCCACATCACCATAGAGTACTCCTTTGAACCGGTAGCGTTTCAGATAATTGTTCTTCAGATTGTTAAAGGCAACCTGGTTACCGGCAATCTGGTCATGGATCTCATCGATGCCCCCGCCATAACCTCCTATATTGTTTTCGTCATACACAGAAACAGTAGGCAATGCGCTAATGGTTTCATAGATCGGATTGGCCCATTGTGAATTTGTAAGCCTGATCTGGTTAGAATAACTATAGAAAAAGGACTGGCCAAATTTAAACCTGCCTTTGCTTTGATCAAGATTAAGAGTAGCCGAATATCTTGTATAGCGTGGGCCAGGTCCTACCATGGTGCCGGTCTGATCAAAATAGTTCAGGCTGGCATAATAGCTTGAATTTTCATTCCCTCCCTGGAGTGACAGGTTATGATCGGTGATATGTCCTGTTGTGAATACTTCTTCCTGCCAGTCGGTATCGACATCATCAATAAACAGGGAGGTATCAGGATTATTGGCCGGAGCAATCCGTTCTCTGGCATTTTCCCTGGCCACGTTGTTCATTTCCTGGAATTGCACACGATTGCAAACATCCATCCGGTGAGTGATGTTTTGTATCCCAAAGCTGCCATCGTAGGTAACTTTCATTCCCCCTGCCTGTCCTCGCTTGGTGGTAATAATTATCACACCGTTGGCTCCCCGTGATCCATAAATCGCAGCAGCAGATGCATCCTTTAAAATTTGTACGGATTCAATATCATTTGGATTCAAATCCGAAATACCTCCTGAGGGCACTCCCAGGGGAAACTGTCCTTCAAAATGACCAACGTCCACATTGGTTGCATTGGCCAGGGGCACACCGTCAACCACGTATAAGGGTTCTGTATTACCGAGAGAACCGATTCCACGAATTTTTACCTTTGCAACAGCTCCTGGTTCCCCGCTGCCGGTCACAGATACACCGGCTGCCTGTCCCTGGAGTAATTTGGAAACATCATTCGCCTGGATCTTGTCAAGGTTTTCGGTGTTGATTACGGCTACAGAACCCGTAAGATCGCTTTTCCTGGCAGAACCATAGCCAATAACTACCAGTTCCTCGAGTGAAAGCAGGTCTTGCACCATGGCCAGTTCAACATGTGAACTCCCCCCGAGCGAATAAGTCTCGGTAAGGTAGCCCACATAGGAAAAAACCAATTCGGCATTTGGGTCATCAACCTTAAGGCTAAATTCTCCTTCCAGATTGGTAACCGTTCCTTCCATAGTTCCTTTAATTGCAATATTGACTCCCGTTAAGGGTTCACCGTTTGAAGAATCAGTTACCTTACCGGTAACTGTATTTTGTGCATGCAGTAATTCCGGACTCAATACTGTCAGGATAAAAAGCAAAGCGCACAGTTTTATTACGAATCCTTTCATGTTGTAAAAATTAGGTTAGTGAATTAGATTAGTATAGGTTAAGATCCATCTGCAATATCAGATGTCAGCCCAAAAATACGTGAGGACTCACCAAAACAGGTGGAGATATGTTTCGGATAAGTGGACTATTGTTTACAGGTTTACTAATAGATGTGTTGACAATAAACAACACCATGAAAATAAAGACATACTATACCTTATTCCTGTTACCCGACCTTGGTCCGAAGTTCCTTAATGTATTCGGAAGGAGATACATTAAAATGTTTCTTAAAGAGGCGGCTAAAATATTTTGGATCGTTATAGCCCACTGTATAGGCAACTTCCGAAATATTATAGGAGCCGGATAACATGAGTTCTCTCGCCTTTTTCAGACGAATGGTATTAATAAAGTCGGTTGCTGACTGATCGGTCAGGGCAGTAAGTTTTTTATGCAATAGACTGCGGCTTACACACATTACCGAAGCAAAATCATTTACATTGAATTCCGTATTATCCAGATTTTTTTCGATATGTTGAAGCGCTTTACGCAAAAATTTCTGGTCTGTGGGATTTTTTGTGATCTCTTCCGGACCAACCGGATCATGATTTGCAAAAGCTCTGCGGAGACGCTTTCTTGAATCAATCAGGTTTTGCACCCTGGTTTCAAGCAGCTCCATATTGAAAGGCTTTGGAATATATTCATCGGCTCCGGTTTTATAACCTTCTATCTGATTCTCGACAGTACCTTTTGCCGTTAATAGTATCACCGGAATATGACTGGTCTCGATCTTTTCCTTAAGTATCCTGCAAAGCTGCAGACCATTCATCACTGGCATCATGATATCCGATATTACAAGATCGGGATTGTGTTTTTTTGCCAGTTCAAAAGCAGTTTCTCCATTTTCAGCCATCAAAATGTTAAATTGCTGATTCAGCCTGCTGGCTATAAACTCTCTTAACTCCCGGTTATCCTCAACCACCAGCAGAAGCGGTTTTCCTGCATACTGCTCCAACTTCAGTACGGGCAAGTCCTCATTTATACTCAGCTGATTTTCAAGAATATGTTTTAGCATATTCATGTGATTTTTCAGATTCGACTGACCGAGATTGGTCTGGGTCACTTCTTCCTCGGAAAAAGCCTCCCTGCAACATGGCATTTGTATTGTAAAAGTAGTGCCTTCCCCGGGCTTACTATCCACAGCAACAGAACCACGATGTACCTTGATTAAATCTCGTGTTAACGAGAGACCAATACCACTTCCCATTGTATTGTCGTTTATTTGTTCTGCCTGGTAGAAACGTTTAAAAATATTGGGCAATTTATCTTTGCTAATACCCATCCCGGTATCGGCTATTTCAATTTGTACATGCGTATAGGTATCCTTTTTCTTATGCGCCCTTTGCAAAACATCTGACCTGACAGGATTGATAAATTTCACCCGGACATTTATTGTCCCTCTCTCAGGAGTGTACTTGACTGCATTCGAAAGCAAATTAAACAATACATTTTCAAGCTTTTCATGATCGAACCAGACCAATTTATCGCTGATGGAACAATCAAAAACCAGATCAATATTTTTCTGTACAACCAAATCGTTGAAAGCTTCCAGGATACCTTTAATAAAGGTTCCCAGGTTACCCTCCTGTACATGCAAACTCATCTTCCCTTTTTCTATTTTACGAAAATCCATAAGCTGATTGATCAGGTGCAATAAACGTTCAGCGTTCCGCGTAATCAAATTAATCTGTTTCATGCTGTCGCTCTCAGATTTCCATCTTCCCCGTAATTTTTCAAGGGGTCCAAGCATTAAAGTAAGCGGGGTCTTGAATTCGTGGGATATATTGGTAAAAAATTTAAGTTTCAACTGATTCACCGCTTTCACCTTTTTATTCAGCTGAATCAGCCGGTCACGCTGTTGCATAATCTCAGTATTTTGTTGCTCTAACCTCACCTTCTGATCCTCAATCTGCGCCGTGCGTTCTCTTACCAGTTCCTCCAATTTTCGTTTTTGCAACTTCAGGGAACGGGTATGCAATCTGAGATAAATGCCAATTAAAAGTATCATAACAGCAACGATCAGGATCCGGAACCATCCGGTTTTCCAAAAAGGTGGTCTAATAATAATCTTTAAGGTAGCAGCATTCTCATTCCAGAGTCCATCATTATTGGCAGCCTTTAAACGAAAAATATACTCCCCCCCCGGTAACTTGGTGTAATTGGCAAATCGCCGGGAAGAACTTACTTTTATCCAATCTTCATCAACTCCCTCAAGTTTATATGCATACCTGTTCTTTTCAGGTAAATGATAACTTAAGCCTGAAAATTCAAGAGAAAATGTATTCTCCCGGTGGTTTAAACGGACCTCTTCCGTTTCTGAGATCAATTTATCCAGAATGATCCGTTTTCCGAAAGGTTTTCCAGGCTCAACCACATTATTCAATATCTTAAAATCAATCAATATGGGAGTTGGCGGATTCTGGTTGTTTACGATATTTTCCGGATCGAAATAGTTGATGCCTTTCATCCCTCCGAAATAGAGGATCCCGTTTGCTCCATGGGCTGCAGCACTCCAGTAAAACTGATTGCTCTGAAGTCCATCGGCTACATAATAATTACTAAATTCTTCGTTTTCTATATGAAACCGAGACAAGCCATAATCGGTACTTAGCCACAGATTATGATGATCATCTTCCAGTATGCCATAGACCACGTTGTTGCATAATCCCTCTTTTTGAGTATAATGTGCAAATTTTATATCGTCCGGGTTGATCCCGTCCCAGTCCGTCTTATTCAATCCATTTCCGTAAGTTCCGATCCAAAGGCTTTTGTTATTATCCTCATACAGGGATATAACATAATTCTCATTCAGGGAAGCCGTATTATCCGGATCACTTCTGAAACAAATAAATGGAATTTTGTTGGGGAACTTTTTAATCAAGGCAACATGTTCATTCGAAATGTAATATAGGCCATTGCGTGTACCAATCCAAAGATTGCCGTAATGATCGCGCAGAATACATCCCACTTCGGAAAGTTGATCACCCGAAACAGGTTGATTTAAAACATGAGTAAGACGATTATTATTTGGATCAAAAAGATCGAGCCCTCCTTCGGTCCCAACCCAGATTTTTCCTTCATCGTCCTCATAAATTGTCGATACAAAATTGTTAATCAGACTTTTTTCGTTACCTGCTTCATTCTGATAATGTCTGAATATTCCATCACCATTCGCGGAGATAAGTTTTGAAAAGCCGCCTCCCCATGTTCCTACCCAGAGGTTATTATTCCTGTCCCTGCAAAGAGATGTGACAAAATC
The DNA here is from genome assembly GCA_016935615.1 of Bacteroidales bacterium. Taxonomy (GTDB): domain Bacteria; phylum Bacteroidota; class Bacteroidia; order Bacteroidales; family UBA10428; genus UBA10428. The sequence goes on from JAFGQO010000192.1 coordinate 75,070, forward strand.
ATTACTCAGAGAATTGTCTGCTCTGGGATTGAAAGTAAAATACTTTTCTTTCCCGGTTTTCCTGTTGATCAGGTTTAATCCTCCCCCTGCAGTTCCTACCCACAACAGATGATCCTCTTCCAGGATAGAATTTACCGTGTTATGATTTAATTTTGGCTTTCTCCCCGATTCTGCCGAGTAGTAACCAAATTGTTTCTGGTATATATTAAACCGGTTAATGCCGCCTTTCTCAGTGCCAATCCATACAAGTCCCGATTCATCGCAAAGCAACGAGTTAATAAACTCATTATTCAGACTCAAATTTTCCAGTTCGTAAACCGGCAAATGATGAAATCCATCTCTTTCACGATCATAATAATCAAGCCCGCCAAGAGTTGCAATATATAATCTGCCTTCAGGATCCTCCGCTATTTGATTAATATTGGAATGAGAAAGACTATACGGATCATCTATACTATTAAAATAACGGATAAACCGGTTTGTTCCCTCCGTCCAACGATTAAGTCCAAAAATGGTTCCAATCCAGATAATCCCTGTGCGATCCTCATAAACACATCGAATTTCATCGGAGGTCAGGCTATTGTCATCATAGGGTATATTAATAAAAACAACGGATGTATCATGTAGCTTATTATAAAGGGTCAGCCCGTTTTCTGTACCAATCCAGAACCGGTTTTTGCTGTCGTAATAGATGCTATTGATCGTATTTCCGGAAAGTCTGAAGGATGAAACCGAGTGAGTATTAAAATGCTTGAAAATATACTTATCCTGCACAGTTCCTGGCACAATCCGGTTTAATCCGTTGCCATTGGTACCGACCCAGATTGTTCCTTCAGGATCGCAGTACACTGTGTTGATCCAGTTGCCGGATATACTAGCCGGATCAAGGTTATCGTTAAAAAAACTGATAAACCGATCTGTTTTAAACTCCAGCAGGTTAAGTCCGTTGCGTGTTCCGATCCATAAGTTACCGGTACTGTCCTCACAAATTGAATAAATAAAATTATTTGATACATCGCTTGCTTTACCCTCATGCTTGTATACCTTAAAAGAATACCCGTCGTAACGGTTGAGTCCGTTCCAGGTGCCAAACCACATGAATCCCCGACTATCCTTCAATATACAATCCACTGTGTTCTGAGAGAGTCCATCATCGGAGGTAAGGTAAGTAATTCTGTATAATGGTTCCGAAACATCGTATTGCGCTTCTCCCTGGCTGGCAGTATATAGAAGCAGAAGTGTTATGATTATGACATATCTCCCGGAATACATACCCTAAGTTTTGTAAAATAGCTGTAATCATTTGAAGCTCCTTGCCGTAAGCAGCGAGGAATCTTCGATCCTTCTTTGTTTTTTTGCGCTCGCTGACCCCGCAGCAGCCTACCCGCCATAAGCCATGGCAGGCAGGACTATGGGGAACCGAGCTTGCGAGCTCGACGTAGTCAACCGAGCTTGCGAGCTCGACGTAGTCAACCGAGCTTGCGAGCTCGACGTAGTCAATACGCTCTCAGGATTCAAGTTACTAAATCACTTTGTGAATACAGTTACAAATTTAAGGGCAATTTTTTAAAAAGTAATTTTCACCTTTAAAAATTGTGTTTTCCCCCGTAACAATTCTTCCTGAGTAAATAAAATAAGGACTTCAAACCGGGCGATCTGCGGGAATTAATTAAAATGAAACCGGAAACAAGCCGATTTCTATAAACGTTTAATTTTTATCACTTTCTTCACAAAATAACCATTCGGTTTATAGATTTTCAGCAGGAACAAGTTGCCTTCTACTCTAACGGGAATACTTATAATTTCTTCATGCAGTTTATCTCCATCCATACCAGCTACAACACGACCTTGTGCATCGATCAGTTCTATGCGATGAATTCTGTTGACCTGATGCAGGTCAACATGAAGTTCATCAATAAAGGGATTCGGATAAATGCGGATATCAGGCAATACATTTTGTGGTACTTCAAGTGTATTATCTATTCCCAGTGAATCAATTCTTTTGAATCTCCAGGCCTGGTTAACCCCATCCAGATCGATCCACTGGCTGATAAATCCTCCCTCTTCAATAGAGAAATCATAAAGATCAAAACATTTGGTATCGTTGCTGACTTTGGTAAATACTTTAAAGTATCCGTCATTTTTATATTGAATCTTAAATTTTTGTTTGTCTTCCCCGGTAAAGGTTCCAAGTCTCAGAAAGGTTGCATCGGGATTCCCATCGGGCACTTCAATTACCCGAAACGCATCACTGTGTTCAGCAAAGAAGTACCAATACCCATCGTTTGCTTCTGCAATTCTCCAAAATTGATAGTTTTCTCCATTTTCTTTTCCCTGCCTTATGGTAACTCCGTCTTCATCGGCTCCATCCGGAACTTCGATAAGCATATTGCTATAATGACTTCTGATCTGGTACGCTGCTCCTGGAACCAGTTTTGTATAGGTATCAACAGCTTCCCGGTTAATTTTTTTCCCCCAGACATTCAGCCCTTCATCATCCATACCTGTATAGAGAATTGTCTGGCAGGGATTTTCCCAATCCCAACCCCATGAAACAATGGTTTTTTGAATGGTTTCACCGTTAGTCCAACGCAAGGTTAGCAGACTATCCTGCAATTCCCAGGTTGATGAAACATCTCCGTCAATGGTGCCGTCACTCTTTAATTCAATGATCGTGGAAGTGGAATGGAGTATGCCAACTTTATATTCCAGGAGCATGTGTTCCCATTTCCCAACCAGTGAATCAGCTGCAATTGAGCATTGCGGAACAGCGGCATATCTTTCCGGGGACAAAACCGGCCAATTGTCTATCCAGAAAATTTTACGTGTATGAAGCACCATATTATAGATATCCGTACTGGGTCTGGCCTGGTTAAACATAAAATAATTGCCTTCATCATTATACACCGAACAATGTCCGGTTCCCTGCCATCCCTCATGATGATTAAATCGGTAAGGTTTCTGAATTACCGGCCAATTGTCCGAATATTCAGCCATATTCACCCCGTTAATATCCAGGTAGGGACCGTTTGGATTTTGCGATCGTCCCACCCTTACATTATAATAGTCCTCCAGCCAATCGTATGAAACAAACAGGTAGTACCAGCTATTCCGATAACTAAATTCCGGCCCTTCGATGGCACGGTGCCTGCCTCCGCTTCGCCCGGCAATACGCACGCCCCTGTCACCGATGGTTTTTAATCCGCCGGTAGTCGAATCAAGTTCTACCACATACAATCCGTTTTCGTAAGATCCATAAGCCATCCAGTGCCGGCCGCTGATACTGTCAATGATTACAGAAGGATCAATTGCATTAATAGTATCACCGGGTGTAGAAGAAGTAATTTTTCCTTTGTCCTCCCAGGGGCCGTCAGCCGAACTGCTGATTGCCCAACCGATGAAAGCCAGGTTTTCCCCTTCCAGTCCCCCGGGAGCTGAATAATACAACCGGAATTCATCCTTGTATCTCATTAAAAAAGGAGCCCATATTCCATTATCGGTATACTCCGGATTATAGATCAAAAAGAATTCGCGAGCCGATTCCGGTATGCCATCAAAAGCCTGTCCTAAAAAATCCCAATTTACCAGATCCTGTGATCGGCGCTTCAATGTACCTGTACCCGGGTCGTATCCCAATCCAACATCTGTATTATACATATAATACCAGTCCCCATCCTTGCATACCGTTGGATCGTGCACATTATAACACGACCATTTAGCCTGATTGTTAAAGTATTCATGATACGTGTCAAAATAAGTCGGACCGTTAAAAGTATCCAATTCACATACCTGTGCCCGGGAAATCATAACAACGGCAATCAGTAAACCAGTAAATACTTTTCTCATTTCAATCCGTTTTAATTACAAAAATGAAAATTCTGAAACAGGATCAGGGGGTCTATTGTTTATATAAAGTGGAGTATTGTGTATAGGAATAATTTGAATACATTGAAAAGGAAAACAGAATGCGATTGTTTCATTGTAAGGATTTTCCGCTGTCATATTTATCAAAATAATCCCGAATTCAAAAAAAGCAGTAACCAATATCAGAATGGTTTCAACCTATACTGATCACTCATTTTTTCAGGTAATGCAATAAATATTGTACGCATCGATAATTAACAAATGGCATGTTTTTTGAAGAATACTATTGTATGAAATCATTAAAGAAAATAGCGTTGCTTTTTTTTCTTGGACTATGGACTGCAGGATTACAAGGAAATACTTCATTTGATTATACAGTAAAAGATCCTGAGGTAATAATTTTCCCAAATCCCGCCACTGAAGAAACGATTTCAATTGAGTCTGAAAAAACAATTGCGCATGTTGAAATACTGAATGTTGTTGGTCAAAAGATACTATATCATGAGCCAGAACCGTCAAATAGCCTTAAAATAGATATTAGCATGCTGAATACTGGTTTGTATTTGATCAAAATTTCGTTTGACGACAATACAAACATTACCAAAAGAATTTGGGTTAAATAAGTTAAGTGGTTAGGGTTAGTAAAAAAAGGTGTGCCTCCCAGGTACGCCTTTTTTACTTGTCATTATTTACCAGCGGTTTGATCTTAATGGCCCAGTAGATAAATGGTGTATCCGCAAGAGCTACAATCCATTTAAGCACATAAGTAGTGATAAAGATTTCTCCCAGAATTTTCAATTCAAATGTTCCATAGAATGCCACAAATGTAAAGATCAGGCTGTCCAGCAATTGAGATATCATAGTACTTAAATTATTTCTTAACCAGATTTTTTTAATTCCCGGAAATTTATTTTTCCAAAGATGATACGCCCAGACATCATGATGTTGAGAAATAAGATATGCCAATAAACTGGCAAGAACAATACGAGGCATTAAACTAAAAATTGTATCCAGACTTTTGTATGTTAATAAAGAAAAATCATCGCCTTCAAGTGGTTTGAAAAACAGGGCCAGATTCATCAGAACGGTCATTGCTATTACACTGAAAAATCCCATCCAGACAGCCTTATTCGCTTCCTTTTTCCCATACAATTCACTTAGAATATCCGTTACAAGAAATGAGGTCGCATATACAATATTTCCCAGCGTTGCCGTTAAACCGAATAATTTAATGGTTTGCACTACCTGTATGTTTGCAACAATTGTTGCTATAGGTATCCAGATAAAAAGTCCTCTGATTCCAAACAACTTGTATGCCAGAATGACTAAAAAAAAATTAACGAGCAGCATTATGCCCCAAAAAATCTCATTCATAGTATTACAGGATTTGATTGAAAATGCAAATGTAGTATAAACATTACAAGAGCTAAAAAGGAAGAGTGATTTTTTAAAATGCAGCCATTAACAATTCAATATCTTTTGACGGAATGTCAAACCTGTTGCCTATATACTCATTCGTAAGAATTCCATTATAGATATACACTCCCTGTCTGAGTCCCGGTTTCCCTTTTATTAAAGGTTTAATACCCCCAATACTCCCCATATCGAGCATAATAGGTGAAATAATATTACTGATAGCAATGGAGGCCGTGCGTCCAACCCTTGAAGGAACATTGGGCACGCTGTAATGGATAACATCATGTTTTTTGTAAACGGGCTCTTGCAAAGAGCGATACTCAGATGTTTCAATACACCCTCCCTGGTCAACACTCAAATCAATCACAACTGATCCTTTTTTCATGATCTTAATCATATCTTCCGTAACAAAAAATCTTGGTCCGGAATCATGTAAAGTAACAGCACCAATAAGCACGTCAACCGATTTTAACGTACGCATAAGCACTTGCGGATGAAAAATTGACGTATGCATACGTATACCAATACTCCTTTGAAGCTCTTCAAGTTTTTGAACTGAGGTGTCAAAGACCTTGACAAAAGCTCCCATCCCAATGGCTGCACGGGCAGCAAATTCAGCAGCAGTGCCGGCCCCTATAATTACGACTTCAGTAGGAGTAATCCCCGAAATTCCTCCAAGTATTATCCCTTTCCCTCCGGATGTATTACAAAGAAGTTCCGCTGCTATCATAATAGCAGCATTACCAGCAATAGCACTCATGGATTGAAGAACCGGATAACGCCCAAATTCATTTTGAATATATTCATAAGCCACACAGGTTACCTTTTTATTCATCAATTTCTTAATATAATCCTGACTTTGTTTATTCACATGAAGAGATGAAAAAACCACCTGATTTCCTGTTAGAAACTCGATATCTTTGTCATTAAATGGAGCAACTTTAAGAACAATGTCAGTCCCCAGAGCCTGCCTGCGTGTATCAACAATAAAACCTCCGTGCTCACTGTAATCTTTATCACTGTAATTTGCTCCGTCACCTGCTCCTGATTCAATCAATATCTCATGTCCATTGTTAATAAGCACTTCAACAGCTTCAGGAGTAAGCGATACTCTTTTTTCATAATGATGATCTTCTTTTGGTATACCAATGACCAGTTTTTTCTGCTTTTTACCTAATTCAAGCATTTCCTCCTGTGGCATTAATCCAGTATACATCAAAGGTTTACTGGATGCATCTGAATTCTGATCGGCCATAATTGTAGAAATTTAATTACTGATACAGATAGATACTAATGAATTGAACGATTTACCAAATATAGTGCAGTTATTTAGTTGACACACATAAAAAACTTAACAAGTGATTATATCTTAAAAGACAACCTTCTTTTTTTATCCGATAAAACCTGAATATCCACCCTTATAAAATCCTCCGGAATTATGTTTTCGCCTTTTTCAGGCCACTCAATAAAACAATATGCATTTGCTGAGCAATACTCATTGAAACCAATATCCAGCAATTCAACAGGATTATTTATTCTATAGAAATCAAAATGAAAAATAGGTTCTCCTGCTTCTGATGAATATTCATTGATAATTGCAAATGAAGGGCTGCTAATAAGATCGTCACTTCCAAGGATTTTACAAATGGAAGTGATCAGGGTGGTTTTGCCCGCTCCCATTGTGCCAAAAAACGCAAAATGTTTTAGCCCATTTGTTACGCAAAGAAATTCACTGGCTATTTTGTCAACATCTTCAAGAGTAAAAACGAAACTGTAATTTTTCATTTTTAAATCAATTATTGCCACTTGAAAACAGTTACTTCAACTGCTCAATCTGTTTAATATCCTTTTGATTTAAGTTTTATGAAAGGCAATATCATTTCTTCCATTGAAATACCACCATGCTGATATGTGTTTGTAAAATATTTTACATAATAATTGTAGTTATTCGGATAGGCCAGGAAATCATTATTAAATGCAAAAATATACTTTGAACTCACGGTTGATTTTGGAAGTTTTGCATCAGACGGATTTTGTATTTCAAATACTTCTTTGGAATTATATGAAAGATTTTTGCCCAATTTGTATCTCAGATTTTTTGATGTTGTCTTGTCTCCAATAACCTTGATGGCTCTGTTCACCCTGATTGTTCCATGATCTGTTGTTATTACTACCCGGATATTTTTCTCTGAAAGTTCTCTTAATAATTCCATAATGTGTGAATGCCCAAACCAGGATAAAGTTAATGATCTGTAGGCGGAGTCATTTACAGCAAGTTCCCGGATCATTTCCACATCCGTATTTGCATGAGATAACATATCAACAAAATTGTAAACCAGTACGATTAAATCATTTTGAAGAATATTTGAAAGGTTTTCCAGAACTTTTTCTCCCATTCGGTTATTAAAAATTTTCTCAAAAGCAAGTTTTACATTATTCCCGTTACGTTTTAACTGGTTTTGTAATAGTATTTCTTCAAACTCGTTTTTATTACCCTCATCATCATCGTTTCTCCAGTACTGAGGATACTTTTTCTGCAATTCATCCGGCATCAGACCCGAAAAAATTGCATTTCTCGCATACTGTGTAGATGTTGGAAGTATACTGCAAAAAGCTATTTCTTCTTCGGTAAGATAATATTCATTAATTAAGGGTTGAATTATTCTCCATTGGTCGAATCGTAAATTATCAATCAGTATGAAAACAAGTTTCTTATGCTGCTTCATTTCCGGAAATACAAAAGTCTGGAAAACTTTGGATGATAACAATGGTGAAGTATCTGAATCAGATTTTAACCATGAAGTATAATTTCTCCTGATAAATTTGCTGAATTCTACATCTGCTTCGGCCTTCTGCATTCTAAATACATCGTACATATTATTATTCTGAGAATTTTCAAGTTCCAACTCCCAATAGATCAACTTTTTATAAATGTCCACCCAATCATTAAATGATGCTGCAGAAGAAATTAGCATTCCAATATTTCCAAAATCGACCTGATAGTCTGAGCTGGTTTTTGATTTGATCAATGCTTTGTTATCAATATTCTTTTTAATTGAAAGCAATATCTGTTTTGGATTAACGGGTTTTATCAGATAATCGGCAATTTTTGAACCAATAGCAGCATCCATAATGTCTTCTTCTTCACTCTTTGTGATCATCACCACCGGTATTCCGGGTTTGTATTCTTTTATCATATTAAGCGTTTCCAGACCACTCATTCCGGGCATATTTTCATCCAGGAATATCAGATCAAAATCCTTTGTTTTTACCAAATCAACAGCATCAGCACCATTGCTTGCCGTAGTAACACAATAACCCTTTTCGTTCAGAAATATGATATGTGGCTTCAACAGATCAATTTCATCATCAGTCCATAATATTTGCACCTTCTTCATACTGTGATTTTGTTTTTCCGGTATATGAATAAGCCTTTAAAGTTACTTTAGATTTTTTACTACAAAACCATTTAAGGAGAATAAAAGAGCATTTACAGTATTGTTCCCGAAATAGTTAGTACCCGTAATTGTCTTTAAAGAAAAGAATATATTTTTCAGCTTTATCAGAGTCGGTCAGAGCTTTATAATTCGTTTCAGAAATAACAACGGCTGTAGCCTTTTGAACTTCCACATCCTCAAAGATATTTTCATCAAGAATGATCTTTTTCAGGTATATCATTGACTCTTCCCCATTTTTAAATTTGCTTACCATACACAGATTGTTTTTATTATCAAGATTTACCTTTTTTACCTCAAGCCTGAGATCATCAAAATTATCAAGATTGAAGTTTAGAATATTGAAAATCAATTGATTGATCCTGGCCTCCGACGGAACAATGTATACAAAATAATGTTCCTCATCAGAAGTTACTGAAAACAATTGTTTTGCTACTTCTCTTTTTTGCAGCTCTATAATTCTGGGTTCTTTGTTTTGCAAATATTTAATAAGCAATTCTGCATTTTCAGCAAGATCAGTGGATGGGTATCTCTCTTTGAATTTTTGCAAATCCATAATAAAGCTAAGGGTATCCTTTCTTAATCCCGCTGATATGGTATATAGATAATCATATTTTGCATACAATTCATGTCCCGGGTTATTTTTCATTGCTTTTTCAGCCCGGGCAATAACCTGGTTAAAGTTTTCGGCCTGAAATAAGCTATAGGTTATATTATATTCTTCGATTTTTGCATGTTCCTGAGACATCAGTTCCTGTAAATAGTTTGGATTGGTCATCAGTTTTGCATAATTACTGTTTGGGAACTCATTGATGATCTTCTGTTGGTATTTGCTGACTCTGTCTTTATCCTGTTCTATTTTGGCAATCGTGTAAAGTCTGTAATATACTTGTAATCGATTTTCATTGCCCGGATAACGATTCAGCAAGTTTTCATAAGATTCAATGGCTTTGGGATTGTCTTTCAGATCTTCTTCATAGATTTCACCCATAGTATACAGACCGGTGGATATTTTATTATGAGAAGCCTGTTTTGCCGAGTCGCTAAATGGAATGTACTGCAAATAATATTCACGTGATTTTTTATTTGTAATGATTTTAGCAGTCTTTGTTGTTTCCAATTGCTCATCTTCAGACAAAGAAGTTTCAATGTCCAAATCACCAAAACTTATGGAACTTTTGTTTTTTCTTCGCCAATTGTCCTCCAGCTTTCTGTTTCCCCAAACCTGCATGAATTCTTTTTTACCTAAACTTTTTACTGACGAATTATAAAAATACCAGGCATTTCCTTGCCCGGCCAATTCGAAATCATTTTTATTGGCCTGAAAATCTATTTGTTGTTGGGCTAACTCCTGTTGTTTTATCATTCTTTCTTCCTCTGCCTTTGTTTCTCTGTCAATCATTTCATCTATTATCTCATACAATTTGGCCTCTGATAAATAAGAAAGGGCAAGAACACTATCTTCAAAATGAACCGTATTGATAGATTCAACCAGTTTGCCGAGGCTTACTGATTTATTTAAGATTACCTTGTAATTCGGATAATTTTCATCAATTAATGTAACTGTACTGTCATAATATGCCTGGGCGTTGATATAGTCCGGTCTGGAATAATACAAATCAGCAAGAGTAATATTTGTTTTAGCTTTCTGTTTTAAATTGTCTGTACTTGCCTGCAATGATAATTTATAGTTTTCAATTGCTTTCTCTTCATTTTTATCTTTAAAATATAAATTCCCGAGAGCAAAATAAATCTGATCCTGATAATCAATGTTTTTATCATCCTTCAACATTTTTCTTAATTCTTTCTCAATGTCTTTTTTCATGCCAGCTCCTGATTGATATGCCAGTGCCCGGCTTATTTTCGCATTAAAAGCCATTTTGTAGGGGGGATTCATCCGGATTACTTTGCTGTAGTATTCTGATGAAAGAATATTTTCATTTATCTGTGAATACAACTGAGCCAGCAAATACGTATAACGGGTTTTTACAGGCTTCCTTGAACAGTGTTCAATAGCACTTTTTAAGTGTTCTATGGCTTCATTATACTTTTCCTGTTTAATATAGTAATCTGCTATTGTAGCCTGGACTTCTCCCTTTAGTTTCTTGGGTAATCCTAGATTTCGCTCAAGTGAATTGAGTAACTCTTCTGATTCTTTGAATCTTGATTCTTCATTAGCCAGCCTGGCAAGCCACATCCTGGCTTCAAAAATAGAATAGTCTTCCGCATAATTGGATAAAATATAATTGAACACTTCCTCAGCCCTTGAATACTCCATTTTATGAAAATGAGCCTTCCCCATCAATAAATAAGCTTCGTCTATCCATTTGTTGTATTCTTTCCTACTATAAAATTCCTTTTGTTTGGGACTAAGTTCCTTATCAGCCTTAATATCAGGTTTAACGGTTAACGAATGCATGGTTATCAGCTTTGTGGCTTTTGTTATACTTCTGTCCATTTCGGGGGCAATGGCAGCCAGGGCATCTTCTTGTGTATATAAAAATACGGGGATTATTTCTGTAAAGTCATCATCATAACTTTGTTCCAGCTTAAGCATACCTTTATTATAACTTTCCTCACCATTAAAAAGTATATTGTATTTGCTGGTTAAATTATGATACCACCTGGTTATGCCTGTATTCTTTTTAGTTGAACAAGAAACAATAAGAAAAACAAAAATTGATATGCAAACGGAATATTTAAAAATCTTACTCACTTTATCAGTTTATCGAATAGTATTATGATATAACTCGAAATGCTTAAGTATATTTTGTGTAAAAATATATTCTACCTGTGATATAGTAACGATTTATACAAAAAAAATAAAAAGAAGCCAAATAAGATCTTCTTTTCTGTTTATCAGATAACAGAAAATTAATTGGAATCAATGAAATATGAATGCATACTAAACAGATACCAGCTCTTTCAACTCCGGAAGTTCGTTGCGTATTGTTTGTTCTATGCCTGCTTTGAGAGTTTGCATACTAAACGGACAACCAGCACACGCACCAACAAGCTTCACTTTAACAACCAAATCTTCCGTAATTTCAATCAGTTCAACATCTCCTCCATCAGATATTAAATACGGACGAATGGATTCGAGAGCATGAGTTACTTTTTCCAATACCTGTTTTTTGCTTAAACTGGCCATGTTATTTGTTTTTTAATTCAGACCCGGATTGATGTGCAATTTCAACTTTTTGTGTTGGTTCAATATTTGCATTTCTTTTTATGATTTCTATTCTTAAAGCCTCGGCAATATTCCGGAAGACTTTCCCGGGAATATCATTTTTAATAACTGCGGGAGTGCCATTATCACTTCCTTCACGGATACTTTGTACTATGGGTATTTGTCCCAACAATGGAATTTGAAGTTGTTGTGCCAATTTAACACCACCCTCTTTACCAAATATATAATATTTATGATCCGGCAATTCTGCCGGTGTAAACCATGACATATTCTCAACCAGTCCTAATACCGGGACATTTATGGCTTTGTTCCGGAACATATTTACTCCTTTGATTGCATCGGCAAGGGCTACATCCTGCGGTGTACTTACAATAATAGCTCCTGTAACCGGAACCGTCTGAACAAGCGTTAAATGGATATCACTTGTGCCCGGAGGTAAGTCAACGAATAAATAATCAAGCTCTCCCCAGTCTGTATCATTCATTAACTGTTTTAAAGCATTGGATGCCATTGGTCCTCTCCATACTGTTGCATCCTGAGGATCAATAAAAAATCCAATGGACAATATTTTCATCCGATGCTTTTCAATCGGTACAAGCATATCTTTACCTTCAACCCGGATTACTTCCGGCCTTTGATTTTCTAATCCCAACATTTTAGGTATCGATGGACCAAATATATCTGCATCAATTAATCCGACCCTGGCCCCGGTATTAGCAAAAGCAATGGCAAGATTTGTTGCTACAGTTGATTTTCCAACTCCTCCTTTCCCCGAAGCAACAGCAAGAATATTCTTTACACCAGGCAAAGGCTCGTTTTCTGTTTTTGGCCGAACTGGATTAATATTTGCTTCTATTCCAACTTCTATCTCTAACCGATCAGAAAATTTTTCTTTCAGTTTTATTTCGCAAGCTTTTTTAATTGATGATTTTAAGGGATCGTTAACAGAAGGGAAGTTCAGATTAAATGAAATTTTCTTACTATCTATATGCATATCTTTAACCATTCCCAGGCTAACAATATCTTTGCCGGACGCGGGATGAATTATGGTTTTGCATAGTTCAATTACATCCTTCTCTTGAATTTGCATTTGTCTATATTTAATCTAAATAAGAAGAAACAAATATACGAGTTTTTATTCAGATTAAATTGGAACAAGGATCCCAAAACTTCTTTTCAAAATCAATTACCTGATCATCAATTACCAAAGTCCCTTCACTTTCCAGCAGTTCCTGCATTAATTCGGGATGCCTGAAATGATATTTCCCGGTCAGTATACCATTTCTGTTCACCACCCTGTGCGCCGGTATATATCCTGTACTTGTATGAGAATTATTCAATGCCCATCCTACCATTCGCGATGCTCCCGGTGATCCTATGCACCTGGCTATGGCCCCATAGGTTGTAACCCTTCCTTCCGGAATTGTTTTGGTTATATCATATACCAGTTGAAAAAAATTCTCGCTTCTTTCAGATCGCAGGGACTTCTTCAATGGCATGATCTCCATTTAATTTAAAACACAGATAATGAATACTTAACTCCTGTTCCAGCCACATTCTTTCATAATAGGTTTTAATCATCAGGACTTTCTCAGGTTCAGGGAGAGTATACAGATTGTCAGTGCTGAACTCAATCTGAAGTTTATTGTATTCAGCAATAGTCAAAGTATAGTTATAAAATTCAGGGTTATCAGTTTTTAAATGAACCAAACCATCCGCTTTTAAAAAGCTTTTATACATGTTCAGAAATCTGGCAGAAGTAAGCCTTTTTCTGTTTTTCTTTAACTGTGGATCAGGAAAGGTGATCCATATTTCACTCACTTCATCTCTTGAAAAAAAAGAATCTATAAAATCAATCCTTGTCCGGATAAATCCAACATTGGCAATTCCATTATGCAAAGCTATTTTTGCACCCTTCCAGATTCTTGCCCCTTTGATATCAATTCCCAGAAAATTTCTTTCACGAAACAATCTTGCCATCTCTACAGAATATTCTCCTCTTCCACATCCCAATTCAACAGTAATCGGAAGGTCTTCAGTAAAAAAGTCGGTATTCCACCTCCCTTTCAGGAAAAAGTCTTTATGAAAAACTTCTCTGAACGATGGTTGAATGACGTTCTGAAAAGATTTCATTTCAGAAAATTTTTGCAACTTTCCAATCGACACAAATAAAACTATTGGTGGTATTGTAATTTAAATCCTATATCCATAATCCCTTCAAGCATTGAATCTCGCATTGCATGCTGAAGTGATACTTTGTATATTCCTCTGTTAATAAAATATACATTTTCTTTATAAGGAACCTGCATCTCGTTGACATCACCTATACCTTTTCCAAACCATCTGCCCTTTTCATCCGATAAAGCAATCTCAATAGTATCTGTAAGCACATTCCCACCAGGAGCAAAAGTTTTTACAAAAAGCCAGATATTACTATAATGATATGCACCTGAATTTCTGATAAGTAAGTACAGATCATAGGACCTCGACGTGTCAGAAACCGTAAATTCAAAGTCAAGGATCTCATCATAAACCCATATGTCGGAAGATATAGTATATGTTTTATCGTAAATTTCTCCCGTATTGCAGGAAGAAAAATTCAATACTATAAGAATGCCAAAAAGAATTTTTAAGCATTGTACGATTTTAGCTTCTTTTATTCTGATGATGTTTGCTTTTATTGTTTTTTGTTTTTTCTTGCTTTCCCGGTGTATCTTCAAATCTTGTAAGACTTTCTATTCCTGCTGAATTTTGATACTCGATAACCGATGCAATGGATGCCTCTTCTATTCCCTGCAATTGTTCAGGCAATTCTCCTTTTTCATTCATCTTTAATATCTCATTTACATGATCAACAGTAAGGCAGGTTATACTTTGTTTATGTTCTGATTCCATACTATACCACATCAAACGTTTGAAAACATCCGTTTTCTGATGAAATGCTTTACCTTGTTTTGTTTCAAGAGGTCTGGATGTATCAGGAAAATCTTCCTGGGCATCAAGATAAACATCAAGTTCATAATTTAAACAGCATTTTAGCTTACTGCATTGTCCGGCCAGTTTTTGCGGATTCAGCGAAACTTCCTGAAAGCGTGCTGCATTTGTTGTAACTGATACAAAATTTGTTATCCATTTTGAACAGCATAATTCACGCCCGCAAGCTCCTATTCCTCCAATTCTTCCGGCCTCCTGCCTTGCCCCTATCTGACGCATTTCAATCCTCACCCTGAATTCTTCAGCCAATACTTTAATGAGTTCCCGAAAATCAACCCTTTCATCAGCAATATAATAGAAAATCGCTTTGGTCTTATCTCCCTGGTATTCAACATCCCCAATTTTCATATCAAGCTTCAGCTCAGCAGCAATCTGCCTTGCTTTGATCATTGTCTGATCTTCCAGGGCTATCGCCTCATTCCATTTGTCTATATCTGTTTGTTTTGCTTTACGGTAAATCTTTTTATATTCCTGGTCTTTATAATCAATCCCTTCATTTATCAATTTTAACAAAACAATCTGGCCCGTTAAAGATACTACTCCGATATCATGACCCGGAGAAGCTTCCACTGCTACAATATCACCTTTTTTCAAAGGCAAATGATTGGAATTCTGATAATATGCTTTCCTTGTATTTTTAAATCTGATCTCTGCGATCTCCGGAAAATCACTCATCAGCGATATGTCTTTCAACCAATCAAAAGAAGTAAGTTTCCCGCATGATCTCAAACACCTTTCAATATTTTGTTCAGAATGCCCTTCTCCGGGTTCGATGTTTTTGTTGGTATCTTGTATATTCTGATCACTCATATTTTCAATCTTACTTTGAAACAGCAAATCTAAAAAAAACAACAGACTTAAAATCTTACTTATTCGGTTATTTCATTGTTTTTTACTTCCCCGGTATTTTTTATTTGGTATAAGTTTCATGAATTGCAGGACCATATCAAACAAAACAATCTTTGCATAGGCATTTCTTTCAACATCCAGATATGCCTTATTGAGCTCCTCATAGACCCTTATGACGTTTCCCCCGTTTATAAAGGGGTGAAATTTTTTTGAAAAAACTTCTTCGTTTTTTGTTAAATAATTCAAGTCCGGATTTTTCAGGTTCAGTATAAAATTCTCCCTGATCAATTTGATACTATAGCTTAAGAAGCTTTTCAATTTCTCTCTTCCTGTGATTGACATTTCTTCAACCCAGTTATTTATTTCAAGGAAGCTTCGCGAATAAACCAAACGCATAATTAGTATAAAACTATCAAGATAAAAATTAGTATCTTCAGCTGATTGGACGATCTCCTGAGCTCTACAATAACTCCCCCCTGACAATCTGACAATATTGGATAGATCCTTCTTTGCAATTTGAAATTTATCGATAAGTTCCAGCGATAAGGATTCATTATCAATTCGGGCAAGTTTAACCGGTTGAGTTCTTGAAGAAATTGTTGTTAATAGTTGTTCGGGTTGATCACTTACCAAAAGGAATACTGTTTTTTCAGGTGGTTCTTCAATTAATTTTAATAACACATTGGCAGAGTAAGAATTCATTTTTTCGGGCAACCAGATAATCATAAACTTATATTCTGATTCAAAGGGTTTAAATCTAAGTTTTTTAATGATCTCTTCACTTTCTTTTCTATTAATCAATCCTTGCTTATTCTCAACACCAATCTTTTCGTACCATTGAGTTGCCAGGAAATAAGGATTTGAGATCACGAATTCTCTCCATTCATTGATAAAATTATCACTGACAGGGTCTTTGACTACTCTGCCAGTAGTGTTCACAGGAAAAGAGAAATGCAAATCAGGATGACTGAGTTTTTTGATTTTCATGCAATGCGGACAGCGTCCGCAAGAATCCGTATCTGTTCTGTCAGTACAAAAAACATATTGAGCATAGGCAATCGCCAACGGTAAGGATCCTGAACCTTCCGGACCAAAAAAAAGTTGTGCATGTGGTATACGGCCGGAAATCGCAGAATTAATAAGTTTTCTCTTTAATTCATCCTGGCCGATTACTTGGGAAAAAAGCATTGTTTTAATTCAGTCTTTATTCCTTATTTAACTACGTCAATTATATTCTGTAAGATAGATTTCAAAGGTAAATAAAAATAGTTTGTTTACATTTGCAGCTCAATTTTAAACCTCAAATAGTACTGCAATGCAAACAATCGACAATTATAATTTTTCGGGGAAAAAAGCTATTGTGCGTGTCGACTTTAATGTGCCGCTCAATAAAGAAACTTTTGAAGTAACAGATGATACAAGAATCAGAGGTGCATTACCTACAATCCATAAAATCCTTAATGATGGCGGTTCAGCAATCATAATGTCACATCTTGGTCGCCCAAAGGAGGGCCCAGAAAAAAAATTTTCACTTCATCATGTTATCAGCAAATTAGAAGAACATCTTCCGGGTGTAACCGTAAAATTTGCTGATGATTGTATAGGTGAAAAAACATTGGATCAAAAAAAATCCCTGGCACAAGGTGAAATTCTCTTATTGGAAAATTTACGATTCTATAAAGAAGAAACAAAAGGAGATCCTGATTTTGCATCAAAACTTGCTGATGGAGTTGACTGTTATGTAAATGATGCTTTTGGAACAGCACACAGAGCACATGCTTCAACAACAATAATAGCCCAGTACTTTGACGCCGGGAATAAAATGTTCGGCTTTCTGATTAACAAGGAACTTATTGCAATGGATACTGTGTTGAATAAATCGCAAAATCCGTTTACCGCAATTATGGGAGGAGCAAAAGTATCGGACAAAATACAGGTAATAGAAAATCTTTTGCCCCGAATTGATAACCTTATCATTGGTGGAGGAATGACATATACCTTCATCAAGGCACAGGGTGGAAAGATCGGTAACTCTCTGTGTGAAGAAGATAAACTTGATTTAGCACTTAAGATTTTAAAGAAAGCAGATAAAAATAAGGTTAAGGTATATATCCCAACAGATGCAGTAAATGCGGATAAATTTGATGCGGAGGCAAATACTAACATCTCAAAAACAAAAGAAACACCGGACGGCTGGATGGGCCTGGATATTGGTCCGGATACAATGAACACCTTCACGGAAGTTATTAAAAATTCAAGAACAATTCTCTGGAACGGGCCTATGGGAGTTTTTGAGATGGAAAAATTTGCGGTTGGTACATCGACGGTTGCAAAAGCATTGTCTGAAGCTACTTCTAATGGAGCCTATACTCTCATTGGAGGTGGCGATTCTGTTGCAGCCATTAATAAAAACGGACTTGCCGATAAGGTGAGTTACGTTTCAACAGGTGGGGGAGCTATGCTGGAATATATGGAAGGGAAAGAATTACCCGGTATTAAAGCTATCAGAGAATAAACTCATTTATCGGGATTGTTCAATATACAAATTCCTATTCACTGTCCTGCAGACGGGGTTTTTGGAATTTGTGTTTCACTAAATTTCTTTTAATGCCTGATTTGACTTATTTTTACCTGCCAATCAGGCATTTTAAAAATCTACCTTAATGAACTTTACAAAAATTGCCATTATTGGCGGAGGAAATCTGGGCTCTGCTATAGCCAGGGGGATCCTGTCATTAGAAGGCATAACAAATAAAAATCTAGTCATTTGTGAAAAAAGGAAACTGAGAATCAAATACCTTGAAGATCTTGGATTCAGCACCGTTGATACTGATATAAAAAAAGCCATTCACAATGCTGAAATGATTATCGTATCCGTGAAACCTCAGCAATTCGCATCTGTATTGGAAGAACTTAAACCCATTCTGCAATCTGACCAGATTCTTGTTTCTACTGCTACCGGTATAAATCTTACAGATATTTCAAATACACTTGGGAAACAACCCATCGTCAGAATTATGCCCAATACTGCTATCGAGATCAAAGAATCGATGACATGCATATGTTTCAGGAATACAACAAAAGAACAAGAAGAAAAAACTCTTGCTCTTTTTGAACAGCTTGGTAAAACAATTATCCTTCAGGAGGATTTGCTGGATGCAGTTACTGTGCTGGGGGCCTGTGGAATTGCATTTGCCTTACGCTTCATCAGAGCAGCCACTCAGGGAGGAATCGAGATAGGTTTTAGTGCTGAGATCTCAGAATACATTGTATCTCAAACAGTAAAAGGGGCAGCACAACTACTTCATGAAAACAATTCGCACCCGGAAGCAGAAATTGATAAAGTCACTACTCCTCAGGGTATCACTATATCCGGTTTGAATGAAATGGAGCATCAGGGATTTAGCTCATCAGTCATAAAAGGATTAATTACTTCTTACAACAAATTAATTGCAATGGAAAAGAACAATTATTAACACACATTGAACAATTTTAGGGGATTTAGACTTTATATAAAGAAATATTTAAGAAATTTATACGAAATAGTTAAATAACTATGAAAGCAAACGTTCCCATTCCTTTTTTTCATCAAATTTTACCGCCTTGTCTTGAAGGTTTTTCAAATGGTGGCGTTTGCATGTGTTGTTAGCCAAAAATTTTCACTATAATTCTTAAAATCCCTGTTCCCTTTATGGACATTACTTCTTTATTAAAATATTATATATGATGGATAATTTTGAAAATTTTCCTGACTTTTTGCTGGAAAAATATAATGAGTTCCGGAAGGATGTTCCTTCCATGATAAAAGCACATACATTCACTGAAAATCTGATAAATTTTCTATTCCCCTTTAAAATTGACAAAAAATGCACTCACCAAAAGATAGAATTAAACCTTGCCCAGTTGCAGCTTGACTTCAGGAATTTGTTGAGCCCGCTCGAGAATACCCTTAACAAATCATTAGGGGACATAAGCCTTGATTTTTTTACAAAAATTCCTTCTATCTATTCTGATTTGATGGACAATGCAAAACACTTTCTTGATTTTGATCCGGCTGCAAGATCGGTGGAAAGTGTTATTTTATATTATCCCGGTTTTTATGCTATTACTGTTTACAGACTTGCACATCTGCTTTACGAACAGAAAATTCCCTTTCTTCCAAGAATGATGTCAGAATATGCTCATAGCAAAACAGGTATTGAAATACATCCCGGAGCCAGTATTGGTGAAAATTTCTTTATCGATCACGGGACAGGAATAGTAATAGGAGAAACAACAATTGTCGGTAAAAATGTAAAGATCTATCAGGGAGTAACGCTTGGAGCCGTCATGGTGGCAAAAAAAATGCGTGGAAAGAAACGTCACCCGACCATCGAAGACAATGTGATTATTTATTCAGGGACTACCATACTGGGCGGCGATACCGTAGTTGGACACGACTCAATTATAGGAGGTAATGTCTGGCTCACAAAAAGTGTGCCTGCATACAGCGTTGTATACCATGAAAGTAAAACAGTGATCAGAGACGGTAAAATGAAAAATGAACCTATTAATTTTAGTATTTAACACTCATATTACTTTTCATTACCTGTGAACATGAAATACAATTCAATTCTTGAAGCCATAGGGAATACTCCCCATATAAAAATCAATTCAATGTTTAACACCAAACACGAAGTTTGGATCAAACTTGAGAAAAACAATCCTGCAGGCAGCATTAAAGACAGAATTGCTTTGGCAATGATTGAAGATGCCGAGAAAAAAGGAAAGCTGAAAAAAGATAGTGTGATTATTGAGCCTACATCAGGGAATACCGGTATAGGATTAGCAATGATTGCAGCAGTGAAGAAATACCGATTGATACTGGTTATGCCTGAATCAATGTCTGTTGAACGAAGAAAAATTATGGCTGCTTTCGGGGCTGAATTTGAACTTACACCACGTGAACTTGGCATGAAAGGTGCTATCGAAAAAGCAAAGGAAATGGCTGACAAAAATCCGAAAGCATGGATGCCCTCTCAATTTGATAATCCGTCCAATATTGCTGCGCACAAATTAACTACTGCACAGGAAATATTGAATGATTTTCCTGATGGAATTGATTTCCTGATCACAGGTGTCGGAACCGGTGGTCACATCACCGGTGTCGCTGAAGTTTTGAAAGAAAGGCATGCCGCATTAAAAGTTTTTGCCGTTGAGCCTGATGCATCTCCGGTCATTGGCGGTGGCAAACCAGGGCCCCATGCCTTGCAGGGAATTGGCGCCGGATTTATTCCTGACAATCTTCACATAAGTGCCATTGACGGTACAATTCAGATATCAAAAGAGGAAGCTTTTAATTATGTCCGCAAAGCTGCCCGGGAAGAAGGATTGTTTGTAGGTATTTCTTCAGGAGCAACTCTTGCGGCTATAGCAAAAAAACTTCCTGAAATACCTGAAGGATCCAAAATACTTGGGTTCAATTACGATACAGGGGAAAGGTACTTGTCTGTTGAAGGTCTGTTTTCCTAAAATAATCCTTATACATTATCTCGTGCTTAAGCTTGGGATTTTTACCTTTTTACACTTTTGTTACGCCACCTGACACAATGAATTTCATGGCTTCGGTTGGTGAAATGGTCAGAGGTCGGATGTGTTCTTTTGGTACAATAAACATTTCTCCTGAAAAATTATAGGAATGTGGGAAATACACACTGACTTTATCCTGAATGCCCAGGTCGTTCAAGTTTTCGGTAGTGATAAATCCCATTTTTTCAAGATCTGAGATCATATTTACTTTGACCAGGACAGGCTTGTTGAATTTCTTTTCTTTTCCCACAAAAGCCGATAACAAATCGCGGATGGCAGAGTAAACAACCTTAACCAGCGGCGCATTCCTTAAAACCCTGTCCAGCAATAACCGGATAGGACGAAAAATAATGCTTTGGCCTATAAATCCCAGAAGCGTTATGGCAACAAGCAGTGCTATTATTCCAAGACCGGGAATTCTGAAAGGCATATATTCCTCAAAAAAGCTTTGTATTGCACTGTCGAGGAATGTAAACGTCAGATAAACAATGTAAATTGTTATTACAGAAGGAGCAATCAGTAACAAACCCTGCAGAAAATAACGGATAATTCGTTTCATAGTCAGCTTATTTAAGAATTAATATTTCAGTTCCATGCCAGTCAATTAATTAAACACCCCAAGAATCCTATATATTTTCCCATCTTCTCATCTTCCCATCTTCTCACAATCTCATATCTCATCTTCCCACCCTTTCACCCTCTTATCTTCCGACTTCCAACTCAAAACACCAAACCCTAAACTTTCAACTTATCGATTAATTATCCTGTTTCTTTTTACTTTCGGGAGCTTCTTCACCACCTCATTATAAGAATGATCTATCCATTCCATAATCCGTTCATTACTTATCGATCCATCTATTATGACTGTATTCCAAAGTCGCTTATTCATGTGGTAACCTGGAATAACCGCAGGATATCTTTCACGCAATTCAATAACTTTCTCAGGGTCGCATTTCAGGTTTACTCGCAATTCTTCATCAAGATTTATCAGGGCAAACATTTTATTAAAAACCTTAAAAACAAGCGTCGTCTCATCAAAAGGGAAACTCTCGCTTACTTCCGGTTTGGATAAACAATATTCACGTATTGATTCAACATTCATTGGATAATTCCAATTAAAACCATTGATATTTTTACCTACTCTTCTCAACAACCCAATAACCCAATTCTCATCTTCCCGTCTTCTCACTCTCCCATCTTCTAACCTTCTCACCTTCTCATTTTCCGTCTTCCCATCTTCTCATCTTCCCATCTTCCAAACCCCAAACTCTCAACATCTAAACAACTTAACTAATACTAAACTCTGAACTCTATACTTTAACATATACTCTACGGATTAAATGCATCAGTTATATGATCAAAGATGTATTTATTTCCTGAAGCTATTATTGAAATGATATCAAAACGCACCTCAGGATCTTCTGCAATAGTGCTAAGATAGGCTTCTGCAGCTTCAACCAGAAATCGCTGCTTCTTTATTGTAACTGCTTCACTGGGATCCCCAAAATAATCAGTGCTTCTGAGCTTGACTTCCACAATCACCAATTCAGCACCATCCCATGCAATAATGTCAACTTCTTTCTTCCTGTGTCTCCAATTGGATTTTACAATCCGATAGCCTTTCTTTTTAATGAAGTCAGCTGCCAAAATTTCTCCCTTTTTGCCAATTTCATTATGAACAGCCATTTTTAACTAAACATATTTTAATACTGTATTCTGTTCGCTTACCTTTAATTCTACTTCTGCTCCCAGCAAAAAAGGAGTATTGTTATCTATATGCCCGGCAGGAAAATCAAATGCTGCCGGGTAAGCAAATTCCTTTACAGCATCTGAAACAATTTCATAAGCCGTTTTTCCAAAAGGTCTTTTTTTATCCTGCATATCAGCGAATCCGCCTGCCAGCAAACCATTCAGATTGCTTAATTTCCCTGACAGCAATAAATTGTTCATCATCCTGTCAAGATGGTACAATTGCTCACCAATATCTTCAATAAACAAGATGGCATTTTGTGTATTTATTTCATAAGGTGTGGCCTGCAAATTACAAAGAATAGAGAGATTGCCGCCAACGAGCTTCCCCTGACAAACTCCCGTCCTGTTCAGAAAATGACCGGGAATCTTGATTTCCTCTCTCTTCCCTTTCAGCAAATCATCAAGGCATTTAAGATTTTTGCTGAAATACAAGCTTTCACTATTTATAGGCATTGGAGCATGAATTGTTATTGTACTGAATTTCTGATTTATTAAAGAGTGAAATACAGTAATATCGCTAAACCCGATTACCCACTTCGGGAAATGATTGAAAGACGAAAAATCCAGTTTATTAATTATCCTGACTGATCCATACCCTCCACGGGCACAAAAAACAGCTTTAACGTTTTTATCATCTATTGCCTCCTGAAAATCAGATATTCTTTCCGAATCGGTACCTGCAAATTGGTGGTGTTCAGAAAAAACATACCTGCCAAGTGTAATATTGTACCCCAAAGAAGATAGTGCAGCAATGGATTTTTTTATGTATTCCTTTTTCACAACACTTGCAGGAGCCACTATTCTTATTTCATCGCCAGTCTTTAAATCCGGTGGAAATACAGTTGTATCCATGGAAGTTTACAGAATTATTTCCTAAAATACTGCTTTTCCATATCTTTGCCGGATATTTAAAGAAGAATTTATGTGGTTTTTTAGCAACAGAAAAGAATTCTGTTGATCAGCAAATGAATTCATGATGAAGAATTACAAAAGACATCTTATTACTGCAGCTCTTCCCTATGCAAACGGACCGGTTCACATTGGGCATCTGGCAGGTGTTTATGTTCCGGCTGATATTTATGTCAGATATCTGCGTTTAAAAGGGGAAGATGTTATTTTTGTTTGTGGTTCTGATGAACATGGTGTGCCAATCACCATTAAAGCAAAAGAAGAAGGTGTTTCACCTCAGAAAATCGTAGATCGCTATCATGAAATTATTAAAAAAGCGTTTGCAGACTTTGGAATTGCTTTTGATATTTATTCCCGTACCACTTCTTCTATTCATTACAAACTGGCATCTGATTTCTTCAAAAAATTATTTGATAAAGGCGAGTTTATTGAAAAGACAACCAAACAATACTTTGATATTGAGGCAAATCAATTTCTGGCCGACAGGTATATAACAGGAGAATGTCCCCAGTGCGGAAATGATTCTGCTTTTGGAGATCAGTGTGAACAATGCGGATCTTCACTAAGTCCAACCGATCTGAAAAATCCAAAGTCTGCAATTAGCGGTACAAAACCAATGATGAAGGATACTTTGCATTGGTTCCTTCCGCTTAACAAACACGAAAAATTTTTGAGAACCTGGTTACTGGAAAAAAACAAACATTGGAAAACGAATGTGTACGGACAATGCAAATCATGGCTTGATGCAGGGTTACAACCGAGAGCGGTAAGCCGGGACCTGGATTGGGGAGTCCCTGTACCGAAGGAAATAAAAGGATCTGAAGGTAAAGTTCTTTATGTTTGGTTTGATGCACCTATCGGTTATATTTCTGCAACAAAAGAGCTGACTGATGAGTGGGAAAAATACTGGAAACAGGAAGATACCAGAATGGTTCACTTTATTGGGAAAGACAATATTGTATTTCACTGCATCATATTCCCAATTATGCTTAAAGCCGAAGGCAGCTATATACTTCCTGAAAATGTTCCTGCAAATGAATTTTTAAACCTTGAAGGGGATAAAATTTCCACATCACGCAACTGGGCTGTATGGTTGCATGAGTACCTTGATGAATTTCCCGGTAAAGAAGACGTCCTCCGCTATGTGTTATGTGCAAACGCTCCCGAAACAAAGGATAATGACTTTACCTGGAAAGATTTTCAATCAAGAAATAATAACGAACTGGTTGCAATTCTGGGCAATTTTATCAATCGCACAGTTGTGCTTACTCATAAATTCTATAACGGTAGAGTCCCTTCCAAGGACACAGTAACGGATTACGATAAGAAAACACTGGCTGAAATCCCCAGAATCAAAACTTCCGTCGAAAACAGCCTGGACAGTTTCAGGATCAGGGAATCGTTGAAAAATGCCATGGATCTGGCCAGGCTTGGAAACAAATACCTTGCCGACACAGAACCCTGGAATTTGTATAAGACTGATCCGGATCGCGTAAAAACAATTTTAAATATTTCATTGCAAATTTCAACCAATTTAGCAACTCTCATTTCACCTTTCCTTCCAAAGACCAGTCAGAAAATAGCACAATTTCTTAACATCAATCCTGTAACATGGGATCTGGTTGGTTCAGATAATCTTCTTAAGTCCGGACATATAATAAATAAAACAGATTTATTATTTGAAAAAATTGAAGATGATGCAATTGAAAAACAATTGAATAAACTTGAAAAAATCAAAAAACAAAATACTTTAAACATTAAACCCGTGAATCCACAAAAAGAATTGATTCATTACGAAGATTTTTCAAAACTTGATATTCGTATTGGGACTGTAGTAGAAGCAGTAAAAGTTCCGGAAACTCAGAAACTTATGCAACTTACCATCGATACGGGAATTGACAAAAGAATAGTAGTTGCAGGTATTGCTGAATTTTTTAATCCTGAAGAAGTCGTTGGCAGGCAAGTAGCTATACTAATTAACCTGGAACCAAGAAAACTTCGCGGAATAGAATCCCAGGGAATGATATTGATGGCCGAAGATGAAGATGGATCATTAAAATTTATTATTCCCGACAAAGTAACAAAACCCGGAAGTGTTATCAGTTAATACCGTTTTGTTCTAATAGCCAGACGGATTGATCTATCTGTACCCGTATGCGTCTTAATTCAGATATTGCTTCTTTTCTGTCTGTGAAAACACCGACAACAACACGATAAAAGTTCTCTCCCGTAATCATTATTTCAGGATTGAATCCTTTGCGAATCAATTGATCTTCTAAATAATCAGCATTTTTTCTGTTTTTAAAACTCCCGGCCACCAGATAATAATTTTGACCTGAAGCTGAAACATTCATAGTTACCGACTGTGGAACAGCGAGGGCCTTTTTAGGGATTGTTCTTTCATTCAACGATTTCTCAATAGACTTGATTATCGAGTCTTCCAAAGCCTGTTCGCTATTGCCAAAAACAACATTATCCTGTAAATCATCAGCAGGCTTATCAGCAGACCATGGAATAACATGTATTCCTTTACTGGTTGAAATAAGAATTAAAGTTGTAATTGAAATCAGAAGCAAAAGAACACCAATTGCAACATACCAGCCAGTAAGTTTTCTTTTTTGAGTGATTACAGGCTGTAATTCTATAGATACACTCTTATCTTTTGGCCTGATATCATTTTCAAAATGAATCGAATCCAATCCAAACGAATCAGCAAGAAAATTTTCTTCTTCGATTTCAGAAAATACAATATTGTGTTTCTCATCCAGGCTGAACTCTCCAATCTCATCAAGAAAAACTTTTCCTTTTTCCTGAATGGTTTTAAAAAATCCCTGAACATAATTGTCAATTAACTCTGAAGCTTTTGATTTACTGATTTCAAGGTTTTCGGAAAGATAATTCTCCAATATACCATTGTCTCTGATCAAGTCGGAGCGAAAATTGATTCTTTTACTTGGCGGAACAATCAGTTTTCTTTCTTTATCCAGTGTGGCATGTTTATAGGAAGTTTCAAATCCGCCCACACCCCTTAAAATAACACACTCATTCAGTACAATCAATTCTTTTATGAAAGGAGTTATATCCAACTTTAAAGATTTTGTTGTTTAAAAATAAGATCGCTGACAAAATTATGAATTATTAACAGCAAATAATTATGAACACAATGAATACCATCAATAATTTAATTATTTTCTCTTGGTTAATGGAGTTAAGAAGCTAACTCTTAGGAAGGTTTCCATTAAAATCTTATTTTCGCAATTATTGCCGGAAAGTATGAAAAACCTTAAAATGGTCGATTTAAACGGCCAATACAAAAAAATAAAGCCTGAAATAGATCGTGCTCTTCAACAGGTTATTGATTCTTCAGCGTTCATCAAAGGTCCACAGGTGAAAGAATTTCAGGAAAACCTTGCATCATATTTAAATGTAAAACATGTTATTGGATGTGCAAATGGCACAGATGCCCTTCAAATTGCTCTTATGGCCCTTGATTTAAAGGAAAACGATGAAGTGATAACACCTGATTTTTCTTTTATCGCGACAGCAGAAGTAATCTCATTGTTGAAACTCAAGCCGGTTTTTGTTGATGTTGATCCGTCAACATTTACTATTCACCCTGACAATGTCAGGAAAGCTATAACTGCAAATACAAAAGCGATTCTTCCTGTCCACCTTTTTGGCTTGTGTGCCGATATGAAAGAATTGCTTTCCATTGCGGAAGAACATGATTTATTTGTCATTGAAGATAATGCTCAGTCTCTTGGAGCAACCTATAATAAAGGAAATATTTCAGGCAAAGCCGGCACGATTGGAAATATTGGATGTACTTCATTCTTCCCGTCAAAGGTTCTGGGTTGTTTTGGTGATGGAGGAGCGCTAATGACAAATGATGATTTGCTTGCAGAAAAACTCAGCTCTATTGCTAATCATGGTGCAAAAATAAAATACTATAACGATGAAATTGGTATTAACTCAAGACTTGACACAATACAAGCTGCAATTCTTAATGTGAAACTAAAATATTTGAACCAATATATTGAAGCAAGACAAAAAGCGGCAGATTATTATTCAACAAGACTTGGGAAACTAAATGAAATTGAAATTCCTGTTACTCCTGAATATTCAAATCATATTTTTCATCAGTACACAATAAAATACAAAGGAAATCGTAATGCCCTGAAAGAGTATCTGTCAGAATCCGGAATACCAACGATGATCTATTATCCTGTGCCAATTCATGCACAGAAAGCATTTCAAACAACCGGGAATTTTCCTGTGAGTGAAAAACTCACTGAAACGGTGCTTTCTTTACCTATTCATACAGAAATGACAATTGATCAGTTAAGCTATGTTTGCAACAAAATAGAAACATTCTTAAACAATTGAACTATGGAACAAGACTTTTTTGCCCATGCCACAGCAGTGATCGATGATGGATGCAAAATCGGTACGGGAACAAAGATCTGGCATTTCTCTCATATTATGACCGGATGTATTGTCGGCGAAAGATGCAACATCGGACAAAATGTTGTGGTATCTCCAGGAGTAATTCTTGGATCCAATGTGAAAGTCCAGAATAACGTATCCATATATTCGGGAGTGATTTGTGAAGACAATGTATTTTTAGGCCCTTCAATGGTATTTACGAATATTCCAAATCCCCGAAGTGCAATAGTCAGACGTAATGAATATATGAAAACCCTGGTAAAGAAAGGCGCCACTATTGGAGCAAATGCTACTATACTTTGTGGAAACACGATCGGGAAATATGCGCTAGTCGGTGCAGGAGCCGTAATAACAAAAGATGTTTTACCATATGCCCTTGTTGTTGGCAATCCTGCAAACCAAATTGGCTGGGTAAGTGAATACGGACATACTCTGAGTTTCAATAAAGAGGGAATAGCTATATGTCCTGAAAGTAAAGAGAAATACAGATTGATCGATAACAAAATTCAAAAACTATAAAAGATGCAAACGGTATTAGTAACAGGTGGTACGGGATATATTGGTTCTCATACTTCGGTAGAACTGATTGAAAGTGGTTATAAAGTAGTTATCGCTGACAATCTTTCCAATTCTCAGATTGAAGTATTGGATGGAATCAAGGAAATTACGGGTGTCAGGCCGGATTTTGAAAAATTTGATTTATGCGAAAGAGAGAAAGTATTTTCACTCTTTAAAAAATATCGAATTGATGCCATAATTCATTTTGCTGCTCTGAAAGCTGTTGGTGAATCAGTTGAAAAGCCCCTTGAGTATTACTATAATAATATTGTTACTCTGATTAATCTTTTGCAGGCAATGAAAAAGTACAATACTTCATCATTCGTATTTTCTTCATCCTGCACCGTTTATGGTCAACCTGATCAGTTGCCGGTAAATGAGAATGCTCCCGTGAAAAAAGCCATGTCTCCTTACGGGAATACAAAACAAATTGCTGAAGAAATTATCCAGGATACAATTCATGTCACACCTCTGATGAAAGCAATTTCTTTACGATATTTTAATCCGATTGGAGCACACAAATCTGCTGAAATCGGAGAACTTCCCCTGGGAATTCCCCAAAACTTAGTTCCTTTTGTCACTCAGACTGTTGCCGGTATAAGAAATAAATTAAGCGTATTTGGGAATGATTATAATACTCCGGATGGTACACCCATAAGAGATTACATTTATGTTTGTGACCTGGCCAAAGCCCATGTTGTTGCTGTAAAGCGAATGTTGAATAATGAAAACAAACAAAACTTTGAAGTATTCAACCTGGGCACCGGAAATGGTATTTCTGTATTGGAAATTATCAAAACTTTTGAAAATGCTACAGGGAAAAAAATCAATTACGAAATCGTAGGAAGACGGGAAGGCGATATCGAGAAGGTTTGGGCCGATACATCATTTGCCAACAAGGAACTTGGGTGGAAATCTGATACTCCCCTCGACGAAACACTCAAGTCTGCCTGGGAATGGGAAAAACGAATCAGAAACATCAAATAAAACACAATGAAATTATGAAGCACACATTAGCTTCGCATGAGCTCCCTTCGGTCGGCTACGCTTCTCCAGATCCGTACCATTGAAGAAAATTAGATAAACTAAATATCCAATGTCCAATGACCAATATCGAATTTCCAATCAGAATTAACTTTACATACAATCATTTGGATATCGCCTGCCTGCCGGTTCACCCGCCGCAGGAGGGCAAGCAGGGACATTCGATATTCATTATTGGATATTCAGGTTGGGTTTCACAATCTTGTAATCAGGAAGTATTCTTAACTTCGGATTTTTTAAATAATTGACCAACGTATTAACCTGAAACTTATTTTACATGAATAAAACCATTGTCATAACAGGAGGTGCTGGATTTATCGGATCGCACGTTGTTCGTCAGTTTGTTTCAAATTATCCCGACCACACCATTGTTAATATTGATAAGCTGACTTATGCAGGAAATCTTGAAAATCTTCGGGATATTGAAAACCAAAAGAATTACAGGTTTGAAAAAACAGATATTGTTCTTCAGGATGAGCTAAATGAAATCTTTAACAAGTATAAGGTTCAGGGAGTAATTCACCTGGCAGCAGAATCTCATGTCGACCGCTCAATAGAGAATCCTATGGATTTTGTTCATACAAATGTAACCGGAACTGTAAATTTATTGAATGCCTGTCTGAAACAGTGGGACAATGATTACAAAGGCAAATTGTTTTATCACATCTCAACAGATGAAGTATTCGGTTCCTTAAATCGCGAAGGCTATTTTGTCGAATCAACACCCTATGATCCAAAAAGCCCTTATTCTGCTTCCAAGGCCAGCAGTGATCACTTTGTCCGTGCATATTACAACACGTATAAAATACCTGTTATCATTTCCAATTGTTCAAATAACTATGGCCCGAATCAATTTCCCGAAAAGCTCATCCCTCTGTCAGTAAACAATATTAAAAACAACAGGCCAATTCCTGTTTACGGCAAGGGGGAAAATATACGTGACTGGTTGTATGTGATTGATCATGCCAGGGCAATTGATACTATCTATCATCATGGTAAAAAAGGTCAAACCTATAACATAGGCGGAAATAACGAATGGAAAAATATTGATCTGATACAATTATTATGTAAAGTGATGGACAAAAAGCTTGGCAGAAAAGAAGGAACTTCTGAAAAGTTGATCACATTTGTAAAAGATCGCGCCGGGCATGATCTGCGCTATGCCATTGATTCTTCAAAACTTAGAAAAGAACTTGGTTGGGAACCTTCTGTTACCTTTGAACAGGGATTGGAAATGACGGTTGACTGGTACCTGAAGAATGAAGGATGGATAAATCGTATTACTTCAGGTAAATACGAAACCTATTATGAAAAACAATATAAACTACGTTAGAGAAATAATTATTCTACCGTAACGGATTTTGCCAGATTCCTGGGTTGATCAACATTGCATCCACGCATTACAGCAATATAATAAGAAAAAAGTTGCAGAGGTACAACAGATAATAAAGCTGCAAAAATATTAGTTGTCTCAGGTATCTCAATAACATGGTCAGCCATTTTACGAATTACTGTATCTCCTTCTGTTACCACGGCAATTACGATTCCGCTGCGTGCTTTTACTTCCTGAATATTGCTTACGATTTTTTCATAAGAAGAGTCTTTAGTAGCAATGATCACTACTGGCATCTTATTGTCAATCAGGGCAATTGGCCCATGTTTCATTTCCGCAGCTGGATAGCCTTCTGCATGTATGTACGAAATCTCTTTCAGCTTAAGTGCTCCCTCCAGTGCCACAGGAAACAAATAACCTCTACCCAGATACAAGGCATTATTTGCATTTTGATACAACTTCGCCAATTTTTTAATATCCTCACTCAGGGTAAGAATCTTTTTTATCTTTTCAGGAATCTCTGTAAACTCTTTTATGAGACTTCGGTATTTGTTATCAGAAATCAATCCTTTTTTCCTTCCGATAAGGATCGCCATCATTGCCAAAACAGTGACCTGACAGGTAAATGCCTTTGTAGATGCTACTCCAATTTCAGGTCCGGCATGTGTATAAACACCTGCGTGTGTTTCTCTGGGAATTGATGATCCAACAACATTGCATATTCCCAAAACAATGGCTCCCTTTTCTTTGGCTTGTCTAATAGCAGCCAGAGTATCAGCAGTTTCTCCACTCTGACTGATAGCGATGATAATATCATCTTTTTCAATAATCGGATTTCGGTAGCGAAATTCCGAAGCATATTCCACTTCCACAGATACCCTTGCAATATCTTCAAACAAATATTCACCAACAAGACCTGCATGCCAGGATGTGCCGCATCCGATAATAATAATACGTTTTGCTTCAATCAATCGTGGTAAAACATCATAGAGACCTCCCAGACGTATTTCAGATTCTTCTGAGCTTACTCTTCCTCTAAATGTATCCTCTATCGATTGGGGCTGTTCGAAAATTTCTTTAAGCATAAAATGTTCATACCCGCCTTTGTCTATCTCACCAATATCAAAGCTCAATTTTTGAACGGTTGGCCCGGTTTCATCGCTTCGTTGGGTTTTCAGGTTAAGTTGTTCTTTTTTAATGATAGCCACATCTCCGTCATTCAAATAAATAACGCTTTTTGTATATTCAACAATCGGTGTGGCATCCGAAGCAAGAAAATATTCTTCATTTCCAACTCCAACGACTAACGGACTCCCCTTTCTTGCAGCTATTAATTTGTCCTTTTCTTCCGTGCACATTACCACGATCCCATATGCACCTATTACTTTTGACAATGCCAGCCTTACCGCCAGTTCAGCGTCGACACTTCCATTTTCATAAATATGTTCAATCAGGTTTGCCAATACTTCCGTGTCGGTCTCACTTTTAAACTTCACCCCTCTTTCAATAAGCTTATCTCTGAGACGGGCATAGTTTTCAATAATCCCATTATGTATAATAATGAATTTGCCATGGTAAGAAACATGCGGATGTGCATTCACATCATTCGGCTCTCCATGTGTTGCCCACCTTGTATGACCAATACCAATACTCCCTGAATGTTCTCTGCCATCAATATGTTTTTCCAGGTCAGAAACCTTCCCTTTGCATTTGTATACATTTGTTCCCTCACCCATAATTGCCACACCAGCAGAATCATACCCTCTGTATTCCAGTCTCTTCAATCCGTTAATCAATACCGGTAATGCTTCTCTGTCTCCTATATATCCGACTATTCCACACATGTTATTCCGGTATTGTTGAATACAATATTCTGAGTGATGGAGCATTATTCGAATTGCTTCCGTTCAAAACCACCCTGCCTGGCGATGTTTTAAGATATTCAACAGGAGAGGTAGCCTCAGAAGGGAAGAGTATATACTTCTTGCTGAACAACGTGTCTGATCCTCCTCTCATATATTCGTGAATATGATTGCCAATATTGAATTTATACTGATAGTTCTCTTCATCCAGTATTCCTCCGAAATAATACGATATTAACCCGTCATCAAGCAGATAGGTTTTTGATGCATTATCGAACAATCCCATAAAAACAGGTGAGGTGTAAGTGACATTATCAAAAAAATCCTGGTTAACAGGTAAAATGAGTTCTGCTTTATTAATAATGACATTGTAATTAAATTTCTCCCGGAAATTATCAAGCGTTGGAAAATATATTTGCGCATAGGGCCCTGCTAATGCCTGAGTATATACAAGAGGCTGAATATTTATTGTATCATTGAGAACTGCTGAAATATCATCAGCGAGTATTTCATGATACATGCTTAAATTCACTCCTGTCGTATCGTATGGTGATTCGGTATTACCCACAGAGAACTGATCAGTTATCGTATCAAAACGCACAGAATCTTCATTCCATACAAGAGTCTTTAAAACCAATCTCGATGAATTGTTTGTTACCCTTACAATTCCTCCTCCCTCATCATTTCTGAATTCTGTAGCTATATATATACCTTTAAAATATTCCTTGAAAATACCAACATTATTCAAAGAATATGCACTGTCTTCAACCACCATTTGATGCCTGATGAATTTGTTCGCATAATCAAGTTTTAGTGTCAATTTAAATGCTTTTGTTGTATCGTTTAAAAATTCAGGTTTTCCAATGTTTATCGGATTTGGATTCATTATATCGGGAGTTACCACAAAATCCGATTTTTTATCAGTAGGAATGGGCTCTGTCAATTCATATACTGAAAAATCAATGGCCAAAGAATCTCCGTATAAATAATCATAATACAATATTAAATCCAGGCTATATACAAATCTGTTGTCCGGATCAATAGTATCCTGAAAGCTGATATCACCATTATGAAAAATGTCTGCCAGGTAATCTGCTTTCAAAGCACCCATCAAGGGATCCATTACACTTCCCAGGGGACTATAAGTCAATGAACCGCTATTGAGGGGTTCTGCAGAAATTGTATACAATTCAACAGGAAGTACTGTATCATATACTTCCAGTAACTCATCTTCAGGAAGCAAATGAATTCCAACCTTCAGTGGTTCCTCACTACAAGATATAATTAAATAAAGAAAAAAAAATGAAAATGCAAAAACGAATAATTTTCGTTTGTTTGAGACTTTTTTAATCAGCTCCATTAACTACTTCACTTAATATTTTATCATAAAACCGGGAGTATGCATCCAGATATTGTTCTCCTGTTTGGTATTCCAAAACAGGTGTATCAGATTTTAACGCATAATCAACCAATTTGTTATTTATTTTTTCACTCCCAAAAATAATACCATCTGAATAATTAATTGCCAGTTTGGTTAAATTAATATAGTCCGGTGTGGAAATAATTTTAATGTCATCGGCATCAAGTTTATCCCATCTCAGTTTTTCTTTAAACCTTTTGTCCAGAACATCATGAAATTCATTATCATATATTGAAGTGACAATCAAAGAATCCATAAAAAGAGGATCATCATTGTAATATTTTTTAATATACAACGGAATAAGGTTTGTAAACCAGCCCTGACAATGTATAATATCCGGTGACCATTGTAATTTTTTAACCGTCTCTATTACTCCCCGTGCAAAAAATATAGCACGTTCGTCATTGTCAGTGAATGACTTTCCATTGTCATCATACAAAGTATACTTGCGCTGAAAGAAATCTTCGTTATCAATAAAATATACTTGCATACGAGCTGTCTGAATTGATGCAACTTTTATTATTAACGGATGATCGGTATCATCTATTATCAGATTCATTCCGGATAAACGAATTACTTCATGCAATTGATTTCTTCTTTCGTTAATGCATCCGAAACGGGGCATAAAAGTTCTTATCTCTTTACCTCTTTCCTGAATTCCTTGAGGTAAATTTCGACCAATGAGTGACATTTCTGTTTCGGGAAGGTACGGAGTAATTTCTTGCGCGACAAATAAAATCTTTTTTCTGGCCATCTGATTCTCAATATTTCCGAAATTCTCTGCAAAATTACTAAAAATATTTTCAATAGTATAAATTTGGTTAACCTCCTGTATTCAGAGAATAATAATACGTGAAGCATTCAATGCTTTGATACGTTATTGAATTCGTCATCAGTCCTATGTTTTCATTATTTTTGTGCAATACATATTATGCAGATCATAAAATATATTTCAGATCTTGATACAGTTCTTGCTGAATTCAGAAAGCAAGGCAAGCCAATTGGTTTTGTACCGACTATGGGAGCATTGCATGACGGACATCTCTCCTTAATTAATCAATCAGTGAGTGATAATCCTGTAACCGTGGCAAGTATATATGTAAATCCAACGCAGTTTAATGATCAGACTGACCTTAAAAATTACCCCAGAAATCCGGGCACCGATCGCAAATTATTAGAGTCCGTCAAATGCAATATTCTGTTCGTACCTGATGATAAGGAAATGTACCCGGAAAAAGATAACAGGGTTTTTGATTTCGGATTCTTGGATGAAATAATGGAAGGGGAAAAACGACCCGGACATTTCAATGGCGTTGCTCAGATAGTAACAAAATTATTTGATGCGGTTAAGCCAGACAGGGCATATTTCGGGAAAAAAGACTTTCAGCAAATTGCCATAATAAAAAAAATAGTGGGAGATCTTAATTATGACATCGAAATCATCGCCTGTCCTATTGTAAGAGAAAAAGACGGTCTCGCTATGAGTTCAAGAAATACTCTTTTAAAGGAACAGGAAAGAAAAGAGGCAGTAAAAATCTATGAAACATTACAACAAATACAAAAAAGAATAAAATATACTGATATAGATGAACTGAAAAAGTATGCCCTGAAGGCTATAAATCATACAAAACATTTAAAACTTGATTACTTACAGATCGTAAATACAAAAACGCTCATTCCTGTTAATAAAATAACAAAAAAAGAACCCGTAACTGCCTGTATTGCAGTTTATGCAGGAAATATAAGACTCATAGATAATCTCGATTTATTTACGTAACTTTGTAGTATTATGTTTATTGAGGTAATTAAGTCGAAAATACATCAGGTTACGGTAACTGAAGCGAATCTTCATTATGTTGGAAGTATCACCATTGATGAGGATTTGATGGATGCTGCTGACCTTGTTGAAAATGAAAAAGTGCAAATTCTGGACATAAACAATGGTGAGCGATTAGATACTTATGTAATTAAAGGTACTCGCGGATCCGGAGAAATCTGTCTGAATGGCCCTGCAGCACGTAAAATTGCAGTTGGTGATATAATTATTATCCTTTCTTATGCATCCATCGATTTTAACGAAGCAAAATCATTTAAACCAAAAATAATATTCCCTGATACCGAAACAAATTCTCTTAAATAATACTTTTCTATTCTTTCCTTCCTGTTTCTCAACAATTTCTTTGTTATTTTACGTAAACGATAATTTGAATAATTTCATATGGACAAACTGGAGTTAATAAAAAGTAAAATCATTGACAATATTACCCTGGAAAGACTTCTTGTATATTGGCGATTTCGAAAAAATAAAATTGTTTTTACAAATGGATGCTTTGATATAATTCACCTAGGGCATATTAAATATCTTGCAAAAGCAGCTTCACTCGGAGATATTTTACTTGCCGGGTTGAATACAGATCGGTCTGTACGCATCTTAAAAGGAAAAGACAGACCATTCCAGAATGAAGAATCACGGGCAATGGTTCTTGCTTCTCTTCAGTTTATTGACAGAATAATATTATTTGATCAGGAGACACCATACGATCTGATAAAAAAAATCAAACCGGATGTACTTGTGAAAGGTGCTGATTACAAACCGGAAGATATTGTTGGTTATGATATTGTAAAAGCAGAAGGTGGAGAAATCGTCACGATAGATATTGTCAAAGGGTATTCCACATCATCCCTAATAAAAAGAATTTAACCGCACTTCTGAGATGGCAAAAACAAAGACGGTTTACATATGCCGGAATTGTGGCGCAGATTCGCCAAAGTGGATTGGGCGATGTCCTTCATGCAACCAATGGAATACCTATGTTGAAGAACAGATAGTACAATCAAAAACCTCATCTTCAATTGCAACAAAAACAGCAAGTGCCCCACCCATAGCAATTGATGAGATCAAAGCAGACAAAATTGAGCGATTGAGTTGTAGAATCATTGAACTGGACCGCCTGCTAGGAGGAGGAATTGTCCCGGGATCATTAATTCTGATCGGAGGTGAACCGGGAATCGGTAAATCTACGCTGGCACTGCAAATCGCTTTGAAATCTGACAGGAAAGTCCTGTACGTTTCAGGAGAAGAATCTCCTGAACAATTAAAACTGAGAGCTGAAAGAATAGAAGGTAAAAATCCTTTATGCAAAGTATATTGCGAGGTAAACCTGGAACAATTGTACAACCAGTTTGAGATTGAAAAACCGGATATACTGATCGTTGATTCTATTCAAACATTGTACACAGATTTAATTGACTCCAGTCCTGGAAGTCTTTCTCAAATACGGGAATGTGCTGCTCAGCTGCTAAAACTTACCAAAACAACACATGTACCTGTATTTTTGATCGGTCATATTACTAAAGACGGAATGCTGGCAGGTCCAAAAGTTTTGGAGCATATCGTTGATACAGTGCTGCAATTTGAAGGTGATCACCAACATGTCTATCGTATTTTAAGGTCCGTTAAAAATCGTTTCGGTTCAACTTCTGAGCTGGCAATCTTTGAAATGGAATCCGATGGACTGCATGAAATCAAGAGTCCTTCAGAGATATTTTTAAGCAATAACGATTACTCACTCAGTGGTGTCGCAATTGCATCTACAATTGATGGTTTACGTCCATTCCTCATTGAAGTTCAGGCTTTGGTCAGTACTGCGGTTTATGGCACCCCACAACGCACCTCCACCGGATTCGACAACAAAAGATTGAATATGTTGCTTGCAGTACTTGAAAGAAAAGCAGGTTTTAACCTGGCATCAAAAGATGTTTTTCTCAATATTGCAGGTGGTTTGAAAGTTCAGGATACTGCAACTGATCTTGCAGTTGCCTGTTCTATTCTCTCTTCCAATTTCGATAAAGCAATAGGCCAACATACCTGTATGACCGGTGAAATCAGTCTGACAGGAGAGCTGAAAACTGTTTCTCGCCTGGAACAGCGAATTACTGAAGCAGAAAGACTGGGATTTAAAAAAATAATAACCCCACCTTTTTCAAAGAAAAAACAAGTTAAAACTTTTTCGGACATTGACATCATACAATGTTCCAAAATAGAAGAAGCTATTCAGTTTATTTTTAAAGATTAGTTCAGGGATAATCAAATATTGCCGGTGCATCATAATTATCTTCAGAGTCAGCATCCTTCATATATTCATCATCATTACAGTCGAGCGAAACATCAAATCCTTCAGGGTTTTCAAATACATCTTCCTGGGTAATTCCCAATGTGGAATCAGCATACACCCGAAGCATGAATTCTGCCCATATCGGAAGCACTGTATTTGTACCGGAACCCATAGCCGTCCTGTCGAAATGTACTGACCGGTCTTCTGCTCCCACCCAACCACCGGCAACTAATTTTGGAACAATCCCAAAGAACCATCCATCGGAATTATTATTGGTTGTTCCTGTTTTCGCTGCAATTTCTGCTGTCATGTTATACCTGTATCGAAGTCTTGCAGCAGTACCATAATCTGCAACGCCCTGCATTAAATTTAGCATCAGATACGCCGTTTCCTCGCTGATGGATTCTTTGGTTTCAGGAATAAATGTAGCAAGCAAATTGCCATGCTTATCTTCTATTCTGGTGACATACAAAGGTGAAATGTGTACTCCCTTATTCACAAATGTTGCATATGCACCTACCATTTCTTCTACTGACATATCACTTGTACCATAAATCATTGAAGGAACCGGGTCAATATAACTGGTGATCCCCATCTTGTAAGCTATATCAGCTATTGGTTGAGGTTTGAACTGGTCCACAAGCCAGGCAGAAACATAGTTTTCAGATTTTGCAAGACCCCATTTCAGAGGTTTCATTGTATTAATATCTTCTTTACGTGCAGTAGTTCGGGGCGACCAGGTAGTATCATTTACATAAAATGTTATGGGCGAAACAGGTACCTTAAGACAGGGTGAATACCCTTCCTGCATCGCCAGAATATACAGAAACGGCTTAAAAGTTGAACCTGCCTGTCTTTTCCCCTGAGTTACATGATCATATTTAAAATACCTGAAATTGATACCACCTACATATGCTTTTACAAATCCTGTAAAAGGTTCCATCGCCATAAAACCCGAATGAAGAAAATGCTTGTAATATAACAGGGAATCAAGAGGGCTCATGACGGTATCTATCTCACCATGCCAGGTAAACAAAGTCATCTGAACCGGCTCTTTAAACACCTTGTATATTGAATCCATTGTTACACCTTTATTGAACATTTTTATCCCCCGGTCAGAATACCGAATGGCATTGCGTATTATAGTATTGTACTGACCATAGGTAAGATCGCTTGAAAAAGGAGCCCGTTTTCTTCCCTTCTTCTCTTTAAAAAACTCCGGCTGTAAATATTCTCCGTGTTGCTTTCTGACAGCTGCTTCAGCATAGGCTTGCATTCTGGAATCAATTGTAGTATAGATTCTTAAACCATCGGTATACAGATCGTAGGGTTCACCGTCAGGCTTATTGTTTTTATTACACCAGCCATACAAAGGATTGTTCATCCATTGAAGGGAGTCTTCCTGGTATTTTTTATAGTTCCATTGGCTATAATTCTTTCTGACAGGTTCAGTTGCACTCATGGTTTTTCTTATATATTCCCTGAAATAAGTTGCCGGACCAACGTTATGACTTAACCTGTGAAAATCAAGTTCAAGTGGTAATGCCTTTAAAGAATCGTATTCTTCCTTTGAAATGTACCCGTATTTTTCCATTTGCATAAAAACAATATTCCTTCTTTGCAATGCTTTCTCCGGAAATCTCTGTGGATTGTACAATGCTGAGTTTTTAGCCATTCCAACCAGCATGGCCGACTGTTCAATAGTCAGGGAATCGGGTAAAGTATTAAAATATACCTGTGTGGCCGAATGGATCCCGACGGCATTGTACAGAAAATCATACTGATTAAAATACAGGGTAATGATTTCTTCTTTCGTAT
The DNA here is from genome assembly GCA_016935615.1 of Bacteroidales bacterium. Classification (GTDB taxonomy): domain Bacteria; phylum Bacteroidota; class Bacteroidia; order Bacteroidales; family UBA10428; genus UBA10428. The sequence continues at coordinate 115,663 of JAFGQO010000192.1, forward strand.
ATGCTTTCTCAAGTTTTATGGCAATTATCCATTCTTTTATTTTTTGTTTCAACCTTTCGAATTTTGTTTGTGCCGGATCATGAAATAACAATTTGGCAAATTGCTGGGTTATTGTACTTCCTCCACCCGATCCTTTCTTCCCCAAAAAGCCAGTGAATATTACAGCACGTGCCAATCCTTTTATGTCAATTCCGGAATGCCTGTAAAACCGGACATCTTCGGTAGCAATTAATGCGTCAATCAAGTGTCCGGGAAGATGATCAAAATCAACATGTGTTCTGTTTTGGTTCTCAAAATAAACACTCCCCAAAACCTCCCCGTCAGAAGAAATTATTTGAGTGGCAAGGTTGATTTTTGGATTTTCCAGATCTTCAATTTTAGGCATGTATCCTAAATTCCCTGTAATTGCCAATAGTATTATAATGATGAAAGTAATAAAGGGAAATGCGAACAAAATCCATAATATACGTGTATATTTAATGAATCTGATATTGTGGTCATCCATAATAGATTGTTCTTTTTATCGTAAAAGTATTAATTATTTAAATTAAAATTTTGCACATAAATTTGTAATAGATTTCTTTGTGCTCTCTAAAAAGCATTTATTCATGATAAATAATTTAGTCATTGTTGAATCTCCGGCAAAGGCAAGAACAATTGAAAAATTTCTGGGAAAAGATTTTCGGGTTACTTCCAGTATGGGCCATATTCGTGATTTATCAAAAAAAGATTTTGGTATTGATTTAAAGAACAACTATACCCCTGAATATATTGTTCCAAACGATAAAAAGAAAATCGTAAATGAACTTAAAAAGCTTGTTAAAGAAGCAAATACAGTCTGGTTAGCTTCTGATGAAGACCGCGAGGGTGAAGCTATCGCATGGCATCTTTTTGAAGTGTTAAAACTTGATCCGGTCAAAACCCGACGAATTGTTTTTGGGGAAATTACCAGGAATGCTATTCTTGAATCCATCAAAAATTACCGTGCCATAGATAAAAATCTGGTAAATGCTCAGCAAGCCAGAAGAGTACTTGACCGCCTTGTAGGTTTTGAACTTTCTCCGGTTCTCTGGAAAAAAGTGAAACCCGCTCTTTCTGCAGGAAGGGTTCAATCAGTAGCGGTACGATTAATTGTCGAGCGCGAAAGGGAAATCATTAATTTCAAACCCGTTTCAACCTTCAGAACAACCGGAATATTCAATACAAAAAACAGTGACGGGAAAAATTTCCAGATAAAATCCGAATTGGATCAGAGATTCAGGGACAAATCTACTGCTTTTGAATTTTTGGGAAAATGCAGAGGCGCTGAATTCAGAATATCTGACATCATAAAAAAGCCTGCAAGAAAATCACCGTCACCACCCTTTACCACTTCAACACTGCAGCAGGAAGCTAGCAGAAAACTCGGTTTTTCTGTCTCACAAACTATGAGTGTTGCACAAAGGCTCTATGAATCCGGGTTTATCACTTATATGAGAACTGATTCTGTAAATTTGTCTCAATTGGCTTTAAATGTTGCAAGAAAAACAATTACAGAAGAGTTTGGCGATAAATATGTAAATATTCATCAATACAAAACAAAAACAAAAGGAGCCCAGGAAGCTCATGAGGCTATTCGCCCCACATATATTGAAAATTCATCTGTTGCAGGAACAAATGCAGAAAAAAGACTTTATGATTTAATCTGGAAAAGAACGTTGGCATCGCAGATGAGCGATGCTCAACTGGAAAAGACAATAGCTGAAATTGCCATCTCAACAAGCAGTGAGAAATTTGTAGCACAGGGTGAAGTGATCCTGTTTGACGGTTTTCTTAAATTGTATATTGAATCCTCTGACGAAGAAAACATTGAAGATTCAAAAGGACTTCTTCCTCCTTTAAGAAAGGATCAGTCACTTGAAAATTTGGAAATAGTTGTTGCACAAAGATTTACTAATCCTCCTGCCCGTTATACAGAAGCCAGTCTTGTAAAAAAATTGGAAGAATTGGGAATCGGCCGGCCATCTACCTATGCTCCTACTATTTCAACTATTCAGAACAGGGGATATGTAATCAAAGAAGATCGTGAGGGAAAAGAAAGAGAATATATATCTATGAAATTACGGAATGGTTTCATAGAAGAAACAATGGAAAAAGAAAATTACGGGCGGGAAAGGGCGAAGTTGTTCCCTGATAACATTGGTATGATTGTCAATGATTTCCTGATAGAATATTTTAAGGAGATCATGGATTTTAATTTTACTGCAAGTGTTGAAAAAGAATTTGACGATATCGCAGAAGGTAATTTGCTTTGGACAAAAATGATTGATGATTTTTATAAACCATTTCATAAAAGAGTCGAAGAAACAATTGAAAATTCGGATTATTCTAAAGGAGAAAGAAAAATCGGGGATGACCCTGAAACAGGAAGACCTGTAATAGCAAGGATGGGGAGATATGGGCCGATCGTCCAGATTGGAGATCAGGAAACGGAAGAAAAACCAAGGTATGCCAGTCTGCTTAAAGGTCAGCATCTTGAAACCATAACCCTGGAAGAAGCTCTTGATTTATTTAAGCTGCCTCGAACTATTGGCCAGTATAAAGGGAAAGAAATGGTTGTTGGTATTGGAAGATTTGGCCCTTATGTACGACATGATTCAAAGTTTTATTCACTTAAAAAAGGAATTGACGATCCCTATAAAATAACATCAGAACGGGCAATTGAACTGATACTTGAAAAAATGGAGACCGATAAAAACCGGATAATCAAGACTTTTGAAGATGAGCCTGATCTGCAGATATTAAATGGCCGATGGGGACCTTATATTGCGTATAAAAAGAAGAATTTTAAAATCCCCAAAAACTCTGATCCTTCAAAATTAAATAAAGAAGAATGCCTGAAAATAATTAATAATCCATCTTCAAAGAAGAAAAAAAATAATTCATGACCCTGCTAGATTTTCTTGATCCTGTTAGCCTTGATAAACCTGAAAATCCTTACATTTCAGGAGCCAATACCTTTTCCAGAAATATAACTGTTCATACACCGGATTTTGAATTAAAAAATCTTGATCCTTACGATATCGCAATTATCGGAGTACAGGAGGACAGAAACTCAAATAACAAAGGCGCTTCTTTGGCCCCTGATAAAATCAGGGCTCAACTCTATCAATTAATAAAAGTGAGTGACAAGATCCGGATAATTGACCTTGGGAATCTTAAACAGGGAAATACATTTAATGATACTTATTCAGCATTAAAAGAAGTTGTAAATATTTTGGTGTCCAATAACCTGGTTAGCATAATTATTGGCGGGACACAAGAATTGACGATACCTGTTTTTCAGGTATTTGAAAAAATAAGATCTAACATCAATGTTACTGCTATTGACAGGACCATTGATCTTGTTGAAGATTCCATTAATAGTTCTTCGGAAACTTATCTTTCTGAAATACTATTTAAAAAAAGATCATTATTTAAATTTTGCAGTTTAGGTTATCAGCTTCACTTAACAAAGTCAGGTAATATTGATCTGATCAACAAATTATATTACGATGCTTTCCGACTTGGAGAAATTCGATCCGATATTTCTATGGTAGAGCCCTTGCTTCGTGACACGGATATTGTAAGTTTTGACATCAGTTCTGTCCGGCAATCAGAAGCTCCCGCATTCATTAAGCCTTCCCCCAGTGGTTTTTATTCTGAAGAAGTATGCCAGTTGGCAAGATATTCGGGTCTCAGTGAAAAAATATCTGTTTTTGGACTTTTTGAAGTCAATCCTAAATATGATATCAACGATCAAACAGTAAATTTAGCCGCTCAGATCGTGTGGTATTTTCTTGATGGATACTCTTGCAGAAAAGTGGAATTCCCATCCGGCGAAAATAAAAACTTTAAAACTTTTATCGTAGGTCATTCAGATCTTGATTATGAAATAACTTTTTATAAAAGCACAGTAAGTGAAAGATGGTGGATGGAAGTCCCCAACCCGAAAAACGAAACAACTGTACTTGTATCCTGTTCTTATGCAGATTATCAAAAAGCCTGTGAACAGGAAGTACCTGACATATGGTGGAAATGTTTTCAGAAACTTTCCTGAAAAAAACGCAAATTATTTCACTCACTTTTTTATATTTTTCGGTAACCTTAGCCTAAAAATTTAAGTATAAATATGAATAGAAAGACCATTGTTGATTTCTATGCTTGTATGAGTACAATATTTTTACTTATTTTACTTTCTATATAAAAGCCTTATTAATAAAGGCTTTTCCTGATTTAGGAAGAGAATATGAAAAAACTGCTCATATCAATTATTACTTTAGCAATGAACCTGGTTTTACTTGCACAGCAAATACCCCAGGCATCGCACTTTATGTATGATAATTTAAGAATGAATCCCGGAAGTGCCGGAAGTATGGATATGATATGCGTAAGCGGCATAATGAGACAAGAAATGGTCGGTTTCCCCGGAAACCCTGAAAATTTCTTCTTTAACGTGGAAGCCCCGTTCAACATCGCAAGATCAAAGCATGGAGTCGGATTGTCTGTATACCGCGATGCTTTGGGTTTTAATTCGGATATAAACGTGCAATTGGCCTATGCATTTCGAATCAACGTTGGAGATGGAACACTTGGAATAGGTATAAACGGTGCCCTGATTGATAAAACCCTTGACAATCCTCAGTGGACTCCAACTGACGCTACTCAGGATCAATACATTCCCAGTGGTGATGCAGACATGACATTTTCGTTCGGAGCAGGTTTATTTTACAGAAGGGAAGATATTTATTTTGGCGCTTCTGTCTTGAATATCAACAGTCCTGAGGTGATTACACCACCCAGTGATGTAAATAATAATGAATCAAAGTATAACCTTAACATGCATTATTACGTTACAACAGGATATGATATGCAAATGAATAATCCGGCATGGGAATTAAAGCCGGCGGTTCTTTTAAAATCTGATGGTATTGCAACAGATATGGACTTTAATCTGACTGTTGCATACAATAAAAAGTTTTGGGGTGGCGTTTCCTATAGAACAGGAGGGGTTTTGGTTGGGATGATCGGACTTCAGTTGTTCGAAGGATTTAAAATTGGATATTCATACGATTTTCCGATCACAACCATGATGAAATACCAGCAGGGATCGCATGAAATATTGTTGAATTACTGCTTTAAAATCGGTGTTGAGAAGGCACCTCAAAAATATAAGAGCATTAGGTATTTATAAAAAATGTTTTAAATTTATATATGATTTGATTTTAACCAGAAAATAGTTGTTACAGATAAATTCCTTTGATTATGAAAAAGCTTATTTCTTTAAGTTTCGTCTTTGCTGTTTTAATCATTAGTAGCTGTTCCAATTATCGTGGAGGCGAACTTACCGGTGTCCCCGGAAGAGCAAGGTATTTTGAGCCGGATCCGTTTGGGATGATTTTCGTTCCGCAAGGAAGTTTTACTACAGGACTTAATGATCAGGATGTTCCCTGGTCGCAAAATACGTATTCACGTAATGTTACGCTTGATCCATTCTGGATGGATGAAACTGAAATCACAAACAATGAATATCGTCAGTTCGTATTTTGGGTTCGTGATTCAATTATGAGAAGAATGCTTGGTGAAGTTCTCGATGATTTTGTGATCTCAGAAGACCAGTTTGGCAATCCTATTGATCCTCCGAGTTTGAATTGGGATATGAGGATAGATTTCAGGGATGAAGAGATCAGTGAAACTCTCAGTGAACTTTACTACAATGAACAGGAAAGATTTTACAGTAGAAAAGAAATCGATACCAGGAAGCTTATGTATGAATATTTCTGGGTTGATTTAAAACAAGCTGCTAAGAAATCAAATCGTTACAACTACCAAACAAAAAAGTATGAAGGGTATGTAACCAATGCAGATGGTGAAAGAATCGAGATCCAGGACAGATCCAATTTCATCATTCGCGATATGGTTAATATTTATCCTGATACTTTATGCTGGATAGCAGATTTTACTTACAGTTTTAACGAACCGCTTACAACTCGCTATTTTTGGCATCCTGCGTATGATAACTACCCTGTTGTTGGTATAACCTGGAAACAGGCTTCGGCATTTTGCATATGGAGAACAAATTACCTGAATGCCGCACTTGCAATGGCAGGTCAACCTGCTGTTCATGAATATCGTTTGCCACTTGAATCTGAATGGGAATATGCTGCCCGTGGAGGCCTTGAGCATTCTATGTATCCCTGGGGTGGTTATTATACACGTAACAAAGAAGGTTGTTTCCTCGCAAATTTTAAACCACTAAGAGGAAATTATATAGATGATGGCGGATCTGTAACTCTGGCCGTTGGAACATACCAGCCAAATGAATACGGACTTTATGATATGGCGGGAAATGTTGCTGAATGGACAGCGAGTGCATACGATGAATCAGCTTATATTTTTACACATGATCTGAATCCTGATTATAAATACAATGCCCTGCCGGATGATCCGCCGGTATTGAAAAGAAAAGTAATTCGCGGTGGATCCTGGAAAGATATTGGTTATTATCTTCAGAACGGGGCTCGTACATATGAATATCAAGATACTGCAAAATCTTATATTGGATTTAGATGTGTGAGATCTTATCTTGGATCCAATTAATTAAATTCTAACACATCACTTAAAACTTATCTATAGTATGATCAATTTAACCGATGTAGTTCAGAGTTCAGGCTGGAGAAATTTTATGGCCAAACTCTATGGTTGGGGTGCTTCTGTTGTGATTATTGGTGCACTCTTTAAAATCAACCACTGGAAAGGCGGTACCGTAATCATTACACTTGGACTTGTTACCGAAGCGATTATCTTTTTCTTCTCGGCATTTGAACCCCTGCACGAAGAACTTGACTGGACACTTGTCTATCCGGAACTTGCAGGTTTGTCTGATCCGGATGAAATTGAAAATTTCAAAGAAAGCAGAATTATTGAAGGAGGCAGGTCTGTGGACAGGATAGAGGATATTCTGGGGAAATCAGGAGTTGATACCGATGCCCTTTCAAAACTTGGCGAAGGTTTTAACCAGCTCAACAAAACAGCGCATAACCTTGTTGACATATCAAAAGCCACAGTGGCCACACAGGAATTTGTCAATAACCTGGAAGGAGCGGCGTCTTCCATAGGCGGACTTACTGATACCTATGTTTCCACAGGTGATTCTATTAAGGACTCTACAACAAAACTTACAAGTGCTTACTTTGAAGCTGCCAACAAAATTATTAAATCAGGAGAAGATATAGCAGATTCATACCAGGGAATTGCTTCAACAATTCAGGAAGAACAGAAACATATTTCGGTCGGCAGTAAAGAACATGAAGTTCAGATCGAAAAGCTGAATAAGACTATTTCTGCTCTTAATTCTGTATACGAGACTCAAATACGTGACGGTCAGGATCAGATGAAGGAGGCTTCAGAACTTTATTCAGGATTGCATTCAATGATCAAGAATCTGAAAGCATCTGTGGAAGAAACCGGCAAATACAAAGAGGAAATATCCAAGCTGAAAGAAAGCATTGCATCTTTGAATTCAATTTATGGCAATATGCTTTCTACCATGAACGTATTAACAAAACAATAAACCAAGCAACTTCATCGAATAACTTATGGCCCACGGCAAAGAAACTCCGAGACAAAAAATGATAGGCATGATGTATTTAGTGCTTATGGCATTGCTGGCACTAAATGTATCGAAAGAAGTGCTTGATGCTTTTACCGTACTGGACAGCGGATTAATCAGTACACTTCAAAATCTCGGAACAACCAACGAAAAAGTTATAGCTGATTTTTCATCACAAGCTGAAATAAATCCCAAAAAAGTTGGCCCCTGGAGAGACAAAGCTTTGGAAGTACAGAAAAAATCCAAAGAAATTGTTGAATTTATTCAGGATAAGAAAATAGAAATGATTATCGAAGCTGAAGGCGAGGAATCCGAAGCACTCAGTGGCAAGGATATTGATCTTGAATTGATTAATTCAAAAGACAATACAGAAGTCCCTGCTTACATCATGATTGGCGATAACAATGACAGAGCCGCCCATGATCTTCGTGTAATGATAGAAGAATATAGAGATTATCTTGTTAATGATATTGTAACCGCTGCAAATTCCGATGCGATCAGGCAATCTATAGCCACCAGTTTGAATACCGATGCTAAAAAGGATGATGAATTATCTCATCTTGAAGGGAATACCTGGGAAAGCGATCATTTCCTTGATTCTCCATTAGCAGGAGTTCTTACGATATTATCGGGTATTCAGATCAACGTCAAAAATGCTGAATCCGAAGCCTTGAAATATTTGTACAGGCAGATCGATGCTGGTTCCTTCAAATTTAACCAACTGAATGCGACAGTTATTCCAAACTCGAACTATGTGATTCGGGGAAATGAATACAAAGCTCAAGTGTTTTTAGCAGCCAGTGATACAACAGCATTCCCGATAATATATGTTACCGAAAATTCCCATCCTTATGATTCGACTTTAGCAGATGACGGAAATACATGGGAATATGAGAAAAGAAAAGATCTGAAATATGAAACATTAACAGTTGAAAAAGGATCAGGAAAAGGCATATATACTGTACCCGGTTCAAGCACCGGAACCAGATACTGGGGAGGAATCATTGAGCTTACCGGTCCTGACGGTACCAGGATTGTAAAACCATTTAAAAGAAGCTATCTTGTTGCTGAAGGATCTGTAACTGTTGCTCCTACAAAAATGAATGTGTTCTATCTTGGAGTAGACAACCCGGTTGATGTTTCTGTTGCCGGAGTGCAACCTGATAAGATAGATATAAGCGTAACCAATGCAAGGCATGTAAAACGCAAAGATTCTTATATTATCAGACCAATCAGGCCGGGAAATGCATACGTTGTTGTATATGCTAACATTGATGGCAAAAGACGTGAAATGGGACGCCGTGAGTTCAGGGTAAAAACGGTTCCCAGTCCTGTTGCTATGGTCAACAATCAGAACGGTGGCGCAATTACCAAAAGTGTATTGCTTGCCCAACTCGGTGTTTTTGCTGAAATGGAAAATTTTGATTTTGACCTGAAATTCACGATCACTGAATTTACTGTATCAGCTACAATACAAGGTTTTACGCGGGAATTTACTTCCAAATCAAACCGGTTTACGGAAGAACAGAAGAATCTGATCGGAAACCTTAATCGTGGACAGAACGTATATATTCAGGATATTAAAGCAGTAGGACCGGATGGTGCCACCAGGCGTCTTTCAACAATTAATTTTAAATTGAATTAACTTTTAAATACAAGATATGATGAAAAAGATTGTGTTATTGCTTGTCGGATTATCAGTATTGGCAGTTACTTACAAAGTATCTGGTCAGGATAACTTACAGGAAGTGTATGTCAGGGAACATATCCCCCTGAAAAAACCTGTCCCGTATGAATACATCCGTGAAGCGGATGTGATGTGGTCGAAAATCATTTACAGAATGATTGATCTTCGTCAAAAACAAAACCTCGCTTTATATTACCCTACAAAACCTATTGGTGGTAGAATGAATCTTATTGATCTCCTGCTTTGGGGCATTGACAACGAAGGTGTAAGGGCTTTTTCAACCAATGACCCTTTGAATGAATTTACTGCACAAATGACAATTGATCAGGTAGATGAAGCCTTTGATGCAGGAACAGACACTACAAGAACAACTGATCCCGGAACAGGTCAGCTTATTGATATTGTCGTGGAGAATCCCAGGAAAACTTATGAGGTTAAAAAATTACTTGTGAAAGAAAAATGGTTTTTCGATAAAAACCATTCCGTAATGAAGGCCAGGATCATCGGAATAAGTCCAATCAGGGTATACAATCGTGAAGACGATCAGGGAATGCCTACAGACGAGATTCTGCAAACACCGACTTTCTGGGTTTATTTTCCGGAAATCAGACCTATTCTGGCAAATCATGAAGTATTTAACAGAAATAATGATTCACAGAGGATATCATTTGACGACTTCTTTATGCAACGCCGTTTCGCAAGCCATATTTTTGCCGTATCCAATGTATATGACAACCGATGGATAAATTCCTATACTATGGGTGTCGATGCACTATTGGAAGCTGAGAATCAAAAAGAATGGTTATTCAATATAGAACACGATCTTTGGGAATATTAAAATTGTATTCCTGTATAAAAAGAGGCTGTCTGTTGACAGCCTTTTTTATTTTATAACTATTTTAATTTTTAAATAAAGTTCTCCCCCTTATCAAGTTTTACATCATTTACATATTGTTTTATTTTTTGTTCATCCTCTTTTCTGCAAATCAATAAAATATTGTCTGCATCAACTATAATATAATCTTCCAAACCCTGAATAACAGCAAGTTTATCATTTGGGAAATTGATAATGCAATTTCTGGAATCGTATAAAAAAACACTCTTCCCCTGAACAGAATTCCCATGATTGTCCTTGCTTGACATGTCATATAATGAACCCCATGTACCTAAATCGGACCAACCCACATCTGCACATAATACATGAACATTATTTGCTTTTTCCATAATTCCATAATCAATAGAAATGTTTTTACATTTTGCATATGTCTTGGAAATAAAATCATTTTCCTTTTCTGTATTGTAAAAACCAATGCCTTCTTTAAACAAACTATCAACCTCATTCAGATGCATCCTGAATGCTTTTAAAATTGACTTAAGTGACCAGAAAAATATACCGGAATTCCAGAAAAAATCTCCACTTTCAAGAAATACTGCAGCCATTTTCATATCAGGTTTTTCAGTAAAAGTTTTTACCTTCCTGAAACTTTCATTTACTAAAATTGATCTCTTATCCCCTGTAATTTGAATGTATCCGTATCCCGTTTCGGGACGACTTGGTTGAATGCCTAATGTTAACAAGGCATCATTATTATCAACAAAATCAAATCCTTTTTCCACAACATCCAAAAACTCCGCTTCTTTTAAAATGAGATGGTCAGAAGGGGCAACCACTATATTCGCATCAGGATTACGTTCAAGTATTTTATAATTCGCATACGCAGTACAAGGGGCTGTATTTCTTCTCAGAGGTTCCAAAAGTACTTGTTCTTTTTTGATCCCCTGAATTTGTTTGAGAATGATATCTCCATATTCCTCATTTGAGACAATTAATATATTTTCTTTGGGAACAATCTGAGAAAACCGTTGATGTGTCTGCTGTAATAAAGTACTTCCGGTTCCAAGAATATCTAAAAATTGCTTGGGCATTTTTGTCCGGCTGAGAGGCCAAAATCTGCTTCCAATGCCCCCTGCCATAATAACACAATATTTTTTATTGCTCATTCTCTATGAATTCAATTTATTTATAAACATCTAATATAAGAAAATGAAAATATTTAAAAGTACTATTTTGATATATGGCAAACATTACCTGATAAATTTAAGTAAACTACTATTGTTATTTATTTGTATTTTCGTCGAAACAGCAATTCCATGAAGATCATTGAACAGATTGGTAAATACTTTGTCTTAATGAATCGTGTTTTTTCCAAACCTGAAAAAAACAGGATCTACTACAAACAAGTGTTAATAGAAATTGAAAGTCTTGGGATAAACTCCATTGGTATTGTAATTATTATTTCAATTTTTATGGGTGCGGTAATTACCCTGCAAACCAGGTATAATCTTGAAAATCCGCTTATTCCGTTATATCTTATCGGATTGACCGCACGCGATAGTATGTTGCTTGAATTTTCTTCAACCATTGTTGGTTTAATTCTTGCCGGGAAAGTTGGATCAAATATTGCGTCTGAAATCGGTCATATGCGAATTACCGAGCAAATAGATGCCCTGGAAATAATGGGTGTGAACTCAGCCTGTTATCTGATTCTTCCTAAAATCATCGCCACCGTAATTTTTAATCCCATTCTGACTCTTATAAGTATGTTTGTTGGGGTATTTGGTGGCTGGGCTGCATCTGTGATCACCGGAGCTCTTACGTCTACAGATTATATTTATGGCATACAATATTGGTTTGTCCCTTTCTATATAACTTATTCACTTGTAAAAACCGTCGTATTTGCAATTATTATTACAAGTGTGCCGGCTTTTTTTGGATACTATGTAAAAGGAGGTGCACTTGAAGTCGGGCATTCCAGCACAAAAGGGGTTGTTACAAGCAGCGTGCTAATTCTCTTGTTTAATGTTATTCTTACCCAACTGATGCTAGCCTGATGATCAAAATTGAACATATCAATAAAAAATTCAATGATGTACCTGTTCTAAAGGATATATCAATAACCTTCCAGGAAGGTAAAACAAATTTGATTATAGGGAAAAGTGGGTCGGGCAAAACTGTTCTGGTTAAATCCATTATTGGCCTGCATAAAATTGATTCGGGAAATATTCTCTTTCATGACCGGGATTTTGTTTCCATGTCAGTCAGAGAAAAACAGGAACTCAGGCGTGAAATGGGAATGCTATTTCAAGGTGGTGCTTTATTTGATTCACTCACCGTTGAAGAAAACATTAAATTCCCTTTGGAAATGTTTACAAAGATGAGCACAAAAGAAAAACGCAAACGAGTTGATTTCTGTCTTCAGAGAGTAAATTTACACGATGTTAACAATTTATATCCTGCTGAGTTGAGTGGTGGAATGCAAAAAAGAGTTGCCATTGCCAGGGCAATTGTACAAAATCCTAAATATCTTTTCTGTGATGAGCCTAATTCAGGCCTGGATCCGATCACAGCCATTGTCATTGATGATCTTATCAGTGATATTACCCATGAATTCAATATTACCACCATCGTCAATACTCATGATATGAATTCCGTTATGGAGATCGGTGAGAAGGTAGTATTTATTCATGAAGGTGAAAAATCGTGGGAAGGAACAAAAGATGATGTACTTAGTTCTGACGATAAATATCTGAATGATTTTGTATTTGCATCAAATCTTGCGAAACGAATTAAAGAAAAAATGTAGTCTTCCTGGTTCCCGGGTTTATTTTTCGTCCTTAATTTCTTCAAATTTTACATACTCCCCTTCATCTTTGGATATTTTCTTCCCTTTTTTCGATGTATTTCTGTTTACAGTTACTTGTCCATCAGGTTTTTGGTGTGAATACTGATTATCATCAGATTTGAAAAAAAAGGTTCTTTTCCTGCCAAATCCCAATAAAAACCTGAAAATAAGCTGAAAGATCAAATACAGAAAAATGATGAACAGGATAATCCTGAGTAAAACCATAAAAACAAATGTTAGTATAACTGACTGACAAAAGTATTAATATTCATCAGAATAATACATGGGCTTATCTTTTCTTAACTTTTTCTTCTGGTTACAACCGAATACCAGATTTACACCGTAACGAAAGGTGTATTTATTAATGCCGTCGAGAAGTACTACATTTTCGACCAGATTGTATTGTGGTGTTAAATAATCTGAAATAAAATATAAATTAAAAAATCCGAGGTTGACTGATAATCCCAGCCCAAAGCTTTTGGCATTGCCTCCCAGAGGAGTATAACTGCCTGAAATTGAAACCATATGAGAGGGCCTGTAGTTGGCCATCAGGGTCAGACTATATTTTAATCCTTCTTTTGGAAAATCAAACCGGTGAACAAAACCCATATCAAATTGAGGAACCAGAGAATACCTGGCGCTTAAAAACATTTTTGGGTCAAGTGTGGTTCTAAAACTACCGGAGGAACTGGAAAGATCAAGATGTGTGGTAATTGTATCAAGAATATCATACGTAAAAGTCGAGTCTGCATCCAACATCACTCCCGTGTAGGAATACGTTCCTTCAAGCGAAACTGTTTGTGTATAATTTTTCCATTTTATATATCCTAAATCAAGAACACTGAAAGATATTTGCAATTCCTCCATAGGATTATAATGAACCCCTAAATCAATACCCATTCCCATATTTCCGCTGAATAGTTTTCTATAATCCTGAAATGAGTTCAAGGTGCTGTCAAATTCCATTTCCCTGTCAAGATCAATCGTTCCGTCTGCATTTGTAGGTATTGTCATTCCCGGGATACATATTTGAGCACTTGCATCTGAGTTCAATAACCATTCATCACGAGTTGTATAAAGATCCATATGTGAATTGTCCCAGTTTATTGCAGCAAGACCCGACAGTATTTTGGGTCTTATTCCAACGATAAACTGATCTCCGAAAGTTCTGGATATTCCGATACCATATTCAATATGTTCGGTCAGTTCCAACCGTGTATCACTGAAATCAAAAGTTTCTCCGTTTGTATTGCCGGTAATAACAAAATCAAGCAGATCATCAGGGTATATCAATTGTTCTTTTGTTCGTGCTGTAATATCGAAAGTAAAATACATTTTCCGGATTCGAAATCCGAAAGATATCAGGTTAAATGCCAGTTCGCTGCTCAGGTAATTTTTGTCATCGAATTTCTCAACGAATTCATACGAATCGGCATCAGGATGAAAAGGATGAAGTACTTCACCGGTTTCGGCATCATTCCAGAACAGATCACTGAGACCTATGCTGCTGTTATATGCTTCCAGGTACCATGATGAAATAGCCGGTACGCCGATAAAAATATTACATCCCGGTTGAGTGGCCGGATTCATGTAATAAGACTGTGGTACTCCCGGCATATAATACAATGTATTCACCTGCGCCGACAACTCAACGCCTGCAATAACAAGTATACCGAACAATAGATTGAATCTGATTCCCTTCATAATATGATAAATTAAATTGAATCGAGATCAGTTATGTATCTCCCTCTGGCTTCAGTAGAAATCCTGAAATCAAGCGAATAATGATCCAGTATCTTTACCCACTCACCTGTACTGGGAACTACTGCATCCATAATAATATGGGTTGCATCGTACTGAATACAATCCATCTGTTCCGCATCAAGTGAAACAACTCCTTCCTGTTCGACCACATTCTCTTCAATCACAAGTCCATCCTCACTTCTTTCGGCAGCTTCAATGAATATTTCACCAGGATGTTCTGTTAAAAATATAGTATCAAGATTCTGTTGATAAACCGAATCAAACAGATAAAACTGCATATCTAATCCTATGGGAAGCGAATTTGTGAAACTATGGAACAAACGTATATAATCAAAATCAAAATCCTCGCCTATGTCGCGCAGAGAAATAGTATCCGAATAATCAAGATCTTCAATGATGTACAACCTGATGGTATCTCCTGAAATAATAAGAAGAGAATCATACCCTTCATCCGTAAAATCCTCAATTCCCAAAGAACTATAAATCAATGGCATGGCAAAATCACGTTCTACAGCCACTTCAGAAGATAAGTTATTAAGATCGATTTCTTCCTTAAGACAGGCTGAAAAGTAAAAAATAACGATCAGAATCAGCAATAAGTTACTCGTCTTCATGATATTATGAGTTATATTCGATTATTGTACGGAATAGTTATACAAAAAGTTATTTCTACCTCCAACAATCAGGTTAAAGTTGCTATCTGTATTATCAAGATTCCCGATACTAAAAAGGGTTGTGCCTTCCAGCGGGAACCCTTTATAAATTGAACCGTTATTGTTTAGCAAATAGATCTTATTTTCTTCTATATCAACTAATCCCAGCTTTCTGTCCGTAGCAGAAAACCGGAAGTATATCGGACGTTGCACCAGTGCAGAAGGAAAATCAAAGCTGAAAATTTCTGATTTATTCTGCCTATAAACACTTAATTTATTGCCATCAAGGAAAATATAATCCTTTTTACCATCTGCATCGACATCCTTAAAATCAAAGAAATGTTGATTGCCACATTCATCGATTGAAGTAGTGACAACATGACCATCAAAATACACTGAAATAACATTCCCTGAAGTATCAGTAGTAAGAATTCTTGATGATTCCAAAGTATTTGATGCCTCCATATAAAACTTATTTTTTTCCGATTTTGTAATCATTTCGTTCACTTTAACTCTTACACTCCCCCGCCTGTCAAGGATCCATATTCTGTATTTATCTGCCAAAACAATGTAGTCTTTGTCAAAAACACGAAAGTGCGCTATTTCGCTATTAATCGGATAATCACTTCCAGCAAAACTCCAACCGCTTATTAAATTTCCTTCCTTGGAATAGGCATAAACAAGATGATCAGTGCAAGGGATAAAAATGCGGTAGTTTTTATTTTTTTCGTAATCAAAAAGTGCCATTCCTGCTGAAGCTTTTTCCCTTAATCTTACAGGATATCTTTCAACATAATTTCCATTTCTGTCTATAAGATGAAGATAATTCTCCGTGCAGAACAACAATTGAAGCTTTCCGTTTTTATAATAATCGATCTGAAATATTTCTGAAATGATTTTTTCAGAAATTTTTTGTTTCCATAATATTCTTCCGGCCTTATTTATGAGATAAATGGTATTATTCAAATCCTGCAGAAAAATTTCCTTCTGTTTTGTATAATGATTTTCAACCAAATACGGTTTCATTACAAATGAAGTATCAAGCAAACTTTCCCAAACGGTTTGAGGCTTCCCTTTATAATCATCCAGATGCTGCACTACAATATTCCCATAGCACATATTGCTTACTTCGGTAATTTGAAATCCAAGAGCCTGAATGTTCTGAAATATATCATAGTTTTCTTCCCACTCTTTGATAATATTCTGATTCACATAGTCTTCAAAGAAAGCAGAAGAACGACTTAGGTTTGTATAAAACAGGAAATAGGTTTTTTGAGCTATGCCATTGGTAAAATTCTTAAACGCTTTATTTGTAGCAAGCGTTTTGTTTAGCAGGTTGCTGTATAAGAAATGTTGTAATGCGTCTATTGACTGGCTTACAATGAGGTAGTTCCCGTAAAAAGTTGCATAACTATTGCCTTTTAATTCAAAGAAATTACCGAACAGTAATCCTGTAAAATTTTCAATGGGAAATTCGATTATTTTAAAAGATACGTCATTATCAATTGAGGAAATATGTTTCATATTTTGAAAGTCTGTTCCTTGTTTCCTGCATATCTTTTTGACAAGTGATTCCATATTTTTTTCAGCCTGACTCCCGCTTTTGCACTTAATCAAAACAAACTGAGAAGGTATATTCAAAGCTCTTTCTGTATATCCCCCGTATGCAATAGTAAGTTCGTTATCAATAATTTCAGAAAAAGTTTTTCCCAAATCAACCTGATAGGTATTATTGAATTCATTCAATGCATTATCTCTGCTCTTTTTCCTGCCAATTTTTATCAGGTAATTTTGATAATTGGAATTCAATTCTTTGATATCCCCAATCCCGAATGATATAAAAGTTGATACTGAAGCAGGTAAGATCTGGTACGAATTAATTTTAACAGGATCAATATCATTAAAAATATCAATAAACATATTTTCTGAAGCATCCGACATCAGGAAACCATTTAGCATGGTTTGATAATCAACAATATTGATATCAAATTCTGTCCATCCACCAAAATCTTTATATTTTTTTAGTCCGCGGGCAAATTTATCACTCGCAATAATAGAAGCAATCTCGGTAAATTTTCTCAGATCGATAAACAAATTGGCATCTTTGTTTTTCCCCGAAGTAGATAAAACCCTTGCAAAATCTTCATCATCAAGCAATGATCTTGAAAGAC
This sequence comes from Bacteroidales bacterium, assembly GCA_016935615.1. Taxonomy (GTDB): domain Bacteria; phylum Bacteroidota; class Bacteroidia; order Bacteroidales; family UBA10428; genus UBA10428. Next base: position 133,251 of record JAFGQO010000192.1, read on the forward strand.
TTTGTTGCCTGATAGCATTTTCAATCAATATGACAGATTTACTGATTATCAAATGACCTTCGAAAACAGAAATATAGTAGTTATGATTGGTCTCATCTCCCTTCGCAGAAACAGCAAATATCGATTTCCCTTCATATTTTCTTTGTTTGTTACGAAGGTTCTGATCCGCAATAACTGATATCAGATCAATAACATTTTTCTCATTTTGTCCTGTTGGAAAACTAATCGTAACAAGAATGTTTGATTTCTTACCTCCAATATAATGTCCTGAAATCAGGACCTGACTTTTCCTGAGAAATTCAAATAGTCTTGAATTTGTTTCAGCTATGGAATCAATGTATTGAATATTGTGTTCGATAGTTGAAAACGGGCTTATAGAAGAAAGGTTTCTCCATATTTTACTATTCCTGGATAAAGAACTGGTAAAACTATGGTAATCATTCATTCGAATAATATAGGCAGCATCCACAGGGATCACTTTCCAGGGATTTGAAATGAGTCCGCTTTTTTTCCTGATAAAAATGAATCCTATGATTACAGAAATAGCAAGAATAACAATAACACCAGGAATTATGATTTTTTTTGACATAATTGATTCTTTCTCTCCTTCTTTCAAAATTAACTAAAAGAATATGCAAGGAAAACCGGAATTACTAACAAACTTTCTGAATGATTTCTTCTAATGAGATCATCCTATGGCTTAATTTTTGTGGTGATCCTAATCACCTAAAACATTTTTTATTTATGAATTCATTTCTGTTGAAGCTGTTAAAAATCAGCTTAATTGCAATTGCTCTCAGTTTATTCTTTTCTTGTTTAACCGCCCAGGAAGTACAGGTTCTGAACAGCACTACCAATGAACCTATCGAAAATGTTGCGATTTATAACCAGCATAAGAATAAATCCATTCTGACGAATGATAAAGGCATTGCTCCCATTTCAGACTTTACAGCATCTGATTCTCTTTTCTTCCAGCATCCGTCTTTTCTAAGGTATGTGATATCTTATGAAGAAGCTGTAAAAGCACGCTATATCAAGCTTGACAGAAAAGTAATTATTATGCCCGAATTCGTGATATCTGCCTCCAAATACAAAGAAACACAAAGAGATATTGCTCACATGGTTGATGTAATAACTCCTCAAAAACTTGAGCTTCTTACCTCTCAAACATCGGCAGATATTCTTACATCCACCGGAAATATTTTTGTGCAGAAATCGCAGGGAGGAGGTGGAAGTCCTGTTCTGAGAGGTTTTGAAGCCAATAAAATCTTACTGGTTGTAGATGGTATCAGAATGAATAATGCGATTTACCGCAGTGGACACCTGCAAAACTCCATCACTATTGATGAATCAATTCTCGAAAAAGTGGAAATTGTATATGGACCGAATGCAATTATGTATGGAAGCGATGCACTGGGCGGAGTAATCCATTATATAACAAAAGATCCGGAATTAGCAACAGATACTGCAAAAATGGAAGTCCATGCTTTAGCATATACCCAAATATCATCTGCAAACAGTGCATGGAAAGCTCATGTAGATTTTAATCTCGCCTCGCAAAAATTTGGTTCTCTCACCAGTATAACAAACAACGATTTTGGAGATATTATGATGGGAAACAGAAGAAATCCTTTTCTACAGGATTATGGAAAGTGTTTTTATTATGTTGAGCAGATTAATGGCAATGATACAATTGTTGAAAACCCGGAACCAAATGTTCAGAAATATACCGGATACAGCCAGATTGATATTCTGCAAAAATTCAGATATCGTCCTTCTTCGAAACTTAACTTTGTTGTCAACCTCCAATATTCAACCTCATCAGATATTCCCAGGTATGATATGCTGAATGATACTTCCGATAACGGGGATTTAAAGTATTCCGTTTGGAATTACGGCCCGCAAAAAAGATTTTTAGGATCACTAAAGTCCATGATCACCTCAGATTATCTTTTATTCAATTCCCTGACAGCAACTATCGGTTACCAGAATATTGTGGAAACCAGGATTTCAAGAAAGTATCAAAGCAGCCAGGAGAATACACAAAATGAAAAGGTTCATGTATGGACAGGGAATTTCGATTTTATGAAATCCCTGACCTCAAACAGCAAACTTATTTATGGATTGGAAATCAATATAAACGAGGTAAATTCAACGGCAAGCAACACCAATATTACTACCGGCGAAAAAACAGATGCTGTGACACGGTATCCGGATGATGGCAATTACACATCCTCTTATTCGGTTTATGCAGCTTACAAAAGCAAAATAGGAAGAAGGTTCATTGCATCCCTTGGTACACGCTATAGTTATTCTTCACTTAAATCGAATTACGGTGATTCTGTTGAGTTTGTTATACCCTACAAATCACTTGATATTGTTAACAGTTCTTTTACAGGATCTTTGGGTTTAATATATCTGCATTCCCTGAGTTCAAAAATAAATCTGTTGCTTTCCACAGGTTATCGCATACCCAATCTGGACGATCTGGCAAAAATAAGGGTTAAAGGGAACCAGATTACTTACCCGAATCCAAAGGTTGAACCCGAATATTCTTACAATGCTGAGCTGGGATTTTCAAAAACCTTTGATGGTTATATTCAGATCAACGGAAGTTATTTTATCAGTTTTCTAACCAA
>JAFGQO010000028.1 GCA_016935615.1 Bacteroidales bacterium
CATAGGGTTCCTTTTTATCCCTTGTCTGATAAGTCTTGGTAACCCTTTTTTGCTGTTCCGGATGAAGTCCGTAGATTATTTCCTTTAGGGCATTTGCTACTTTGATAATCTGGTCGCGCAGACCACAGTCCTCCGGTAAAATGTACATTTTTATTTTAATCAATAGGTCATAGGATTATCCCCCTGACTTTGGTGGTCAATTAGTACCGGCTAGAGATGATCTGGGTCACCGGTTTTTGCACCATTACAAGAACAATTTGGAGGGATCTTTATGTCCTTTTTCCCTGACAGCAAGTGACAGGTGTAAGGATGCTGGCCAATAGCGTCAGTATTTTGTGTCAGGAATTTAACCAAAATCGGATTAAAAATTATTTTTACTTTTAATAACAATAACAAAAGTTGGTAGTAATTGGCTAACTTCTGTACAAACATTAAAGTACCATGACTAAAAACAAAACTCTTTATGTGACAACAAGAAAGGGGTGGCGAGGCTGGCTTAGTGACAATTTTGACAAAACATCAGAAATCTGGTTGGTTTATCCTAAAAAAAATACCGGGAAAATCCGTATCCCCTACAATGACGCCGTATAGGAAGCTCTATGTTTTGGATGGATTGACAGTACTGTCAAAGCACTTGACAATAACAATACTATTCAACGATTTACTCCAAGAAATCCTAAAAGTGATTTTTCACAGGCAAACAAAGAAAGACTAAAATGGCTTTTTGATGAAAAAATGATCCATCCTTCACTTGAAATTATTGCAAAACAAACTATTAATTACAAATTTCTCCCCCCTTCTGATATCATTGAAATGATAAAAAAAGATAGTATTGCATGGAAAAATTATCAGATGTTTTCAGATTCTTATAAAAGAATTCGTATTGCTTATATCGAAAGTGCCCGTAACCGACCTGTAGAGTTCCAAAAGCGACTTTCCAGCTTTATTGATAAAACACGAAAAAATAAACTTATCAAGGGTTATGGAGGAATTGAAAAATATTATTAGAAATCAACCTTTACCAGTTTAGACTTTTGGTATTGACTGGATGTCCTGACTATTGGAAATTACGGTCAACCATTTCACCTCATTCCGGATCAGCCGGGCAATGGATTCCGGAATTAACGAAACGCCATTAAACAGACTTTTGGAAACAAATTATAAATGCAAACCTGCAATAAATTTTTTGTCTCTGAACTGCTCACTTTGAACCTGATCAGAGTTCTCACAAACGCCGGATTTTCCATAAGATATCTTAACTTTGATTTATCAAAATTTTTTGAGTAAAATGTCACTGCTGAGAGACTTTAATAAGTATTTAAGTGGTTCAATAATCTTGACATTGCTAGTTCTCATTATCATCTCCTGTAACAAGGATGATGCTCCTGTCAATGATGATGAACCATTAATCCGAAAAGAAGACACGCTTAAAAGCTACTCGCCAACGGTCAGGTTCGATGTAACCGGCCGATTGCTTGAAGGGAAACGGATTGATTGTATTGAACCTGACTACAAAGGCAATACCTGGATAGCAAATGGAAAGGAACTTTTTCATTATAAAAGCGGGACTCCTGAAAATTCGTACCTCCTGGACTTTTCAATCCGTGATATCTCAATTGCAGGAGATGAATCGTTATGGATTGCAACAAGTGGGGGTGGATTGGGGCATCTTACTGAAAATGATATTACCTGGTTTACAGTAGCTAATTCGGGAATACCAAGGAATTATATAACAAACGTTGAAGTCGGATTAGACGGAAGAGTCTGGTTTTCCAGCGGAGCTCATGATTATGGCGGGTTGGTTGTTTATGATGGTAAAAAATTCAATGTGTTTACTCCTGATAATTCGATCTTGAACCAGCATGTAATAGATGATATCGGTATTGACCATAACGGAGATATCTATGTAATGACATTAAGTAAGGTAAACAAAACAAATGTCTATCGTATTTCGGATGATTCCTGGGAATGCCTTGGGAATGAAGATGGAACATTCTATTGGGTAACAGTATTTACAGTCAGCCCCTCAAGTATTATTTACCTGGTGGAGGATTTTATGCTGTCATCAACATTAGCCGATACAAATAAATTATTCATAAACAAGAATAATGAATGGAAAAGGCTTAAACCGGATTTTATGAAATCACGGCTTTCTTTTTTTACGGCTCTTAAAGCTGACAGAAGAGATTATTGCTGGGCTGCTGATATAGAGGGCAGTTCATATTTACTCCATGTCTTTAATGGTATTACATGGGAATTGGCTCCCACAGGACTTTTTAACGGGGATAAAATTTCAACAATAGAAACGGATTTTGATAATAATATCTGGATCGGTACTGCCCAAAATGGTGTATTCATACTAAAACAATGACTAAGAACTCCACTTTTCTGAGGCCGTCGTCTTGACCGCATTGCGAAGTCTAATTTGATATTATTATATTTATTTATATATCATAGGATTAACTTCATCTTCCGTTAGTCAGTTTACCACGGCGAGAGGTGTTCTGGGTCTGCGTATTTTGCAGACCGTGTATATTTCAATTCAAAAAACCCACCAGGGGTGACCTGAAGTCAGGAAGTCAGGATTTAATTTGACCCCGGGACATTTCTTTCGTAACTTTGATATATAAAAACATGTTGCAGGTAAAAATATCCCCTTGCCGCGGACATTGCCTGACAGCAACAATTAATATGCCTGCGATGAAGATCCTGGCGCTACATATTGCAATAATAGGATTGGTGGCCTTTAACCAGGGCGCATCGTCGCAAACCAGCGAAGATCAAATCTCAACAAAAGCAGTAGTAATCTCGGTTGATGCTACAATCAATCCGTCGACTGCCGAATATATAACTTCAGGGATAAAACAGGCACTTGAAGAGAAGGCTGAGTGTCTTATCATCAAGCTTAACACACCAGGGGGATTATTAAAATCTACCCGGGTAATCGTAACTGAAATACTTGACTCGGAGGTTCCCGTGGTTGTGTTTGTTTACCCGGGCGGGGCTCAGGCCGCATCAGCAGGTGTTTTTATAACCCTTGCCGGACATATTGCCGCAATGGCGCCAGGCACCAATATTGGTGCGGCTCATCCGGTGACCATGCAGGGCGAACAGGATTCCATCATGAACGAAAAAGCCACAAACGATGCTGCTGCATTTATACGGACTATCAGTGAGAACCGGGCAAGAAACGTAAAGTGGGCTGAGGATGCAGTCAGGAAAAGTCTGTCGATCACTGAAACAGAAGCGCTCAAAGAAAAAGTCATCGACCTGATCGCGATTTCAGTTGAGGATCTGCTTGATAAGATAGACGGGAGGAAGATCAGCCTGCCTACGGGCGAAAAAGTACTGGATACCAAAAACGCAGAGGTAATTGATGTTGAACTGAATTTCAAGCAGAAGCTGCTTGGTCTGCTCAGCGACCCGAACATCGCATACATACTGCTGATGATTGGACTATATGGTATAATGTTTGAGCTTTATAGCCCCGGCGCAATATTCCCGGGCGTGATCGGGGCAATCAGTTTAATAATCGCCTTCTACTCATTGCATACCCTCCCGGTAAACTATGCAGGCCTGGCTTTAATTATATTTTCCATAATATTGTTCATTGCAGAAATCAAAGTGGTCAGCCACGGACTTTTAACCATTGGCGGAGTCATA
>JAFGQO010000193.1 GCA_016935615.1 Bacteroidales bacterium
CTCAAAAGTTGAAAATTCGCCACCAAGACACTAAATCACGAAATGTCCACAAAGTAATATATAATTGAATATCAAAGTTTTGTGAATACTTTGAGGCTTCGGGACTTTGTGGCTATATTAAAATATTTACCTTTTGAGACAGCCTCAGATATGAATAAACGTCCCGACAATTGGGACGGATAATACAGAATAGATAATACTCTTTCCCCGAAGGGGGTAAATTTCAACTTAAGGTAAGCCAGGATGAGTTAAAAATAAAAATCTGTGTTTGTTATCGAAATCCTTGTTTCAAATTAGAGTTGTTATTTTACCGGAGGTTTTTTTATTTATTTTTTAGTGCTTCCGCAAATTTATGGCCGAATTCCTGTAACTCTTTTACTTCCTTGGTTCCTGGTGAGAAACGGAAAGCCATACCTTCAAGCACGACATCGAATTTCAGCATTTTTAAAAAGTCTTCAATGAGTTTCACAGCCTCTCCGCTCCATCCATAAGAACCAAACGCGGCGGCTTTTTTCCCTTTATCCCTTATGGGATTAATTACGGAGAATAATTTGTAAACCGGGAGAACGGTATTCTGATTGATTGTCGGAGAACCAACCAAAAGGGCATTGCTTTTCACGATCAGTTCTTCAAGTTCTCCGGGCAGACTATTTTCAATGTCTGCAATTTGAATAGTACAGTTCATTTTTTCTTTGATAGAATTGCCGATAATATTGGCCATTTGACGCGTAAATCCGTATGCCGAGACATAAGTTATCAGTACATTGTTTTCTTCACACACCGAATCTGCCAGGTATTGATTAATGTAATTCTTTGTTTTGGCAATGGTATCTTTCCAGCCGGAACGCAGAATTGGTCCATGGCCGGGGCATATCATCCGTATGTCTAAAGGATCGATCTTTTCCAACGCCTTAAGCATAAATTTACTGAAGGGTTTCAGAATTACATCAAAGTAATATTTGTAAGCCTCATCGTAATTGCCCACCTCGTCATCAAACATCTTTTCATTGCACAGATGCGCTCCGAATGAATCGCAGGTAAAAAGCAGGTGTTCTTCTTCAAGGTAGGTATAGATAGTGTCGGGCCAGTGAAGGTTGGGAGCGTTGATGAATCTTAAAGTCTTATTTCCAAGGGAAAGTGTATCCTGATCTTTGACGATCACACTTTCAAAGGGCTCATTGATCATTTCACCCAGGTAATTAATCGCTTGTCTCGATCCGTATACTTTAGCTTTGGGAGCAAGTTTCAGTAAATTTTTCACATTACCCGAATGATCGGGCTCGGTATGATTTACAACGATCACTTCAATTTCTGAGAGATCGGTAAGCGCTTTTATCTTATTAAGAAATTCGTCATGAAAAGATTCTTTGACAGTGTCGATCACCGCTTTTCTTTCGGCATCAATAAAATAGGAATTGTACGTTGTTCCGTTACGGGTTTCCATCACAATATCAAAGGTGACAATATTCCTGTCCGGAACACCTGTCCAGTAAACGGAGTCGGTTAGTTTGATAATGTTGTTATTCATTGAGTAATAGGTTTTAATAGGGTAAAACGCAAAAGTAAGAAGTTTTGTTCGTGAAATTCAGATCCCGGGAATCTTATCAGCGGAACAAACAGGGTAGTATATTGAACATATAGGTTACTCAGGAGAGTTGGGCAATTTTTGTAAGTTTGTTTCTGGAGACCTGGTTAAGATCGCATAGTATTTTGGCTGAAACCGGAAGAATAACATCAACCCTTGATCCAAACTTGATAAAACCCAGTTCATCACATTGATTAACCAATGAACCTGGCTTTGAATAATTGCAGATCCGACGAGCTACAGCACCTGCTATTTGTTTTACCATTATTTCTGTGCCTTTGGCATCTTTGATCACAATAGAACAGCGTTCGTTCAATTGGGAAGATTTCGGATGCCAGGCCACCAGGTAATCTCCTTTATGATATTTGGTATATGTTATGGTACCGCCAATGGGGTAGGTGTTTTGATGCACATTGAGAGGAGACATAAAAATAGATACCTGGATTCTTTCATCCTTAAAGTATTCTGTTTCATTGATCTTTTCTATAACAACAACCTTTCCGTCAGCAGGAGCCACAACAATGCTTTCATCAATCAATGGTGTTCTTGATGGTATTCTGAAAAACCAGGGTATCAAAAGAAAAAGTACAATAAATGGAGCCGGAATGATCAACTTGAAAATGAATTCAACAGGAATAAAGGCTGTAATGACATCTACAACGATTAAAATTAAAGATATCGCAACAATTGCTTTTTTCCCTTCCCGGTGAATATACATTGCCTAAAGTTTTATCAAAAGCTTAAGATAGAAAAAAATAACCGGAATTGTTATCAACAAAGAGTCAATTCGGTCTAATATCCCTCCATGGCCGGGCAATAATATCCCGGAATCTTTTGTATCGGCACTCCGTTTGATCAGAGATTCAAGAAAATCACCGATCACAGCTGAAATGACAGTTAAAATTCCCAGTCCTGTCCATGAGAGCAAACCAATGGAAGGGTATAAACGATAAAAAACATATAGAACAGGAACAACCATTACCGATCCTCCGATAAAACCTTCCCATGATTTCAGCGGAGAGATACGTTTCATCATCTTGTGTTTTCCGAAAGAAATGCCTGCAAGATATGCAAATGTATCATTAGTCCAGATTATAATGAAAATTGCAAGTACAAACGGAATTTTTGTCTGGAAAGATTCAATCTGCAAAAGATTAAGCAAAACAAAAGGAACCGTAATATATACTGTGCAAAACAATGCAAATGCCATATTCAGAACAGGGGTCTTTGTGTTCATAAAGATAGTTGATGTAAACAGGGTGACAGGTATACCCAGAAGTGGTAATAATACGAATGAAGAATCATATCCCATTTGGATAAGAGCAATTGCAATGATCATAAAAAAAGAATTTGCCACAATCCAATGGTTTGACAATTGAATTTTAAATTTCACACTCATCGCATTCAATTCTGCAAGCGCAAAGTAATTCAGAAGGATAGTAATGATTCCGAAAGCTGCAGGGTGGATGAGCAATGAAAATACAATCAATGATACATATACTGCACCTGTAATTGTTCTGGTTAAAATATTAGGCATTTGACAGGAAAAATTTCAAATTGTCTCGAATTTAATGATAATTGTAGTGTTTTGCAGAAAAAGCAATTGTTTTTAGGAATTTACGTCTTTCAGGATATGTTTTGCTTTAATCGCATTGTTGCACTCGACATATATTTCGAGAATCCCAAACTGGTAGTTGGAATCTTTTTTATTTATAATTACGGCATCGATTTCTTCTTCATGAAGCAGATCTTTGGCGATTTCAGCAAGGTAAACCGTTGTTGTGTTATAGATACAAACCCAATTTTTTTCCATGTATAAAGATATGCAATACAGTTGGAATTAAAATTGATTTTTGATTAGCTGTTACGCTTTGAAACCGGGGTTGCTTTTTTCTTTGTTACCTTACGGTTTTTCAAAGCAGTTGTGGATTTGTCTGAAGCAGATTTTGCAACAGTTTTCTGATTTGTCTTTGATTTCTCCATTTCTTTTTCAACAAGAGGGACCTCATCAGGATTGGCTTTTCTTTTTCCGAAAATATGTTCCAGATCTTCCGAAAAAATGACCTCTTTTTCCAGTAGTAATTCTGCAAGTTTTGTGAGGCCCGCTTTGTGTTCCTTGAGAAGCTTTTTCGCCCTGTCATATTGAAAATCAATTAATTGACTTACTTCGTCATCGATTAACTCAGCAGTTTTTTCACTATATGGTTTTGTAAAGGAATATTCACTCTGTCCGGTAGAATCATAGAAACTTTTATTTCCTATTTTATCACTTAATCCAAAATAGGATACCATGGCATATGCTTGTTTTGTAATTCTCTCGAGGTCATTTACTGCTCCGGTCGATATTCTCCCGAAATTAATATCTTCTGAAGCCCTGCCTCCAAGTGCAGAACACATTTCATCGAGCAATTGCTCACGGGTAGTTATCTGCCTTTCATCAGGAAGGTACCATGCAGCACCCAGGGCTTTGCCTCTTGGGATAATTGTCACTTTTACCAGGGGATTGGCATGTTCAAGTAACCAGCTGACAGTTGCGTGACCGGCTTCATGAAATGCAATGGTTCTTTTTTCCTGTTGAGTTATAATTTTGTTTTTCTTTTCCAGGCCACCGATAATTCTGTCGATTGCATCAAGAAAATCTTGTTTCTCAACACTTTTTTTATTTTTTCTGGCTGCAATCAGTGCCGATTCATTGCATACATTGGCAATGTCTGCACCTGAGAATCCGGGAGTTTGTTTTGCCAGGAATTCTACATTCAGGTTTTTATCCAGTTTGAGAGGTTGAAGATGGACTTTAAAAATTTCTGTACGCTCGTTCATATCGGGTAACTCTACATGTATTTGCCGGTCAAATCTGCCGGCACGCATAAGCGCTCTGTCCAGAATATCAGCCCGGTTAGTAGCAGCAAGAATAATAACCCCTGAATTGGAAGCAAATCCATCCATCTCTGTAAGCAACTGGTTCAATGTATTTTCTCTTTCATCATTTGCTCCAAAATTCGGATTTTTACCCCTTGCCCGGCCAATGGCATCTATTTCGTCTATAAATACTATACAGGGAGATTTCTCTTTTGCCTGTTTAAACAAATCACGTACTCTTGATGCACCGACACCAACGAACATTTCAACAAAATCAGATCCTGAAATAGAGAAAAACGGCACATTTGCTTCACCTGCTACCGCTTTCGCCAATAATGTTTTCCCTGTGCCAGGAGGGCCAACCAGCAATGCTCCCTTTGGAATTTTCCCTCCGAGATCTGTATATTTCTTCGGTCTTTTAAGGAACTCTACGATTTCCATCACTTCCATTTTCGCCTCTTCCAGGCCGGCAACATCTTTGAAGTCTACTTTCACATTGGTATCTTTATCAAAGATCTTTGCTTTTGATTTGCCAACATTGAAAATATTTCCGGCTCCTCCCGGTCCACCGCCTGCGCCGCTCATACGCCGAAAAATAATCAGCCAGATGACAACAAGAATTGCCAGAGGCAGAAGCCAGGTAAAAAGTTCTCCGAAAATGTCTTTGCGTTTCTGAGCAAGAGGATAAATTTTTTCCGATTCGTCAAAGTTTGCCTGTGCTTCATCCAGCATATTGAGAAATACTTCAACGGAAGGAAAGTCGTATCGATAGTGTGGCCCGCTCTGTGCAAATTTATTCAGGCCACGGTTCAGAACTTCACTGTGTTTGGGATTATCAAGTTTATCCTGTTTAATATATATCTCTGCAAAACTCTGGTTAACGATAACAATTTTTTCAACTTCGTGCTTAAGTAACATTTCATTTTTAAAGTCTTTCCAGTTTGTTTCAATAGGATTTCTTCCGCTATTTACAAGCAACATGGAAAGGAGTGCAATACCGATCAGCACAGGTACCAGAAAGGAATTGAATTTGTTCTTTTTATTATTATTGCCCGGACCGGGTTTATTGCCGGAAAACTTGTCTTTTATTTGTTTGTTTGTATCGTCTGCCATCCCTGAAATACTTTAGTGGTGATTTTCACTCATTTAAATTTTTCTGATCATTCTTATACGAAATGTGAGCATCGCCCCACAATTTCTCCAACTGATAATAATCCCGATATTCTTTTTGAAAAATATGTACAATAATATTGTCATAATCAAGGAGTACCCACATTGCATTTTGCATCCCTTCACGGTGATTCACCTTTTGATCCAGATTATCCTTCACTTTCTTTTCTACTGAGTCAGCAATAGCGCTCACCTGTGTATTTGAATTTGCATGGCAAATAACAAAATGGTCACAAATTGTATTTTCTATCTTTGAAAGGTCAAGATCAACAATTTC
>JAFGQO010000194.1 GCA_016935615.1 Bacteroidales bacterium
ATAGTGTAATTTGTCTGGTTTAGGTGAATTGCTTTTTTATAATATTCAATTGAGGTATTAAAATCATTTTTATAAAAATACGTGTTAGCTATCAGAGTATATGTAATTTCCTTAAATATCATTTTATTATGTATCTGATTATCGAGAACATTTAGAATTTCATTTTCGTAAGTCAATGCTTTGTCCAATTCGCCGATTTCCTGACAAATTACGGCAAGATTATAATAACATCGTATTAGTTTTTCTTTATTCAATGATGGCAGTTTCTCTAATATTCTCAGAGCAGCATAGTAGTTGTCCGAAGCATTGTAAACATCGTATAGCACCCAATTGTATACATTTCCGATGGCAAGGTAACTGTCAGCAACTTTTTTATGCATATTACCGTAAATAATCTGCTGTATTCTTAATGCTTTTTGATGATAATCAAGTGCTGAATCTGCTTTGTACTCCTGATCATAGCAAAGCCCTATCTGGTAAAAAGCATCCGCTGACAGTGTATCATTTTCCCCGTAATGTTTTCGTGCTATTTCAGCAGCCTGTTTGGAATAGAGAAGACCTTTGGAAAATTCCCGCATTGTGATATAGGATAATCCGAGTTTGTTTATTATACTTACAATTCCCCTGTAATTGCTGTCGTTTTGAAATCTCTCCAATGCCTTTTCGAGGTAAGGAATGGCTTTTTCACCTTCTTTCAGATTTAGCAGGGAATCTGCCATCCGGTAATTGGTGTCCTGAAGAAAGGATAATTCTTTTAAACTTGATTTGTCCCCGGCATTTCCGGCAATGCCCAAACTTTCTTCTGAAGAGATACCTTCAGACTCAGATTGATTACAGCTTATGAGAAACAGTGTGATTTTTGCAACACACATAAAAATTCCAAAGAGGTTGGCCGGGTGATGTAGTTTCATGTTACGGGTTTGGTATTCAAATTTAGTGTATATTTTGTAATTGGGGATCTGTGATCAGTTTTGAGTTTAGAGTTGTTTAACTGTGTAATCGCGGAACTGTGTAATTAACTTCCCTGCCAGTCGGTTCACCCGCCACAGGAGGGCATGCTGGGTTGAGATCTCCCGATTGTCATCGGGATCGGTTGACTTCGTTGAGCTCGCAAGCTCGGTTGTTAGAAATTAATGGATCGGGGAATTGGTGAATTGATGTAAGGAGGATTAATGGTTTAGCTTATTCAATATTGAAATGTTTCAGTTAATCTATAATTCTTGAAACCAATGAAATTTCTGTATTCTAAACAGGATAAAAGGCTATCCAATTCTCTGACCAATCGCTTTTTCAATGGTATCTACGATTTGTTCCGGCTGAAGCGGTTTTGATATATAGGCGATAAAATCATGTTTCAATATTTCCAGTTTTTCACTTTCGAAGGCAAAAGCAGTTACTGCAATTACAGGTATTTGTTGGTTAATGGTTTTAATTCTATTGAGTGATTCAATACCATCCATGACAGGCATTTTAATATCCATTAAAACCACCATTTGCTTATTGGCATTCCGTTTTACATAATCAACAGCTTCCTTTCCGTTTTTAGCCCATATTGTTTTTACATTGTACTTCAAAAGGATCTTTTCTATCAGGGAATAGTTCGCCTCTTCATCTTCCGCAACAAGCACTTTAAAATTTCCCGAATGAAAAGCTGCCGGCTTGTTTGTTTTTTTCATTTTTACACTTTTGCCGGAATCTGAGGTAAATTCAACCGGAATGATAAACCTGAAAATGCTGCCTTTTTGCGGTACGGATTCAAATTCAATGTTACCATCCATTAAAGTGGCAATTCGTTTGCAGATCGCAAGCCCCAGACCGGTACCTTTGTAATACTTTGTATCAGGTTGTTCAATTTTTGTAAACGGGACAAATACATTTTTATGTTCGGAAGGATTAATTCCTATGCCGGTATCTTCAACAAAAAAAGTTATTGTATCAGGTTCTTTTCTAAAACCAAACTTTACGTATCCTTTTTCAGTAAATTTTAATGCATTATCAAGTAAGTTCTGTAAAACCTGTTTAATTCTGATCTTGTCGTGATTGATATTTACATGTGAATCACCTTTACCCGCATCATATACTATTTTCACCTTTTCATCAGCTTTTAATTCATAATAATTGGCCAGCTCATCAAGCATTTCACCTACATTAAAAACCTGCTTTTCAATAGTGATCTGATCTGCCTCAATTTTTGAAAGATCAAGTATATCATCAATGATCACCAGCAACGATTCACAGTTTTTATGAATTATGTCAATGAATTCATCTCTTTCCCGGCGAGAAACAACTTCATCACGGATCAGATTTGAAAATCCAATAATTGCATTCATGGGTGTACGTATCTCATGCGACATATTGGCAAGGAATGCTGATTTTAACTGGTCACTTTCTTTTGCTTTCTTCAGTGCATCTGCAAGATCTGAAGTTCGCTTATTAACCAGTTTCTCAAGTTTATTACGATGAAGGTTTAATTCTTCGTTCTGCAGACTGATTTTTTCCTGCCGCTCTTCCAGTACCGTATTTAGCTCAAACAATTCATTGGTACGTTCAGATACTGTTTTTTCAAGGATTTTTTTCTGGTATCTCAACTGGCTTAATCTTAAATAAAATATTGCAACGATCAAAGCCAAAAGGATGACGATAAATACTATCTTGAACAAGATCGTATCCCACCAGGGCGGGAGTATTACAATCTTAAAAGTTGATTCCTTCGGATTCCATGTACCGTCAGGATTGCTGACTCTGACATGAAAAATATAAATACCTGGATCCAGATTAGTATATGTGATACGTCTTTCAGTATTGGATGTTTCAAGCCATGAGTCGTTAAATCCTTCCAGTTGATATTGATATTTATTGCGTTTGGGATGAAAATAATTCAAATTCGAAAACTCTATTGTGAACAAATTTTCAGAATATTTCAATGTAACCTCATTGCTGTATGGTACGGCATTGGTAAACAAATAACGATCATTCAGTTTTTCTTTATTGCTATAGCTTTTATTAAATACCATGAAATCAGTAAAAACGATATTTGGATCTTGTCGACTTATGGTTATTTCATCGGGATGAAATAAATTAAAACCATTGAAGCCTCCAAATATCAGTTCGCCCCGACTTGTTTTAAAAGCTGCTTTTGCATTAAATTCCAAACCCTGAAGTCCGTCATACTCATTGTAATTAATAAACGTGTAGCTATATTCATTTGTCTTTTCGTCATGGTTCACCCTGATATTGGAAATACCTTTCGATGTACCGGCCCAGATAGTATGGTTATTGTCTTCAACAATTGTAAGGATCCTGTTACTGGGCAATCCGTCTTTTTCCCGGAGAACAGTGAATTTACCCGTTAACTTGTCAAGGATATTCAATCCGTTTCCGGTGGCTGCCCATATGTGTCCTCTTGAATCTTCCAGAACATCGAATGCAAAGTTATTGCTCAGGCTGTTGGGATCATCAGGAAGGTTTTCATAATATTCAAATTTTCTTTTTTCCTTATCGTATGATCTGATCCCATTCGTTGTAGCGAACCACATTTTACCACTTTTATCCTCAATAACAGTATGAACAATTTCTGACCTGATATCCGGACTGTCCGGTGATCTGAAATTCTCAACCACTTTTCCTGTGCCGGAATCAAACACGTTTACACCACCCAGAAGGGTAGCAATCCAGAGCATTCCGTCACTGTCTTCACAAATATCCCAAACCCGATCATCGGTAATGGTCGTTTTATCGCAGGTATCGCTTCTAAAGTGTACAAATTCTTTACCATTCCAGAGATTTAATCCGCCAAAATAGGTTCCGATCCATAAGTTATCTCTGCTGTCGATCAGTAAACCTATGATAATATCAGAACTGATACTGTGAGGGTCTTCGGGATCGTGTCTATACTGTGTATAGGTTTGATCCTTTCTGTTAAAATAGATCAATCCGCCACCATTTGTCCCAATCCATAAATTGCCCTGCCTGTCTTCTGCAAAATTGTCAATATCATTAATTCTGTCGTTCAGGTTGCCTTCAATAAATACTATGTAATGATTAAACTGATACAAATTTTTATGATAATAGCTTACGCCGTGTTTGAATGTACCAAGCCATATAAAGTCATCATAATCACGGTATATATGGATTACACTATTCTCAGAAATTGTTTTTGCATCCAAAGGATTGTGCAATAAATACTGGACGCTGAAATCTGATTTGTCTATAATATTCAGTCCGCCATGATCCGTTGCTACGAGTATGCTTCCGGCTTCAATTTCATTAATATCGGTAATAACGTTGGTGTTCAGTCTGTTAATTGTTGATTTATCATTGAAATAGCGAATTTCCCGGGATGTTGAATTGATGTATATCACACCCTGAGCAAACTCATTGTTATTGATCCAGATATCGTCATCCCTATCAATGAATAGTTCATAGAAGCCCCTGATCGGAAGATCAATTTCAATACTATCAATGATTGAGGCAGTTTTATTCCGAATCTTTTTTAATACACCTCGATTGTTAATGATCCAGATATTTCCATCTGAATCTTCTGCCATGCCTGTGAGTATGGGCGAGGTATTATACCTTTGATTTTTATTGATCTGCAATACCCTTATCAGTGAATCTTCAGCCACCATGTATTTATAAAGACCCTGAACTGAACTTCTCCACCAGTAATTACCAAACCGGTCTTTATGAAGTTTCCATCTGGTTCCGTTCTGAAACTTTAATTTACCTCCGAATATTGAGTCGGCATGACAGATAGTTTCTTTCTCAGGATCATAAATGTCGAGGTAATCACCGGCTCCTATCCAAATATTGTTTCCATAATCTTCAGCAAGATAATTTATCAGGCTGTTTCTAATGGTTGCAGGATCATCCGGATCATAATTAAACAATTTAAATGAATACCCGTCAAACCGGTTTAAACCATCGCTTGTTCCGATCCAAATAAAGCCCTTGCTGTCCCGAAGAAAACAATTGATATTATTGTTAGACAATCCATCGCTTTTATCGAAGGAAGAAAACATATATTTGTTTTCCTGCGCGTGAAGAGAACAAGTAGAAAATAACTGAATAACAAATAAGACGAATACCAGATATTTTATTCTAAAAGCTCCGTCAAAAACAATTTTCCATTTCTTAAAAAAGCACATAGGAACATATCTTGCAAACGACTAACATATTTTTATAAATATAGGAAAATAATGCCTTTTAAGCAATCAAACAAACTGATGAGTATCAATAGGAAATACAAGTTGACTAAAACAATAAATAAGTTATAT
>JAFGQO010000195.1 GCA_016935615.1 Bacteroidales bacterium
ATCAGCCAGTTCCTCAAGAACAGGGGCGACAATTTTGCACGGTGCACACCAGTCTGCATAAAAATCAATCAGACAAGGCAGATCCCCGTTAAAATTCCAGTCTTTTTGAGTTTCATAATCAAACACTTTCTTTTTAAACGTATCTTTTGTAAGATGTTCTAATGCCATAATATATAGATTGTATTTAAAAATTAACCTGAGTTCGAAATATAATCCGCAATAGATCAATATCAATGAAGCTCCCCGCCGTGCTCCGTCGCACGCTGTCGCTGAAGCTTTAGCGCAGGCGCCAGAAGCTATGGCGCAAGCGACAAGCAGACGGGGTATCTTCTCCCGGAAAATATGCAGCAATATCCGCTACAAATTGTTTTTCAAATAATCCCTCATATCATCGGGTGTTCCTATATCCAAAGAACTGCCATTTTCAAATGTAACATATTCTACCTTAAGGCCATCACGGATTGCTGATTGAATAACATCACCCACATAAAGTTCCCTGGAATTGCCATTGTCAGTTTTTTTAATGCCGTCAGGATTCTTCACAAGGAACTCCTTCAGATAGTTATGCATATATTCTGTAAAGACGGGATTCCAAACCACGTTGGTCCAGCCAAAATTCAGGTCAGGTCTGTTCTGTTTTATTACGATGTTTTTCACATTGTTCCGGTCATCAAATTCGACCATATCCCATTTCAGATAACTTTCGACAGGGAAAATTCCCAAAACTGCATCCGCATTATTACGATTCAATTTTTTAAGTAATTCGGAATATGCATTTTGGGGTTCAAAAAAAATATCAGGGAATCCAAGGGCAATGTTTTTGTCCATCACAAAGGGATATGCCTGATCAAGTGTAAATGGGGTACCGTAAGCAAGGTTCACTATCAGATAGCCTATGTTCATGCCAAACTCAGTGCCATCACCATAATATTCAGGAATATCCCATTTCCCTTTCCGTATGATAAAATAGATATTTTCAATATCGGATTTTTTAAAGCATTGGATCAAATTCTCAGATACGACAGAAATTTCCTTTCCGGAGCCGGAATAATGAATAGGGAATATTTCTTTGCTGCATGGGATTTTCCCAAGCCTGCTGGCAACTCCTCCTGCCGGGATCAATCCAATTGTATCCATAGTCAGTTGTGTATGTTTTATTAGTCTGGCAATAAAAGTAATTCATTCACAGCATTTTTCCCGATTCATTGTGAAGTCTTTTCAAGGAAAATGGTGATTCGTGACTGGTGAATTGTTGAATCGTTTAACTGACTTCGTCAATTATCAATGTCCAATTTCCAATTAATTACTGCATGTACTTCTGCATTGGATATTTGTCATCGGACATTTAACATTGAAAGAATACTGATGATTGTGAATCTTATTTTTCAACATCTCAATCTCTCAACTACTCAACTCATCAACTACTCATTTAACAAACAATCCCTGCTATAAGAATTAGATTTGTATTTTTGCAAACAGCAGATGAAACAATGAAAAACAAATTAACACATCCTGTCTTTCGTCTTATCTCAGACATTGCTGAAGAAAAAGGTCTTACCTGCTTTGTTATTGGAGGATTTGTACGTGACCTTATTCTGAGGAGACCTTCGAAAGATATAGACATAGTGGTTCTTGGCAGTGGTATCGATCTGGCAGAAAATGTAGCTTCCCGTCTTGGAAAAGTACAGGTTAGCATATTCAAAAATTTTGGTACGGCAATGCTTCGATACAAAGATTATGAGATAGAATTTGTAGGCGCCAGGAAAGAATCATACAGACGCAATTCACGAAAGCCAATTGTTGAGAATGGCACACTTGAGGATGATATGAAACGACGCGATTTTACCATGAATACACTGGCTTTGTCGCTGAACAAATCAAGCTTTGGTGAGCTTGCCGATCCGTTCGGCGGATTGAATGATCTGAAAAATAAAGTGATCCGTACTCCGCTTGATCCGGATACAACCTATTCGGATGATCCCCTGAGAATGATGCGGGCGATACGTTTTGCTGCAGAACTCAATTTTACCATTGACAAAGTCTCACTGAAATCGATCACAAAAAACAAGGAAAGGATAACCATTGTATCCCAGGAGCGAATCATGGAAGAGCTGAACAGGATAATTGCTGCCCCTAAACCTTCTTCAGGATTCAAGCTGCTTGAAAAAACAGGTCTGTTATCTTCTGTCCTTCCTGAAATTCAGAACCTGAAAGGCGTGGAGAAAAAAAATGGTCAGGCTCATAAGGACAACTTTTACCATACCATTAAAGTACTGGACAACGTAGCAAAAAAAAGCAATAATCTGTGGTTACGCTGGAGCGCTTTATTACACGATGTAGCAAAGCCTGCCACAAAAAAATTCGAACCCGGAACAGGGTGGTCATTTCACGGACATGAATACCTGGGGGCAAAGATGATCCCGGGAATTTTCCGGCGATTAAAACTTCCCCTTGGCAATTCCATGAAATATGTACAAAAACTCGTGAAACTGCATCTTCGACCTATTGTGCTTTCGCGTGATGAAGTAACGGACAGCGCTGTGAGAAGATTGTTATTTGATGCAGGTGACGATATTGACGATCTGATGCTTCTGTGCGAGGCAGACATCACTTCAAAGAATGATACCAGGGTAAAGCAATACATGTCCAATTTTAAGCTGGTAAGAAAGAAACTGAAAGAAATTGAAGAAAAAGATGCCATCAGGAATTTCCAGCCGCCCATCAGCGGTGAACTGATCATGGAAACATTTCATATAGATCCCTGCCGCAAAGTTGGAATCATAAAAAATGCCATCAAAGAAGCGATACTGGAAGGCGAAATCCATAACAATTACGAAGAAGCGTATGACTACATGATAAAGAAGGCAGAAGAACTGGGCCTTGAAAAAGAGAAAAATAATTTACCGCGTTCCTAAACATATATCAAAACGATCAAGAAATCTAAACCTGTTCCTTTATCTTTAAAAAACGCTGTATAATAAAATTAACATTAATTTTCTTAAGATGTCAATCCCTAACTTTATCGATATGCGCTGTCATTCTACACTGAAACCTTTCGGGAGGAGCTTTGACAGGAATAGTAACAGCGCTGATACACGGTCCAATAACAGTATATAGCATCAGGATCGTCCGAATATCATCACAAAACTCCTGAATATTGCCTTAACCGTGACAGAGTGTTTTATAAAAACGCAATGAATTTTCTGAAACGCAATTTTATTTGACGGGATTTATCTTAATAACTCTGATTAAGCCCCTGCTTTGGCCTCATTGTATTTTACCTGCATTTGCAATACACCTTTGTGAAATTCAGGGAATCTTGTCCAAAGGTCCTTTTCACATGTTTCAAGCTCAGCACATTCAATACAGCAATCGTATCCCTTTTCTTTCACACAGACTCGCACGTGACAATTTGCGACAACAACACCTTCCGGTTTATCCGGACTTTTGCATCTGTAGCAGAAAATTTTTTCAGGGTCGAACTCTATTCCGTACCTTTCTTTGATTTTCCATAGTTCATACGCTGCCTTCTTCTTCTCGTCATCATTCTCTATGGTCGCAACATATAACGGACAATCAGCTGGACATGAATATCCGCAATATTCCAGTTTTTCAGGATCAGGGATATCTTCCCCTCCCATTGATTTACCAAATACACTTATTTGCGGGCATAAGGCAAATATGCCGCATGCCATGCAGAATTTTGAACTGCCTTTTAAAAATTCGCGGCGATTGGATCTGTTTTTCATGTTTTTAGTTTTTTGGAAATTATACCATCCGATATAGATATAGAAAAGACAATGACCGGAAGGAATATACGTATTTTGTGATTCGTGATCAGCAGTTAGTTTCGAGTTTAGAGTTTTGAGTTGGTTTAGGAGTTTAGATGTTTAAAGGCGGAAGTCTGAAGTCGGAAGACAGAAGATTGATGCTGGCTTTGCCCTCCGAAGTTTTAACGAAAGCGGGTTACTTGTTGCTGGTTGCTGGTTTCACTGCTTTTTTACATGCCGTGCAAAGACACGACATCCAGGATTTATTGCTCATAACCGCATAGAAATCTGGATCCCTGGTCTACGCCAGGGATGTTAATTCCTCTTTGGTTTTCAGGATTTGGAATGTTGATCCCAGATATAAGGTGTGTAATCTGCCTGCCGTTTTATCGGCTTGTGGCTTGCAGGCAGTCTTGTTGCCGGAAGTGGCATCCGGAGGCAATCTTTTAAACTAGTTAATTGTTTGTTTGGAATTCATAGTTTAACGTGAGTTTTAAATAAAAAACCTTAAGTATCAATTATTTAAAAAAGCTTTTAAGTGAGTTCTTTGTGTTTTGGTGACTTTGTGGCATTTTTTAATCATACTATTTCAGCCACGAAGACTCCAAAACCCGAAGAAACACA
>JAFGQO010000196.1 GCA_016935615.1 Bacteroidales bacterium
CAGCAGGCAACAAAGACCTGGTTATAGAGATGATTAATATTTTTAAAACACAGGTTGAAGAATTTGTTACAGGGATGCATGAGTTCTATAAAAACAAAGAATACGAGCAATTGGGAAGACTTGCCCACAAAGCAAAATCGTCTATTTCGATAATGGGACTGGAAGAACTGGCTGCAGAGTTAAAAGCTTTCGAAACACTTGCCAAGACAAGCCAGGAGGTCGAAAAATATCCTGTGTTTATTAAAAATTTTAAAGAAATTACAGAAGAAGCTGTTGAAGAGTTGGATGAAGTAATCAGAAATATTGATATATACATATAAATTTTGTCTCATATGCTCAAGACAGAAAAAATAAACAATGTTATTGTAGTTAAGTTTAATGATCTTGACCGGTTTAATGCATTAATCGTAGAGCCCGTAAAAGAACAGTTGAAAAGTTTTTTTAATAAGCCTGATACAAAACTTGCCCTTGATCTGGAAGGCATAAAATTTATTGACAGCTCAGGTTTTGGAGTTTTTTTATCCATCATGAAAACTGCCAATAGCAACCACGGACAATTCAAAATTTGTAATATTAAGAAAGAGGTAATGGAACTCTTCAGGCTTTTGCAATTGCACAATGTGTTCGATCTTTATGAAACACAAAGTGAATGTTTAAATAGCTTTAATTGATCTGCCCTGCGATATAATGTCCAACATTTTTCATATCCGGGTGAAAAATGAATCTCCTGTGTTATATCGGGAAAAGATCTTAATTTCTCACTATAATCCTGTTGTCTTCACAATCTATCATTACAGTTTTATCTTTTGAGATCGTATTTGCCAGAATTTCCTTTGACAATTTATTCAATAGTTCCCGTTGAATAATTCTTTTTATTGGTCTCGCTCCAAACAGAGGATCAAATCCTTCTTTGCTGATAAGATCAATTGCATCTTCTGTAATTTCAATTTCGACATGTATTTTTTCAAGTTTTCGTTGAACATGTTTTACCTGAAGCCTTACAATGTCTTTTACTTCTTCAGAGTTCAGAGGGGTAAACATGATGAGTTCATCCACCCTGTTCAAAAATTCGGGACGTATTGTTTTCCTCATCAACTCAAAAACCTGTCTTTTCAAATCCTCCAGCAATTCCTCCCTGTTCCCGGCAACACCATTAAGCTTTTCCTGAATAATATGCGATCCGATATTGGAAGTCATAATGATGATGGTGTTTTTAAAATTTACAACCCTTCCCTTATTGTCTGTTAAACGACCATCATCCAAAACCTGGAGGAGGATATTAAATACATCCGGGTGTGCCTTTTCTATTTCATCCAACAGTACTACCGAATAGGGTTTTCTTCGAACGGATTCTGTCAACTGTCCACCTTCATCATACCCCACATATCCGGGAGGGGCTCCAATCAGTCGTGATACCGAGTGACGTTCCTGATATTCCGACATATCAATTCGTGTCATGAGGTTTTCATCATTGAACAACACTTCTGCAAGAGCTTTTGCCAGTTCTGTTTTGCCCACGCCGGTAGTTCCTAAAAATATAAATGATCCGATTGGCTTTGATTCATCCTGAAGTCCTGCCCTGCTTCTTCTTACAGCATCAGCAACTGCCTTTATAGCTTCATCTTGTCCTACAACTCGCTTGTGCAGTTCCTTTTCGAGATTTAATAGTTTTGTTTTTTCTGTTTCAAGCATTTTGCTGACAGGTATGCCAGTCCAGCGTGATACAATTTCTGCAATATCTTCCGACGTAACTTCTTCTTTTATCATTGCCTGGTCCTGCTGTTTCTCTTCCAGTTTCTTCTTTAATTTTTCAATATTGTCTTCAGCTTCTTTTATCTTCCCATACCTGATCTCAGCCACTTTTCCATAATCGCCTGCTCTTTCAGCCTGATCTGCCTTGACCTTATATTCTTCAATGGCTGCTTTGTTTTTCTGAATGTTATCTATAATATCTTTCTCAGCTTTCCATTTTGCCCGCATTTTATCTCTTTCTTCACTTAATTCAGTAATCTCTCTGGCAATCTCTTCGATCTGTTTCTTATTTCCTTCCCGCTTTAAGGCTTCTCTTTCAATTTCAATTTGTTTGATTTTTCTTTCGATCTCATCAATTTCCTGGGGAAGTGAATTCATCTCGATCCTCATTTTGGATGCAGCTTCATCAATCAGGTCAATTGCTTTGTCAGGTAAAAATCTCTCTGTGATGTATCTTGATGAAAGTTCAACTGCTGCAATAATAGCTTCATCTTTGATCCTGACTTTATGATGTGTTTCATACCTTTCTTTCAGACCCCTGAGAATTGAGATAGCACTCATATTATCCGGTTCCTGAACATTTACTATCTGAAACCTTCTTTCCAGAGCTTTATCTTTCTCAAAGTATTTCTGATATTCTCCGAGTGTTGTTGCGCCAACAGCCCTTAATTCGCCTCTCGCCAGTGCAGGTTTTAGAATATTTGCAGCATCCATTGCTCCTTCAGATTTACCGGCTCCCACAAGTGTGTGTATTTCATCAATAAAGAGTATGATCTCACCATCGGAATGAATTACTTCTTTCACGACAGCTTTAAGTCTTTCTTCAAATTCACCCTTGTATTTGGCTCCTGCGATCAAAGACCCCATGTCCAATGAAAATACTTGTTTTGATTTCAGGTTTTCCGGTACATCTCCCGAAACAATACGATGAGCAAGTCCTTCTGCAATAGCTGTTTTTCCGACTCCGGGTTCTCCTATCAGGACAGGATTGTTTTTTGTCCGTCTGGAAAGAATTTGCAGGATCCTTCGTATTTCCTCATCACGACCAATGACCGGATCCAGTTTCCCTTTGCGAGCACTGTCATTCAGATTGATCGCATATTTTTCCAGAGCATTGTAGGAATCCTCTGCAGAAGGTGAATCTGCAGAAGCATTTTGTCTTAATTCGTCAATTGCTTTTTCAACTTCAGCTTTTGTAAGTCCGTTGTCTTTCAACAATTGTGAAATGTCATCCCCCACTGAAAGCAAACCAGACAAAACATTCTCCACCGAAACATATTGATCTCCTTTTTTCTTGCTTAGGTTTATTGCATTTTGCAAAGCTTTTGAAGCATTTGATGAAAGGTACTGTTCCCCACCCTCAACCTTAGCATAACCATCAAGGATTTTATCCATTACCTGATCGATGACCATTTTATTGGCCCCAACTTTGTTAAAAATGAAATCGGCAACATGGTTTCCTTTCAATAACAAAGCCTTTAAAAGATGACCCGTTTCAACAGATTGATTTCCCTTTTCCCGGGCAATCAGGAATCCTTCCTGAATAACCTCCTGCGATTTTATTGTAAAATTGTTTAAGTTCATTGTGTATCATTCTTATCCGAATTCTTACAGATCAAATTCTTAGCCAAACAAATAATGTGTCATAATGGCATGATTAACAACAAGTTAAATGACATTTTGACGATTAGAAATTCGGCTAGTTAAGAGAAATCCTAATGATTTCCATAGCAGGGATCATATACTATGAACTCATCTGGCGAAATAGTAATTCAACAGAATAAAATAATGTATTACCTGGATAATCGTTGAATAAAATAATCTGAAAGTAAACCTGCCAGGTGAATCCTGTCACTTCCGCCAACATTATGCTCATGTGCAGGATATATAAAAAAATCAACAAATTTATTGGATCGGATGCATGCCTGCAGGAACAGCATGCTATGCTGCATAACAACTACAGGATCCTGTGCTCCATGAACAATTAAAAGATCTCCCTGCAAATTGTCAGTATACCCTGTAAGATTTGTTAATTTATAGCCTTCAGGATTTTCGGAGGGGGTATCCATATATCGTTCTGTATACATTACTTCGTACAACTGCCAGTCAATTACAGGTCCGCCGGCAATGCCAACCTGAAAAACTTCGGGATGCTGCAGCATTAATAATATGGTCATATAACCACCAAAACTCCAGCCATGCACTCCTATCCGATTTGTATCGACAAAAGGCAATGATCTTATAAAATCAACTCCTTCCATCTGGTCGGCAAGCTGAGGGATCCCCAATTGTCTGTGAATCACATTTTCAAAATTCCGTCCCCTGTTCCATGAACCACGGCTATCCAAAGTAAAAGAAACAAATCCCCTTTGTGCCATATACTGCTGAAAATATTCAATCCTGTCCATCCATGAATTGGTCAGCAACTGGACATGCGGACCTCCATATACATAAAGTAGCACCGGGTATTGATGCCCGGGTTGAAAATCAACAGGCTTAATAAGGCGGTAAAATAAATCCGTACTATCATCTGCTGCCGTCAGAGTGCCTCTTACAACTTCTCCCAGCCTGAAATCACTTACCGGATTTTCAGATCTCAGCAATTCCCGGACTGTTTCTCCGGTATTTAAACATATTGAGATTTTATTCGGCACTTCATAGCTGGAAAATCTGTCAATACAACACGTCATTTCGGCATTAAAAATGATCTGATGTGTACCTTGACTCCTGGTAAGCCTGGTAAGTTCACGGCTGTCTTTGTCCAACCTGTAACATTGATTTTCCAAAGGAGAAGCCTTAGTAGCCATAAAGTAAATGAAGTTCTCGCCGGAATCGAAACCCAGAAATTCAGTGACCTCCCAGTTCCCGTCCGTTAATTTTTTCAGGCTTGCATTTTTTGCATTATAATAATACAAGTGATTATAACCATCCCTGTTGCTCTGATAATAAAAGTCACCAGATGTCAGTTTTGAAAAAAATATTGAATGCTGTGGTTCAACATACCGCGTATCTGTTTCAATAAAGAATTCCTTAAGCAGTTGCCCTGTCTGCACATTATAACTTTTTAAAATCATTGTATCCTGACCTCTGTTCAAGTGTTGAACATAAATAGCACGTTCATCAGGTGTCCAGCTTAAATTCGTCAGATACTGTTCAGGATCGCCTCCGGTTATCAGTTTTGAAAGAGATCGTTGTTCAATTGAATAGACCCAAAGTTCTGTTTTTTCACTTTTCATCCCTGCCATCGGATACCGGATGTATTCCGATACAGCTACCCTGGCAGTATAATCAATAAGCGGATATTTGCTTACCTGAGTCTGATCCCGCCTGTAAAATGCAAAATAATGACCTTGCGGTGACCAGAAGATCCCATCACGCATGCCAAATTCGTTTCTGTATGCAATATCACCGTTTGACACTCCGTCAATTGTGTCATATGTAACCTGAACTATACTGTCTTTATACTGAAGCCAGATATTATTTTCCAACGTATAACATACATAGTCGCCATCCGGATTCAGGGTAATATTCTCAGAGTTTGAAGGAAGTTTGAAAATTATACCCAAATCTTTTTTGCTCAAATCAAATACATAGCAATAGTTTTTAACTGAAAATGAGAATTTATTCTTCGGCAGAAATTCAATTGACGGAAACTCACCGATAATACTTTGGTTGTGCTTTTCCAGGATCTCATTCAATACTTTAAGATCCAATACCAGTTTTTTATCCGGATGAAGGATGTTCATCTCAAACAGACTATCTCCCCTTGAAAAAGCAACATTCCCTGTATAATTATTCCATTGGAGGTTTTCAAGATCATCCGGCTTCAGGTAAGACAACCTGCCCGCTTCTATATCTTCAATACTAAAGTATTGATTATAAGAGGCAAAGCTGATAAATAAGAAAAAAAATAAACAAAGCATAAGTTTTTTCATCAGAAGTTCAATTAGAAAAACAAAATATGAGACAAATAAAAGCTTTTTGGATATGAAAGACAAATGTGTCGTATGGCGTAACTATAATGATTGAATTGCGTAGAATTCGAAGCATACAGAATAACATAAAAGTACTACCTCATTCAAAATGAGTGAACAGATCTTACAGGCGTTAATGGAGCTGTTCGCAATAATTGCGAGGCCCGAAGAACACAATATTGACGGCAAAGACAGGAGAACTGTTGTCGAGTCCTATTTAGGCCGTATCCTGAATCAGGAACTCGTTGAAGGATATCTTGCCATTTTTGATAAATTCTTTGCACGTCATCAAAGTCTGGTAAATTCAAGAGGCGCTAAAAGAATCGGGCCTGATTCAGTAAAAATCCTGAGAATATGTGATCAGATCAATAAAGAACTTACTCAGAAACAAAAATTAATTGTTGTAATTCATCTTTTTGAGTTTGCCGATTCAGACGAAGCAGAGATTTCAAAGCAGGAATTTGAATTCATACAAACAGTAGCTGATTCTTTCAATGTCGATGCCGAAGAGCATGACCTGATCAGAGATTTTACCATAAGGCAATCAGGCAATGCCCCTCAATCCGAAAATATTTTAATTATAAATGATGAAGAGCAGGAAGAAGACGAAAAAACAGCAAGCAAACACTTGTTTTCCAAACATTTCAAAGGTGAACTCTGGTTAATGAAGGCTTCTTCCGCCAATCTTTATTTCATCAGGTACCTTGGCAAACATGAATTGTATCTGAATGGTCAGCTTTTGCAGCCCTATAAAGTATTTGTATTTAATTCAGGCTCATCGATTCGTGATCACAACATCAAACCGATCTATTATAGTGATATTGTTACTCTGTTTCATGCCGGTCAGCAGGAATCAAAAATCTCGTTCAATGTAGAAAACATAAGCTTCAGATTTAAAAATGGCAATATGGGCCTGGAACCAATGAGTTTTGTCAAGGATTCCGGGCGATTGGTGGGCATTATGGGGGCAAGCGGGGCAGGTAAGTCAACATTACTCAATGTACTCAACGGCACTGAAAATCCAACCTCAGGGACCATTACTGTGAATGGGATCAATATCCATACGGAAAAAAACAAAATAGAAGGATTAATTGGTTATGTGTCGCAGGATGATTTGTTGATTGAAGAACTTACTGTTTTTCAGAATCTTTATTACAATGCCAAACTTTGCTTTAGCAATTACAAAAAAGAAAAAGTTATCGCAACTGTTGATAAGATGCTGCAAAGTTTAGGTCTTTATGAGATCAAAGATGTGAACGTTGGCACTCCCCTGAATAAGATGATAAGCGGCGGGCAGAGAAAACGTCTGAACATTGCCCTCGAACTCATTCGCGAACCTGCTGTACTGTTTCTTGATGAACCTACATCCGGATTGTCTTCACGCGATTCTGAAAACATTATGGACCTGTTAAAAGAATTGTCGTTGAAAGGCAAATTGGTTTTCGTAGTGATTCACCAGCCATCATCAGACATTTTTAAAATGTTCGATGAACTGTTGATCCTTGATACTGGTGGGTATCTTATTTATGACGGCGATCCCATAGATTCTATAGTATACTTTAAATCAAAAATTCATTATGCCAATTATAATGAAAGTGAATGCAATGTATGTGGTAATGTAAATCCTGAGCAAATCTTCAATATTGTTGAGTCAAATATCCTCGATGAATATGGAAAATTCACCCAACGCAGAAAAATATCCCCAAAGGAGTGGAACAAGCATTTCACTGAACATTTAAAAACACAACAAATCAAAACGGAATCTCTCAGTGAATTGCCAAATATATCCTTTAAGATCCCAAACAAACTAAGACAGTTTATTGTATTTGTAAAACGAGATGTACTTGCAAAACTTGCGAACACACAATACCTGATCATCAATTTCCTTGAGGCTCCCTTGCTGGCTTTTATCTTGTCTTTCATTATCAAGTATTACAATGAGAGCGAACTCAATGAACTCGGTTATACTCTCCTCGGCAACAGCAATTTGCCGGTATATATTTTCATGTCCGTTATTGTAGCCATATTCATGGGATTGACTATTAGTGCCGAAGAAATTATCAAAGACAGAAAAATATTGAAACGTGAGGCATTTTTAAATTTAAGCTGGTCGAGCTATCTGTTCTCAAAGATATCAGTCCTTCTTGTTCTGTCTGCAATTCAGGCTGCTCTATTTGTGATCGTGGGGAACTCTATTATGGAAATAAAAGGTATGTATTTTCACTACTGGATCATACTGTTCAGCTGCTGGGTAAGTGCCAATCTGATGGGACTAATGATTTCCGATAGTTTTAAAACTGTTGTTACTATCTACATATTAATCCCCTTCCTGGTTATTCCGCAAATTATTCTAAGCGGAGTAATCGTAAAATATGAAAAACTGAATCCAACCATTTCATCACCCAATAAAATTCCTTTCTATGGTGAGATCATGACAGCCAGATGGGGCTATGAGGCCCTGGCTGTTCATCAATTCACAGAAAACGAATACATGCGCCAGTTTTATCCGTTAAACAAAATAATGAGCATAGCTGAATATAAAAAATATTATTGGGTAAAAAATCTTGAAAATAAGATCGATTACATAATCAAATACATTCATAAAGGAGGTCAACAAAACAAGATTGAAAACTTTCTTCGTTTGTTGAGAAATGAAATCGGAGATGAACTCATAGCCAATGACAGAATTGAATTTGATTATCTGGACAAGTTATATCTTAATGAAATCGATACGAAAATTTTAAATGAAACCAGGAGTTATATTCGAAAAGTGAACAGGTTTTATATAAAAATATATAACCGGGCCAGCGACCGAAGAGACAAGATCATTCGTTCATACCAGAAATCGCCTGAAAATAAAGAAAAATTCATACAACAGAAACGAGATCATCATAATGACAGGCTTGCAGAATTTGTCGAGAACAGTAATGAGCCTGTCAGAATTGTAGAATATAAAGGTCGCTTAATCCAAAAAATCGATCCCATTTATCTTGATCCTGAATCAAACTTAATCAAAGCACATTTTTATGCTTCGCAGAAAAAATTCATAGGTGCCTACTACAAGACATTTTGGGTAAATACCATAATCATATGGTTGATGGCCATATTTTTCTATATCATATTATACTACAGAGGATTGCGTAAATTGCTTGATGCATTTGAAAACCTGAACCAGAGATTCTCCAGACAAAATGAATAAAAAAAGAGGCTGTCTCAAAAGGTAAATATTTTAATATAGCCACAAAGTCCCGAAGCCTCAAAGAATTCACAAAACTCTGATATTC
>JAFGQO010000197.1 GCA_016935615.1 Bacteroidales bacterium
CCCCATGTTCGGTACGGTAACTGAATGGTTTTACCGCTGGCTGGGAGGTATCCGCCCGGTCGATGATGAACCCGGATTTAAAAAGTTCATCCTTGCCCCAACAATCCCTTCCGGACTTGATTATGTTAATTGTTCTTATCATTCACCCTTAGGAGAGATTATTTCAAACTGGAAAAAAGACGGACCGGATGGTGTTCAATACCGGATTAAGATACCTGAAGGAAGCACAGCGCTGGTTGATCTGCAACCCTGCAAGGTTCAGAAAGTTGAGATAATAAAAGAGAGCAAGCCCATAAAAACAATTGTTCCGGAAGGATCAAGCAGTGGTAAATTTGAATTAAGCGAAGGTGAATTTTTAATTACAGTTACTTTCTGAAAAGTGAATAATTAACACTGGTTATTAATATATAAAGGTTCAAAAGTTTGTTTCATAAAATGGTTGACAAATAGTATAAATATTGTATATTTGTCAACATAAAATGAATCATTATGAATAGCATTTTCGCAAACCGGTTGATTGCTGCCCGTAAAATGGCTGGACTGTCGCTGCAAAGTTTGGCTGACAAATTGGGGAATATTGTTACCAAACAGTCCCTGAACAAATATGAGCAAGGGAAAATGAAACCCGATAGCAATCTGATTATTCAGCTTGCAAACATTTTAAATGTTTCGGTGAATTATTTTTTTGCCAGGCCTGAAGTTGAAATACACCTGGCAAATGTGGACTTTCGCAAATATTCTTCAAAGATGAGAAAATCAGCAGAAGAAGCTGTAATTGAAAAATCGAAGGAAATTCTTGAAAGATATACTTGCCTTGAACAAATAATTAACCTTCAGGAAGCGCCTGAATATTTTGACTATAAAAGATCCATTTCATCCGGAGAGGTGGCGGAAGAAGCTGCGAAAGATTTACGAATGCAGTGGAATCTCGGCTATGACCCTATCGCCGATGTTGTAAGGATGCTCGAGGATAAGGGATATATAGTCATTGAGATTGATGCTACCGGGGATTTTGATGGAATGAAAGCTGA
The DNA here is from genome assembly GCA_016935615.1 of Bacteroidales bacterium. Taxonomy (GTDB): domain Bacteria; phylum Bacteroidota; class Bacteroidia; order Bacteroidales; family UBA10428; genus UBA10428. The sequence continues at coordinate 1,032 of JAFGQO010000197.1, forward strand.
GGCGGACAAAAAGAAAGTTATAGTGCTTCGTAAGAAATATAACGGGGATGTAGTTCGAAAGCGATTTACTGCTTTGCATGAACTTGCACACCATTCATTAAAATTTCCGGATAAGATGTCTGCAAAGGACAGGGAAAAACTATGCCATGTTTTTGCTTCCGCTGTATTATATCCGGAGGAAATGGCAAAAAAAGAGCTTCATCGTGACCGATTCCATTTTTACCAGAAGGAACTGGAAATGATTAAGGAAAGATGGGGTATCTCTTTTCCGGCAATATTTAACAGAGCGTTACGTCTGGGGATAATAAATGATTACGTATACCGGAACTTAAACGTCGGGTACCGTACTCGCAGGCTGCATTTAAATGAGCCAGCAACGTTTTCAGGAAAAGAAAAGCCTGTTCGTTTTGAAAGGTTAATCTATTTTGCTCTTGGAAAAGAACTGATATCTGTGAATGATGCTGCTTTTTACTCGGCAAAAAGTGTATGGGAGTTCAGGGAACAATTACATCAACTTGTATGAGACTTTTAATCACAGATACAAATGTATTGTTCGATGTAATTAAAATTGGTGCACTACCGGAATTCTTCAGACTTGATTTCGATATTTGTACAACAATATTTGTGATAGAAGAAATAAAGCCGTTCCCTCAAAGGGAACAAGTGGAAACATTCATCAGGTCGAAACAATTAACTGTTTTCGGGTTTTCAGCAGAAGATGTTGAGAGTATAGCAAATTTTGACATAGGTCAGGAATTAAAAAGGTTTACTGATAAATCTGTCATTTGGAAGTCATTGGAATTGAAGTATCCTATGCTGACAGGGGATAAAAAGATGAAAGAAGTTGCTGAAAAACTGGGCCGTGAAGTTCATGGAAGTATTTGGATAATTGATGAACTATTAAATAACAATTTAATTTCACCCAGTAAAACTCTAGAATTATTGAAGCAATTATTAGCTACAAATAGCTGGTTACCAAGAAATGAAATTGAGAAAAGAATAAATAAATTAAAAGAAGAGGGGTATGGTAAATTTTGGGAAGCATTTGGACACTGAGGGCAATGGGAAGATTGAAGCAACGTCTTTGATCTTCTGTAATTAATTCAAAACCTCAAATCCAATTGTTCTTAAGTATTCGAATACAGGATAGTAAAAGGAAGAATTACGTGTTGGATCATCCTCAGCACCAAATGGAACGACTATTACCATACCTTGTCTTGCACGAGTAAGCAAAACCCGGTAAGCGTTTTTTAAATATACCTGTCTTTCATATTTTCTGATTTGATTCCATCTGTCTCCAACGAAAGATCTGTACTCCCACCCTTTTGAGGTATATCTAAAATCTGCATTCCAAGTAACACAAACCCAATCAAGTTCCAAGCCTTGAATATCAAATTCTGTGGCAACAGACTCAAGATAAAATGATGATCTTACATCTTGCTTTCCATCAAGGAACCAATGAATAGGATCCATAGGCGATCTAACATCTATTGAGTGAGGCTTTAAGCGCTCTGCTTGTGATGATACGACGATTCCATAACGTTCCGAACCCCTCGCGTAGGATACTAACAAGTGGGCCATTCCCGGATAGAAACACACTTTATAGTTCGGATGTCTTATCAATATGGGTCGTAGCTATATTTAGTCCAACAAGGGTTTTCCCTGCACCGGGAACACCTGTCAGGAAGCAGATTTATTTATGTTTTTTATTTCTGGAATTTTGTATAATGGCAGCTATTTCGTCAGATGTTTTACTTAAGTTGATTGCGCTAGCATCACTTCTGGATATCTCCGAAACAGAATGGCCACTGTAAAGTGCTATTGCTGCTTCAATAATTGTAGGTGTGGGACTATACCTGCCATTTTCCCAAACAGCCCTATCAATAAATTTCCCATCTTCATAAAAAAAAAGCACTTCATTTATAACATTACCCAGGAGATCTCTCTCCAGGCACTCTTCTGATTTAACTCATCAGCGAACTTGCTTTTTAAAGCCATTTCACCAATAACTTCTTCAGCCTTGGTTAAAAGAAAGTTTTCAATTTTATCACTATAAAAGGATCGGTTCATCTAATCTTAAATTTGACTATATTTTTGTAGAATCCGAGTAAGCCATGATTTATCTCTCGGATTTTCGTTCATTGATCAGAATCATTATGTAGCTCATTGCATAAATGTTTGTACCCCTAATTTATTGAAATTACCTGGTGTTGGGCACAGGGATCACCGCTTAATTATTTTCAGTTTGGCCTCAGTGTGTTCTGAGAAAGAATTGCATTTTTTCAGATAATCCAACATCTGA
>JAFGQO010000198.1 GCA_016935615.1 Bacteroidales bacterium
GGAATGAATTGATTTTTAGCAATTTTTTCTTCAGCGGTTGATTTCTTTGGTTCCTTTCTTCATCAAGGAAGAAAGGAACTCGTTCCGATAGGGAACGGAACGAAATTAGGGCTTGTGCGTTAGATAAAAAAGAATGTCGAACCGTATCGGGAGCGGTTCGAAAACATGGAATGTGTGTTGGAGTTGTTTAACTGTTGAATCGTGTAACTGTGTAATCGTTAAACTGATGAGTTGATCGAATGGAACTTGAAAATTTAGACTATTCCAAAATCCGCAATCCGCAATCCGCAATGTGAATCACTGATTCTGTATCATTAACCTGTTAAGGATGGCAACCATTTCAGGCCTGTTTACAATTGTTGCCTGCTCGGGAATTTTCATTTTTTCCTTAGGAAGATATTTGGGATCAAACTTTGTGGCGGTAAATAACATGAGGTAAGGACCCATTACAAGTCGGAATTGCGTTAAAACACCATCGATGCTATGATACGGATTTGTTATGTTGGGCTTGTTCAGATTTATGTCATTTGTATAGTATATATCAAATGATTCATCACTGTCTTTAAAACTTACGGTTACCTTCTTCGACTTTAATCCTGCTATAATAACAGTTGCTGTATCTTCTTCCAGTTTCATTCCATCCATACAATCAAAACAGCACATCATGTCATTTCTTCCTCCGAAAAATGCATAATTCTTATCAAGGACTTTAAGGTGTGTGTTTACTTTGTGATTCTTAAAGGAAGTCATGTTACCGAGTTTAAAAAAACCCATGAATCCGTCAATGTTATTGATGCTAAACTCCTGGTTAAAGTCCAGAACCATTTTTTTCGGAAGGAAAGATGGATCATAATTGGCTTCCTCTGCATTGAGATATTTGATCTTATATTCCAATCTTCCCTGGTCGTATATTCCCTGATTTCCTTTTTCTCCGCACGAAACCAACAGAATAATCATTGAAAAAAGCAAAAATGCACGAATCATTTCGAATAAATTTGGTTAAATATACGAAGCATTATCTGCTAAGTTGATGGATTATTTTAATATTTGACTTACTGCTTTATATTCGCGACTAAGTAACAATAATCCCTGTTCAATGAAATTGCAGGTTTTTGTATTTATTTGCATTGAAATGGTATATATATACAAAATTATGATTTTCATCATTCTCTATGTCACAGACAATGTTTAAATTCGATTCCGGTTAAATTATTTTTCTATTTAAAACTGAAAACATGCAGGTAGATCTGAAGAACAAACACTTTTTAAAATTACTTGATTTTAGTAAAGAAGAGATCATGTATCTTCTTGAATTGTCATCCTCATTAAAAACAGCAAAAAGAGAAGGAAAGGAGCAACAGCATCTGAAAAGTAAGAATATTGCTTTGATCTTTGAGAAGACTTCCACAAGGACGCGCTGCGCATTTGAAGTGGCTGCCTTTGATCAGGGTGCTCATGTTACTTATTTGGGTCCTTCCGGAACACAAATTGGGCATAAAGAATCGATGAAGGATACTGCGAGGGTGTTAGGCAGAATGTATGACGGGATTGAATACAGAGGATACGGGCAAGATACTGTAGAGATACTTGCAAAATATGCAGGAGTTCCTGTTTGGAACGGCTTGACAGATGAATTTCATCCAACTCAGATACTGGCTGATTTTTTAACTATGCAGGAACATACTGACAAAGCTCTGGAGGAGATTAAATTTTGCTATCTCGGCGATGCGCGTAATAATATGGGCAATTCATTAATGGTAGGAGCAGCAAAATTGGGAATGGATTTCAGAGCTGCTGCACCTAAAAAGTGTCAGCCTAACGAAAAACTGGTTCATCAGTGCCTTCTGATTGCTGAAAATTCAGGAGCAAAAATCACTTTAACAGATGATGTTAAGAAAGCGGTTGAAGGAGTGGACTTTCTGTATACAGATGTATGGGTATCAATGGGTGAACCAGATGCGATATGGGATGAGAGAATTGGATTATTGAGCCCCTACCAGGTGAATAAAGGAATACTTGAACTTACCGGAAATCCTGGAGTGAAATTTTTACATTGTCTGCCTGCTTTTCATAACCTCGAAACTAAAGTGGGAGAGGAGATCCATAACAAATTTGGAATGGAAGCTCTGGAAGTTACTGAAGATGTTTTTGAATCTTCGGCTTCGATTGTATTTGACGAAGCAGAAAACAGGATACATACCATAAAAGCTATCATGGTTGCCACACTGGGGTAATTAATTCAAATATTTGGCGGTCAATTTCTTCAGGCAAAATTATTATTTGAGAAATTAATTTATTAACTTGTATATGTCATTAATTTCAAAATTACCGCCATGACTATTTACATTGGCAACATCAATTATTCTCTCGGTGAAGATGAAATTCGAAAAATCTTCGAGGTAATCGGGAAGGTAGACGCCATTAAACTCATTCGCGACAAAAGAACAGGCAAATCTAAAGGATTTGGTTTTTTAGATATGCCAAATAAAAAAGAGGCTATGGAGGCCATTAAGACTCTTGATGGTAAAACTGTTGCCGGCCGAAATTTGAGAGTTTTAAGGGCACATACCAACAAAGTACGCGTCGCAGCTGCTGTACAGGCATAGCCTGTACAAAGCTTTACCTGTTGTTATTCATTTACTCGCACCGGTTCATACAATTGAAAGTTTTGAGTTGCAATAACAGTAGGCATTTCATTAAAATCTTCTTTTAGGTAAAAGGCTGTTCCACAACCAAGTTGCACAGCCTTTTTTGATAGTACATTATCACTGTGTTGCGGGGAATTCATCCATCGGTCAATCATCGTTTCACCAAGACTAAGGTAAGTATGGGGGGGTATAGGATCTCCGTTTTGTTTATAGCTAAATACTCCTTTTGCTATTGGATAGACTTCATCTCCGGCTTTGTATTGTAAAACAAAAGATTCAACAATATTTTCTGCCAGAAAGGGGTTGACAATTCCAACATGACGAGCCCTGTCGTTTGGATCACGAAGCTTTTTGTTTTTTGGATGATAGTGTGAAAAAAAAACATCCTTTACCATATTTCCGGAATGAAGAGCAGCTGATTCTTCGAGTTTTTGATGATAGTTCAATACATTGAGCTTATGATGAACCCTTTGTTCATTCGTCAGGTAAAATATCACCGCATTCAATTTTTCCAGGTTAAGGTTATCGGGTACAATGGTTTCTTTGAATTCTTTTGCCTTTCTGAAGTTATCCAAAGTATAGGAATAATAATCTGATTGAGAATATACAGACCCACTGACGATCAGAATAAGAAGGGAAAAGTATGAGGGATAGCGGAACATTTTATTGTTTAACATACTGTATTATTTCCCGAACATAATAAATTGTAATAACTGAAGAACAAACAAGTTTCATGAATGTTCCGGCAAGAAAACCAACAAATGAGCCAAAGGCAGCACGCATTGCCTCATTTGAGTTTTTACCGGCTATTTTTTCCCCTATTAGTGCCCCTACAAAGGGACCTCCCAGGATGGTTATAATTCCGAACGGTCCGATGGCAGGCAGAAAAAATAATCCGGCAATCAGCCCCAGTATGCTACCCCAGGTTCCATACCTGGAACCCCCAAATTTTTTTGTTCCCCAGGCAGGTACGATGTAATCGAGTATTTGTACGATCAGAGCGAATAGTCCCAAAAACAGAAGTTCTCCAGCAGTGAAATCGGCAAATTTTGTAAAATGAATAAGCAAAATGCCTATAAAACTTAAAGGTGGTCCGGGTAAAATTGGAAGAAGACAACCTATAAAACCCAAGAGAATAATAATGATTGAAAATATCAGTAAAAAATAATCCATGGTTAGTATATAAAAGTCCGGCTGAAAAATAATGAATTTCAGCCGGACTTAATATACAAGTTTCACTTTTTTATAATGCTCCGTTAATGAGGAAGGTTGCTGCAAATGCCACAATTGCATATAGTTCGGGAAATACGGCGAGGATGAGCGTATTACCAAATACATCATTGCCGGCACCAATGCTGGCTATTCCATTGGCACAAACCTGTCCCTGGCGTATTGCTGAAATTAGCGCAACAAACCCAAGAGCCAACCCCGCACCAAAAACAGCACTTGCTTTCAACCAGTCAATATCCGGTGACAGTTGGCCTTTCATAAGAAAGTATCCCATAAATCCGTACAATCCTTGTGTGCCGGGAAGTGCACTGAGTACAAGATAACTGCCAAAAGCTTCGCTGTTTTTTTTCAGGGCACCAACAGTTGCGTTACCTCCTATTGATGTGCCGATGGCACTTCCGATCCCGGCCAATCCGATCATCAAACCGGCACCAATATAAGCTAAAATAATAGGTTCCATAATGAATAGTGTTTATGTATTAAATATTAAAATTATTTTTTACCAAAAGGATTATATTTTTTACCACCGCCAATGTATCCGGCGTTTTTATAAAATTCCACAAAGGTCAAACGCAAGGGGTGGACAAATGAACCCAAACCTGACATGAATATATTGATCCCATGTCCTATCAACAATATAAGTACAAAAACCAACTGTCCGACAACCGGGATATTAAATGGACTCATATTCATAGCCAGGTCATTGAATACAAACCCCAGAATTGCACTTGAAATACCCAGTGCAAACAAACGAATATAGGATAACAAATCGCCCAAAATTCCTGTAACCATATTGTACGTGTCCCACAATCCGGCGCCAAAATTTATCAGGATGTTTCTTTTGGGATTGTTGAAGAAATAAATCCCCAGACTGCTTATTCCCAATACCAGGAAGAATATTATTTTGGCTGTGTTATCGGTCAGATGAGCAGTGGAGTTCAACAGGTAAACGGTTCCGCCACCAAGAATTAGCAGAAGCCAGCCGAGTGTTGGGAACGCATATCGGTAGCCATACATTCTTGCCTGATTGGCAGCTTTGATAAACATTCCGAAAATGATCTGAACGCCACCCAGTATAAGTGCCAGCTTAAACATCTTATCAGGATCAAGAAGCAAATGCCGGAAAGAATTTAAAAACGGAAAATCAGCCTTGGTGTTTTTAATGATCACATTATGATAATTTGCATAGGCTTCACTTCCCAATAGGTCTTTGAGTCTACTCTGAAAGGCTAATTTTGATTCAATATGCACATCGAGCAGGCCATTTAGTTTTTCAATGATATCAGCAGGCAAATTGTGTTGCTGGAATATAGCGACAGACTGGTCTGTAATAAGATATCCCGTATCTATAAGGTTCATGCCAAAAATTGTGCCCGTGATGGTGCCAAAAAGAACCGTTGCAAGCCCGAGAAACTGAATCAAAGTTAATATGGGTTTGAATTTCTTGTCTGCTTTAAATTTAAAATAGGTAGCTGCAAGAATAAACAGCAAACCATAACCGGCATCGCCCAGACAAAAGCCAAAGAACAACATAAAGAAAGGGGCAAAAAATGGGGTTAGGTCAATTTCTCTGTAATCAGGCAATGAATACAATTCTCCGATGGCTTCAAATAATTTCGGGAATTTTTTGTTTTTAAGCAAAACAGGAATGTTGTCTTTTGGCGTTGGTTTTTCTGCCTGGTAATACACATCAGATTCATTAAGGAACTTATTGATTTCAGGTTCTTTTTCAGCGGGAACCCATCCTTCGAGCAACATCAGTTTTTCATCTGCCTGTTTTTCTGTGTTGAGGACTACTTTTTTAAAATCTAGTTCACCGGCAAGTTTTCCCCTTGTCTGTTCCAAAAGATCCCGGTATCGTGCAGCAAAATCATCATAAAGTTCTTCCGTTTTCTCAAGAATACCAATGATCTCGTTTATTGATTTGTTGAGCCGCTTCAGGGAAATTTCAGGAAGCTTTATTTTTTCAGCATGAATATCAATTGTTTCATCCGGTGAATGCAACACAACAAAGTATTTCTGGCTGCTTACTTCACTGATATGCATAAGATTGAAATCTGCTTCCCATTTCGGATCAAAGTTTCTGTTGGGACAAATATAAAATTCAATGATATAGCCTGCCTGCTGCAACTTTTCTATTGTGTTCCAGCTAAAATCACCCCACGGTTCAAGAACAACTTTTTCTTTTTGAAGCTGGGCAAGTTTTTGCTGATATGATTCCTGATCGGATTGCAGCTTCTTATATTCATTCAGAACTGAGATGCCATCTGTTTCTTTCTCATCAATTGGTTTTGCTTCCGGGTTACGTTTTGAAAGAAATTTAATGGCCTGATTGAATTCATTTACTTGTTGATATTTTGCACGCAATTCATCGTCTTCAATCTTTCCCGACTGTCTTTCAATCACATGAAGAACTCCTATATCCCTGATGCCATCAAGAAACTCCATATAGTCTTTATGGTAAATCAGGAAAGAATATTTTTTCATCGGTGCTATCATTGTATTATCTCCTCCTGCTGTCTGGTTTTTACAATTTTTTGAGCCGATTTGGATAAATTGTCCTCATCTTCCATAAATCGTTTGATTTTCAATATTGCTTCTTCATAACCCGGGATCTGAACTTTTTCAAAAAGGTTTACTTTTTGTGTGGTCTTTTTTCTTGCATAATCCAGCAATTCCATCTTACGGGAAAAAACTTCGCGTTCAATGGCAAGACTTATGGTTTCTTTCAGAAGCTCGATACCGCCGAGAAACCATTTGGGAGCATTAAATACGCTGAATTCAGCTACAAAGAAATCAATACCACTCAGAACAGGGGTTTTAACGCCGGCAATTTTTTTTATGTCCAGTTTTACATCTTCAATACTTATTAGGTGTTCATCGAACTCACCCCACAACTCAACCATCCTTTCATACGATCTGATCTTCTGATCAAGTTCAAGATCAAGCCTTTTTGCTTCATCTTTAGCCTTTTTCACCTCAATCCTCAATGCAGATTCCTTATTTTTAATGGTAGGCAAAGCACGTACTCTGACCTTAAGCTGTTTCTCAAGAGCCTGAAGTGAAGTCTTATTGTATTGAAATTTTATGGCCATCTTAATCAGTTGCTGGTTGCTGGTTTTTAGCCTCAAGTTCTTTTGCAATTATCAGTTTTCTGATGAATGAATTAATCATTTTTTGTATTTCCTGGATTAACCTGAAAAGCTTATCAAATTCAATATTCGGAGCAAGATTATTCGATTGAACTATTGATAGTTGTGTTTCTAACTCAAAGCAGGATCCTAAAGCAATTTCAAGAAATCTGGCAAAATCTTTATTACTTTTTCGACAGGTTCCTTCTGCAATATTCGAAGGAATTGAAATGGCAGATCGTATCAATTGAGGTCTCAAAGTATATTTCTCCTTATCATCAAGTTGTTTTGCTAATTGATATGTTTTTTGAACAACATCCATTCCTTTTTTCCATATCTTTAAATCTTTGTAATTGTTCATTTTCCAAATCCTTTCTATTTGCTTTTTCTTGTGACTTGCGACCAGAGACTTTTTTAATTCTTCTTCCAGTATTTATCTGTTAATTCCTGTTTGATACCTAATTCCTCCAGTTTAAAATACTTCTGAAATAAATTCCAGCCTGTATCCAGCATTTCATCTATGTCAATGTTAACATCTATTGCAAGCAGTTTTCTTGAATAGTCTTTTGCATAATCCAAACTGCGCCGATCATAATCTGTCAGGTCAAAACCATTTTCAAGTTTGGTTTTTGCATTGGCAGCATCAGCAAAAAGACGCACTGCGGTATTCATAACTTGCGGGTGGTCTTCCCTGGTTTTTTTTCCAATTACGAGCTGTTTGAGTCGTGACAGACTTCGGAACGGATCAACAATCACTTTGCCGATGTCAGAGTCACGTCTTAAAAACAACTGTCCTTCGGTAATATAGCCTGTATTATCAGGTATTGCGTGGGTAATGTCACCACCTGAGAGGGTTGTTACGGCAATAATGGTTATCGATCCGCCTGATGGAAACTGAACTGCCTTTTCATAAATTTTAGCCAGGTCACTATACAATGAACCGGGCATACTGTCTTTCGAAGGTATCTGATCCATGCGGTTGGATACAATACTTAAAGCATCTGCATAAAGCGTCATATCAGTGAGCAGAACAAGCACTGTTTCATTTTTATCCACAGCAAAATATTCAGCAGCTGTTAAAGCCATATCAGGCACCAGCAATCTTTCAGCAGGAGGATCCTCCGTTGTATTTACAAAACTTATGATTCTGTCAAGAGTTCCTGCATTGTCAAAAACATTTTTATAAAAGAGATAATCATCATTTGTCAATCCCATGCCTCCGAGAATGATCTTATCGGTTTTGGCTCGTAAGGCCACCATGGCCATTACCTGGTTAAAAGGCTGATCAGGATCTGCAAAAAACGGGATTTTTTGTCCGGATACCAGAGTATTGTTCAGGTCTATTCCGGCTATACCTGTTGCTATCAATTCTGACGGTTGCTTTCTCCTAACCGGGTTTATGGAAGGGCCTCCAATCTCTCGTTCTTCACCTTCAATGGCAGGTCCCCCGTCAATAGGATCGCCATAAGCATTGAAGAATCTGCCTGCAAGATCTTCACTCACTTTCAATGAAGGGGCTTTCCCCAGAAAGCTTACTTCTGCATTTGTTGGAATGCCTTCAGTCCCTCCAAAAACCTGTAAGGTAACCATATCTCCAATTATTTTCACTACCTGTGCAAGCTTACCGTGAATCACAGCAAGCTCTTCGTAACCAATACCTGTAGCTTTAAGTGAGCAGGTGGCTTTTGTAATCTGGTTAATTTTAGTATATATTTTCTGAAAGGCTTTAGAATCCATTTTTCATTTATTTAGTTCAAAATTATCTGCTATTGTACAATTTGTCTCTCTTTCAGAACTTCTTGCAGTTCCTGTTCGAATTTGTTGAATTTTTCAGATTTAAATTCTGAATAATTCATTTGCTTGTATAGGTTTATTATCCGTTTGAAGTAATTGTCAACTTCGGTAAATGATTCAAAATTGAAGTCCGACCTGCAAATGTCAATGAGTTGTTCAAGCATGTATTGCTGTCGTTCAATAGGAGTAGACTGATCTATTATATCAAATGCATCTTGCTGCAAAATAACAAAATCAATAATTTCAGATTTCCAGTATGTTATATGGTAATCAACCGGCACACCGTCATCACCAAGAATATTGATCTGTTCGTATGTTTCCTTTCCTCTTAAGAGAATGGTCTTTGCTTCATTCACCAGGTCAATCCATTGATCAGAAATTTTTTTGCCGACAAAATCAGCAAACTCCGGATATTCAATATACTTTGAATAGCTGTCGATCGGGTCAATAGCAGGATAACGTTTGCTGTCGGCTCGTTGCTGTGCCAAAGCATAAAAACATCTGGCTGCTTTTTTTGTCGATTCTGTAACGGGTTCCTTCAGATTGCCGCCGGCGGGAGACACCGTACCTATGAATGTAATTGAACCGGATTCTCCGTTGTTCAGGTGAACGAATCCTGCTCTGGAGTAAAAATTGGAGATAACAGCCGGCAAGTCCATAGGAAATGCATCCGGTCCGGGTAATTCTTCAAGTCGGTTCGACATTTCTCTCAATGCCTGGGCCCAACGTGAAGTAGAATCGGCAAGCATTAATATCTTTAATCCCATGGCTCTGTAATATTCGCCGAGTGTCATTGCGGTATAAACAGATGCTTCACGGGCAGCCACAGGCATGTTGGATGTGTTGGCAATAATGATGGTTCTTTCCATCAATTTGCGACCCGTTCTTACATCTTCAAGTTCAGGATATTCCGTAAATAGTTCTACAACCTCATTTGCACGTTCGCCACAGGCAGCAACGATCACGATATCTGCTTCGGCTTGTTTAGATATGGCATGCTGCAATACTGTTTTACCAGCTCCAAAGGGGCCTGGAATAAATCCAGTACCGCCTTCAACAATCGGATTCAATGTATCCATTGTACGGACGCCCGTTTCAAGAAGCTTATAGGGGCGTGGCTTATCTTTGTATGCAGTAATAGCAACCTTAACAGGCCATTTCTGAATCATGGTAACTTTCACTTCTTTACCATCCTTATCAAGAAGAACAGCAACAACATCGTTAATTTTATATTCACCTGCTTCAGTGACTGATTTTACAGTATATTTTCCTTTATAACCGAATGGTACCATGATCTTATGAGGCATCGCATTTTCTTCAACCTGTCCAAGCCATGAAGCAGCTTCAACAATATCTCCGGGTTTCGCGAGCGGTTTAAACTGCCATTTTTTGTCAGGATCCAAAGGATTTGTGTATTCTCCTTTGTTAAGAAATACCCCTTCCATTTTATTGAGGTCATTTTGGAGACCATCGTAATTCTTTGACAAAATGCCAGGCCCAAGCGTAACTTCCAGCAAATGTCCTGCAAATTCAACGTCACTGTCAATTTTCACACTGCGTGTGCTTTCAAATACCTGGACATAGGCATTATGACCATTTATCTTTATGACTTCTGCCATCAACCGGGTTTTTCCTGCGATGATGTAACAAATTTCATTTTGTGATACCGGTCCGTCAGCTTCAATAACCACCAGGTTAGCTATAATGCCTTTCACTTTACCTTTTGTTGACATATTGTGTTACTTAATTATTTTAATTGAAATTCTTCAGGAAACTCATAAGATGCTTCCATATTGTTAACCAATTCATTAAACAGTTTCTGACCGGTTTCTTTGTCCAGCGCAAGCCAGCGCTCAATAATGGTAAGCTTGATCAGAAATGTAAAAATTCTTTCAATGGTGAAATAATAGAAAAATACTTCATCATCCAGATAGTCCCATTTTACCAGGTCTATCTTTTTTTCCTGTTGCAAAAAATCGTCTTCATCAATGGCTTTCAATATCCGATCGGCATACGGAAACTCCTTATCAAGACCAAAATCCCTGGAACTGCTTCGGAATAATTTCTCGACAAGATCACCTGTTCCAATCAATTGTCCCTCAACAGGTATATTGTATTTTTTGCATTTGGCAGCGGTTAGTAAATTATTCAGATCCCGTTCAAATTGAAACCAATTGCTGATGAATGGATCTGGATTGGAAATAGCATATTCGAAGTATAACTCTGAGAGCTGAAGCTCCCATTTTTTCCCTGGTATTATAGGAGTTTCATTTCTGTAAGCCTCGATGATCTTTCCAATATATCCTGGTACTCCCAATACTTTTTCATCAAAGGAATCTTCTTTAACAGCAGATAGTATGGTATCAATTTCTTCCTTGTTCAGATTGCCTGATCTTTCGATAGCTTTTTCACTATTTTCAAGCTTTATCAGCACATTTATGTTGTCGTACCGCCATAAGAATAACCTGAGGATGTTCATGTCGTCTGCTGGCAGATGATCGGAAAGCATGTCAATAAATTCTGATGAATTCATCAACAGTTTTTTGTCTTCAAAAAGTAATTCTGGCAATCCGGCAACAAGGTAATGGTATTCTCTTCTCATAACTATCATGCTCCAAACAGGATTTCTACTAATTTAGGGCGAAGGTAATGTTTGAAAAAGTTTATAAAATCTTCATCTGTAAATGATACTTTATAGCTTCCGTCCTTTGGGCCGATTTGAAACCCGGCATGAATTACGGAATCAAAATCAACTGTTACTCCTTTATCGAGATACTTTTTTGCTTCCTTTTTAAAAAACTCAACCAGGTTTTTTTCATCTTTTGCCGGCAAAAGCAATGATAATTCCATACTTTGACCTGAACTTGCCCAATTGGACAATAAGGTCCGGATGATTTCCTTTAAAAAATCTTTATTACTGAATGCTTCCTTTATTGAAGCACTTGTTATTTTATCATTAACAACATCTGCAATTTGTTGTTTAAGAGCATTTATTGATTGTTTGCCCGAGAGTTTGATCTCTGAATTTGTATTGGTCTTTATTTCAGCAGCTTTTTTGTTAGCCTCATTTAAAATAGATTCTGCCTCTTTTTTGGCTTTTTCAATAATTTCTTTGGCTTCAGAATTTGCTGAATCTATTATTTGCTTTGCTTCGGCATTTCCTTTTTCAACTCCTTCCTGAAATATTTTTTCGGTAAGTTCCTGAAGTTTACTCTGCATCATTACTCTGTTTTATATGGATATTTTAGTGTTATTTTTATAACAACGGCACAATTTAGTGAAAGTTTCTTTGAACAAAAACTTTTTCCCTGAAGTCAGAACAATTTAAAATGCATTAAAATTAGAATTAAGAATTTCCAAAATTAACTTCTTTAAAAACAATCATTTTATCAGTCAGCGAACAAAAATACAACTATATGTTATATGTTTGAAGGAATCTGTTGATTTGCTTTTAGATTCTGTGTTTTTTACCTGTTGTGAGCAGGTCAATAATCCAGGGAAAATACATGTGAAAGAAAAAGCTTTCATATGTTTGGTTTAATGAATTTTAGAAGAATTGCAAATTTATTGAATATTTGATAATTAGGTCCATTTCTTAATAAAAATCACATGGATTTATTTGTTTTATCTTCCTTGGTTTTTGCTGTTCCGTATTTGGAAGAGGAGGTATTGCCGGCAGAATTGTCATCAGGATGCTGTATACCGGATTGAGATAGAATATTCAGCGTTTGCTATTTATGTTATTCTCTAACTTGCTTTTGAATTCAGCAATTGATAATATATTTTCCTGATTTTACCGGCAGTGTCAGACCATGTCAGGTTTTTCACTTCCTTGGAACTGTTGTTTTTCAAGAAAACAGATAGTGCCGGATAGGATAGTATTCCATATATGGCATCCGCTATTGCATCAACATCCCAAAAATCAACTTTTATTGCATTATTGAGTACTTCCGAGACCCCTGACTGTTTTGAAATAATTACGGGTACATTGCTATGGATGGCTTCAAGAGGAGCGATCCCGAAAGGTTCGGAAACAGAGGGCATAATATAGACATCGCTAATAGAGTACATTTGGAAAACATCATCACCTTTCAGAAAGCCGGTAAAATGAAATTTATCGGAAATTCCCAGCTTTGCCACATATTCTATCATTTTTTCCAGCAGATCACC
This sequence comes from Bacteroidales bacterium, assembly GCA_016935615.1. Taxonomy (GTDB): domain Bacteria; phylum Bacteroidota; class Bacteroidia; order Bacteroidales; family UBA10428; genus UBA10428. The sequence goes on from JAFGQO010000198.1 coordinate 12,974, forward strand.
TCCTCCGGCCATAACAAATCGCACATTATCCATTCTTTTAAGTATTTTATAAGCTGCTTCGATGAAATACGCCGGTCCTTTTTGCGATGTAACTCTTCCCAAAAAAGTAACTATTTTATCATGAACTCCGATTTTCCACAGTTTTTTTATTTCGTTCTTATTCACCGGCTCAACACCATTATGTACCGTGATAACCTTTACAGGAGATATTCCATATTTATTGATCACAATATTCCTGGTAAAGTTGCTGACTGTAATAATTTTGTCTGCAGCTTCCATGCCTCTTTTCTCAATTTCGAATACATGTTTATTATGGTTTTCACCACAACGATCAAATTCAGTTGCATGTACATGGATAACAAGAGGTTTTCCGGAAGCTTTTTTGGCTTCGATACCGGCCTGATACGTCAGCCAGTCGTGTGCGTGGATGACATCATGATGTTTTCTCCTGGCGATACTGGAAGCTACTACCCCGTAGCGCGAGATTTCTTCAAACAAGTCTGTTCCATATTGTCCTGAAAATTCCATTGTTCTCCGGGAAGTATCATCACCGGAAGCAATTTGTCTTTTCAGTTTTTCCTGTAATAATTTAGCGTACTGTTCCGGGGAACAATAGGCAGAGATCTGCCCACAGCATTGCAGCAATTTCCTTTTTTCAGATTCTATCTGTCCCCGGATAACATTATTTGAAAGTTCAATTTCGCCGGCTGCAACCAACTGCATACCGGATTGGGTTTCATCGCCATATATTTTAGGGACAACAAATGTCAGATCAATATCATCAAATAAAGCCATGTTTTTAGTTAATCCAAAACAGGCAGTACCTAAACCACCGGTTATATGCGGGGGGAATTCCCATCCGAACATTAATATATTCATGGCCTTTATGATTGGATTTATTTTAAACCATGGGAATTGACTGTATTAAATTTATAATTTAATTAGACTGTTAGCAATAATCAGGAGATGATATATCTCATCCATTTGCTGAAGAGGTTTCATAATGCATTGTACAAACGGGTTTTTTTAATCAGGTGAGCAGATCAGAATTATTGGATACAAATGATCATATTGTTAATTATATTTTTAAACTTGAATGCCAAACCTCCAATTAGTTGGCTATTTTTATTTTTTTATTAATTTTATAATAGGCTGTAATTATTAAGTAAAACAATTAGCATGAGAAATATAGGATTTATTACTTTGACACTATATGGTATTTTTCTATGTTCATTTTTAACGGCTCAAAACAATGTCAATCTTTTGGTTAATGATTTTGTTTCAGACGATTGGAAATCAGTTAAAAATGCAAAAGAAAACCTTGAAAATTTAGAAAAGGAGGCTATAACAGAAATCATAAACATCCTTAACAGGGATGAAATTGTAAAGCTTACCAACACCGGTTCCTTAATTTATCCGGGAGCTGAAAGGTTTTTTGGTCATGGCCAAATTGTTGATTACGATATCGATAATCTTTCAATCAGGGCAGGATGGCTGTTAGAAGATTTAAGTTTTAACAACTTTGGTTTTTCCGGTTATCATTTGCCTGATGATGAACTGATAACTTTTATAAGAATCACATTCCCGGAATATTACAACAATTCAAATAACAGAAAAAAGATTGAAGCAAGCAGCTTTATGCAATTAAGAAGCACAATACACAAACTTAGTGTAGACAATGTTTTGGAATGGTGGGATGCAGAAAGTGAAGACTGGACGCGTCTTGATGCGTTGGTAAAAGCCCTCCATAGTTTCGACGAAAAGAGACAGGTTAAAGCATTGTTTTATTTGCGAAACGGAACAACCAGATGCACAGGATTAACAAAAGACTATTATATTGACAATATTTCCAAAGAGGTTGTTCGACTGGCAAGTTCTGATACAAAACGTGTTTCAGAACATGCCCGTTTAATTCTTTTTGATACAAAATTTAGTTGGCTTGACAGTAAAACCAAATAGAATTTTTTTGATTAACAGAATAGGCATTATGAAACGACCTGTAACTTTGCTATTGAAAAAATAAAACACTGGAGATGAAATTGATAAGACTGATTGTAATTACATGCTTGCTGTTCGGAACTGCATTGAATTTATTAGCTCAGAAAGAAATATTTATCAAACAAATAGAGTTTAAACTTGATGCAATTAGCGATATAGATTATGAGAATGAGTATTTTGTGACAATTAAAATGAACAAAGGATCAAAATATGTATTCAGGGTCGTAAATCATATTGACGATTATATTGGTGAAGCAGTCGTTGAACTTATGGATGCAGATAATCTGATATTGACCAACCTTTACCAGGACAAGTATTATTTAAACAGCAGTTTTGTCTGCAACAAGACAGGGTTTTATGATCTGCTGGTCAGATTTAGGGATAACAAACTGGGCAATTCTGTGATAGATATTTTACTTGTTCAGTAAGTATATTTTATCACAAAGTATATCCAATCAGAACTCTGGTTGAATTTTTTTAAAATTTAAGTTCGAGGTACAGATCAGCCTCAGTAATTACCCAACAGGGTTCGTCGCATATATCTGAAACGTGTTTTAACTTCTGCCTGGTTCCATCAACAACCATTACCGTTCTGTCTTCATATTTATATATAGCTTTTGCAGCATATTCTTCATTGGCTTTTACCCAAAAATAGTAAGGATCTTCATTGCACATAAAGGTATCGATGAATCCCCCGTTATCAACATTCCCTTTGTACAGTATAACCGGTATTTCCCGGTAATTTTCGTTTTTTGTCCAGTGGATTATCAGGTCCACGGAATCAGGTTTAATTGTGTAACATTCATTACAATCAACATCCCAGGTAAACACTTTTTCTTCACAAGAAGTGAACAGGAATAGAATAAGCAACAGGGTAGTGTAAAATGTAATTTTCCGCATCAATATATTATTTCTTTATAAATAGGTTCTCTTATTTTCCTGCCGGGAATCAGAAAATGCAATCCCAGGGTGAATCGGCTTGGTGATAATCCTTCTACTTTGAAATTGACATACTCATATTTGAAGGAAAAAACCACATGTTTTACCCTTGCATAAAACTGCACATGAGGTGATAAAATAAATTTGTTATCCGGTTTTTCAGCAGATCCCCGGTAACTTCCGTAAGTGTATAGCAGCTGACCTCCCAGTCCAAATCCTAACCAATGATCCTTCTCCCATGAATATACTGGCAACCGCTCTGTAAGGCCAAGAAAAAAATAGGATCTTCTCTCCCAGTACTGGTAATACAAGTTATTATCGACTCCTTCCAGCACTTCAGTAGCCACAATTCTTGTAATGTATCCCAGATTCATACTGAGTCTGTACCTTGAATCATGCAATCCAATTCCTCCTCCGAGAATAAAATCGTGAGCATTTACACTGAAATCAAAGTGGATGGAACCATAATCAATGGACGGGGAAATGCCAGATCTGGCATTATTGTCTGAAAGGATTTGAATTATGGAGTCATTTTTATTTTTCCTGGCAAGATTCAGTGGTTTGTAAGCATTTGAAATTTTGGAATTTACATCGGCTCCATGTTGAATCAGATACCGGGTTAATAATACATTGTTAGTGTTTACTGCAATAGAGATTGCTGAATACCCTGCATTGTTTTTCTTGTCAATATCTGCTCCCTGTGACAAAAGCAATTCAATAATTTCCTGATGATTGTTTTGCACAGCATAATGCATGGATGTAAAGCCGTTATCATCTGTTTTTTCAAGTACCGATTTGTGATTGATAAGAAGTCTGGCAATATCGGTAAATCCGTAACAACTGGAAATCATTAATGCAGTAATACCATTGTAATCTTCTGCATTTACATTAGCATCATAATAAAGAAGCATGTCGGCCATTTGGCTGTAACCATAAGCTGTAGCATACATAAGGGATGTTCTGGAATCGTGATCTGAAATATCTATATCAGCGCCTTTTCGAATCATCAACTCAGATATCTCAAGGTCATTATTGCTGACAGCTACAATAAGAGCGGGCGGACCGTTAAAGGGTATAGCATCAGGGTCGGCACCATTAAGCAAAAGTATTTTTACAACTTTTTTATGCCCGTTCTGCACAGCGTACATCAAAGGCGTAACACCTTCCATTGTGTGAACATTTACATTTGCCCCCAGGTTAAGCAGTCTCAGCACTTCTTCATCATATCCTTTGCCGGAAGCAATGATCAGATTAAAATCCATATCACCGGGATAATAATCAGAAGTATCAATTGTAGCAGAAGCGGTATCCTGTAAAATGATCATACTGTCTGAAGTCTGCGAAGCTGAACAGATTAACGGGATAAAGAAAAGAGATAGTACTGCCGATAACCTGTTTACAATATGTATCTGTCGTTCTTTCATCAGGTGGATAATTTCTGTATAAATATAGATGAAATGCTTTTTTTTTGATAATATATTTAATCAAACTGTGAAAATATTTTTAGATGATTACTGATTTCATAATTTAGCCTGGACTAACAGAAAATCACATGGCTGACTCAAACACCACAAAAAGCTTTGGTACAGCGCCGGTTTTTTTTACGGCCATATCCACCATATTGGGGGCTATTCTTTTTCTCCGTTTTGGATATTCGGTTGGTACCCTGGGATTCATCGGTACCCTTGGAATTATTTTTTTAGGCAATATGGTTACCATTCCCACTGCCCTTGCTATATCTGAACTCGCAACAAATCAACGAGTTGAGGGTGGGGGTGAATATTTTATCATCAGCAGATCCTTTGGTCTGAATATAGGAGCAACAATTGGTATTGCTCTTTACTTATCACAGGCAATAAGTGTCGCATTTTATATCATTGCATTCACTGAAGCCTTTTCTCCCTTGTTGGATAAACTTCCTATTGATGAAGCATGGGCCCGTCGGATTGTGAGTATTCCCAGTATGCTTATACTGGCCTATATCATGCTTAAGAGAGGTGCTAATATGGGTGTTAAAACCCTGTATATAGTTGTTGCATTGTTAGCAGCCAGTTTGGTTTTGTTTTTTCTTGGAAAAACGGATTACAGCCAGGTATTTGAAAGCAATTTGCTTTCTATCAGGGCCGGGAATATCAATTCTTCATTCTTTATAGTTTTTGCTATTATTTTTCCGGCTTTCACCGGAATGACTGCCGGTGTAGGACTTTCAGGCGATCTTAAAAATCCAAGCAAATCAATACCCCTGGGAACAACACTGGCGACAGTATTGGGAATGATCATTTATTGTTTCATAGCGTATAAACTTGCTGTATCTGCTTCACCTGATGACCTTATAAATGATCAATTGATTATGAGTAAGATTGCAGTGTTCGGTCCGGTTATTATTCCGATCGGACTGGCAGCTTCAACCATTTCATCAGCTATTGGTTCCATTATGGTAGCTCCCCGCACATTGCAGGCATTGGCAATTGATGATTCATTACCGCTCAGGGGATTAAATAAAATCATGGCCAGGGGAAAAGGTTCGACAAATGAGCCATTTAATGCAACTTTCTTCACAAGTTTAATTGCTTTTGTTTTTGTATTTATCGGTGGTGTTGACTTTGTTGCGCAAATTATTTCTATGTTTTTTATGGTTACATATGGTTCGATTTGTTTGATTTCTTTTTTGTACCATTTTGGTGCAGATCCATCCTACCGACCGGTCTTCAAATCAAGATGGTATTTGTCTTTAATTGGATTCTTGTGTTGTACGTGGTTAATGTTTAAAATGCAACCATATTATGCCATGATGGCATTTGTAGTAATGATTATTCTCTATCTGATCGTCAGCTTTTTTCATAAAGACAGAGGGGGGATGGCCGCTATTTTTCAGGGAGCAATTTTTCAGCTTAGCCGCAATATTCAGGTCTATATGCAAAAAAAGAAAAAAGACAGTGGTTCGGAACGATGGAGACCATCAGTAGTGTGTATCTCACGAAGGACATTTGAAAATGATAAAGCATTGCAATTGCTGGGATGGATATCTGATAAATATGGTTTTGGTACTTATATTCACCTGATTGATGACTATTTTTCATCAGCAACAAATAGGGAATCCTTAAAAATTCTGGAAAGGCTCATTGAGATTTCCGGATATGATCACAATGCCTATATGGATACCCTGATATCTCCTTCATATACTTCGGCTATTGCTCAGACTGTTCAATTGCCGGGAGTATCGGGAATGGCAAACAATATGATCCTGTTTGAATTTGACAAGGATGAAAACAAGGGTATACAGGAAATAATTGAAAATGTAGCACTGGCAAAAGCCGCAAAACTCGATGTTTGTGTTTTAGCTTCATCACAGCGTAAAATAATTTTCAAACAAGGCATACACGTATGGATAAGAAGTATTGATTTTGAGAATTCCAATCTTATGATACTGCTTAGTTACATTATCCTGGGGCATCCTGACTGGAAGAAAGGGAAAATAAAGATATTTGAAATAACCAAAGACGAGGAGGTTGAAAAAGTTAAGGAAAAGCTTACGGATCTTTTACAAAGCGGGCGCCTTCCGATATCCCCAAAGAACATTGAAATCATTGAAATGGGAGAACATGATAATCATAAGCATATTATCTCCGAAAGATCAAAAGATGCCGGTCTCACAGTCATAGGATTCAGAGAAGAAGCATTAAAACATGATAAAAATGTTTTTTCAGAATATGATGAACTGGGTGATATCTTATTTGTCAATGCATCGCAACTTCGGGAAATCAATTGAACATACATTTTACATAAGTATTCTTACATGATAAAACCAGCTGAGCATATTTTAGTGATTTTCGGAGCATCGGGCGATCTGACCAAAAGAAAGCTTCTGCCCGCATTGTTTGAATTGTATTATCAAAAATTATTGCCCGATACTTATTCAGTATTAGGAGTTGGAAGAACTACCCTTGATGATTCATCATTCCGTGAAAGAATGCATGAAGAACTGCCTCAACATATTGCAAAAGAACAACATAACCGTAATCTGCTGAAAAGTTTTATTCACAAGTTGCATTATATTTCCTTGAATACTTCTGTTGTAAAAGATTATCAAAAATTGATCGATAAACTAATAATTCTTTGCGGGGATTCAAATCAGACAAAGAATTATATTTTTTATCTTGCTACACCTCCTTCCTTATATACAACAATTACTGAAGCTCTTGCATACTATGGTTTGAATAGTAACAGGAACAATGCATGGACAAGAATTATAATTGAAAAACCATTTGGATATGATCTTAAATCGGCAAAAGAATTGAATGGCAAGCTGTTACGATATTTTAATGAAGATCAGATATACCGAATTGATCATTTCCTGGGCAAGGAGACGGTTCAAAATGTTATGGTTACACGATTTTCGAACGGAATTTTTGAACCCTTATGGAACAGAAATTATGTTCATCATGTAGAAATCACCTCGGCAGAAAGTATCGGAGTTGAGAACAGGGGGGGATATTATGAACGCAGTGGTGCATTAAGAGACATGGTTCAAAATCATTTGTTACAGATCGCTGCTCTTATTGCAATGGAGCCTCCGTCGGTTAATAATCCTACTGCTATACGAAATGAGACATTAAAAGTATTCCAGTCATTTAAACCTTTAAACAGAAGTGATATAGAAGATCAAATTATCAGGGGACAATACACATCTTCAACCTTTCGTGGCAATAAAATGAAAGGCTATCGCGATGAAAAGGGAGTTGGTCTCGAATCGAGGACAGAAACCTATGTTGCCATCAAAATTTATATTGACAATTGGAGATGGGGAGGAGTACCTTTTTATATACGAACCGGTAAAAGACTTCCTACCCGTGTTACTGAAGCGGTAATTCATTTTAAACCAACCCCACACAAATTGTTTTGTTTTGATGAAATGCAGATGAACAGAGACAACCAACTGATTATCCGCATTCAACCTGATGAAGGTCTGCTGTTAAAGTTTGGCATGAAAGTCCCGGGTACAGGATTTAGGGTGCAGGAGGTGAATATGGATTTTCATTATTCCGACCTGGGCGATGTCAAAGTGCCTGAGGCTTATCAGCGTCTGTTGCTTGATTGTATGAATGGAGATGCAACACTTTTTACACGTGGCGATGCCGTTGAAGAAGCATGGAGGTTTATAGATCCCATTCTTGAATATTGGAAATCAAATAGTAAAAATATCCTGCATGGTTATCCTGCAGGGACCTGGGGGCCAAAGGCAGCTGAAGAGCTTATTGAAGGGAAATATTTAACCTGGAGATATCCTTGTAAAAATTTAACAAATGATGGAATATTCTGCGAACTTTAATAACTTGCTTTGCCAATGAAACCTGATATCAAAATTTTTACCAGGCCTGAAATAATGGCTGAGTCTCTGGCGGAAGAGTTTTATCGATATGTGAATGAGCGCTTGATCACCAGAAACAAGTTGAACATTGCATTATCCGGAGGAAATACTCCCGTTTTATTTTTCAAATACCTCTGCGAATTTGATCAGCAAAAGGCGAATAAAATGGACTGGAGAAAAATCCATTTTTTTTGGGGAGATGAAAGATGTGTTCCTTCTGATCATGAGGATAGCAATTATGGTACTGCCAGGGATGTTTTATTCAGCAAAATAAATATACCGGAATCTAATATCCATCCTATAGAAGGCGAGAATGATCCTGAAGAAGAAGCGATACGATATTCAGGTCTTCTCCAAAAACATGTTGAGAACAAAAGTGGAATACCTGTTTTCGATTGGATATTTCTTGGATTAGGAGAAGATGGACATACCGGATCTATTTTCCCAAATCAGTTAGCACTGATCAATTCCAGGAAATTATGTGAAGTAGGAATCCATCCTGATACAGGTCAAAAACGGATCACCTTTACGGGAACGGTATTCAATATGGCAAAGCGAATCACTTTTCTGGCAACAGGTTCAAACAAGCAGGAAGTAGTTAAACAAATCATTAACAGGGAAGCTACTTCAAAGAATTATCCGGCAGCAAAAATTCAACCGCAGAACGGGATGATAGACTGGTATCTTGATGCTGAAGCCGCAGAATATATTTAGTTTTTTGGAAGTTATCATAACCTCGATATAAGTAGCAGATTGAATTATGAACCTGCAATGTTATTCAGAGGATTTGACATTGTATGCGACAAAACCACAGGTGCATTTTAACCTGCCCTATTTGTAAATTCACAGTTTGATCTGTGGCAAAGCAGGTGATCCCGATTTAGTAATACTTATTTTTTGAAAAATTAGTGTAAATTAATCGTAAACAGTTCGATAAATGAAAATTAAGGATTCATGGGATTAATAGATAGATAATACATGCTACATTATCTGAAATAATAATTATTTCAAGTAGTTATAAATTATATCGAACTCACGTTAAATAATCTATTGTGAGTTATGTTTCGAACTCACAGGATCATATCAGATCCTTTTTGTTCAATTGATTCAGGAATCAGATATTTTTTCTATTCCGGAAATACTCAATAGCTCTCAATTGTAAACAAAAAATACATGTTTATATCTCAAAACATAGAATTGATCAAATACAAGTTCAGATTTTCGCATTATTGTAATACAGCTTCTAAATTTGTATAGTGTTCCATGTTCTGAGAAAAGTGAAAAACCCAACGAATCCACTGATTTATATTGTTGATCAGAATGCTGGTTACAGAAAAATACTATATGCATGTTTTCATGCTCTGAATTATACCAATCTGCAAACTTTCGAAACCTGCGAAGCATGTAATGAATCGAATGAGATCCCCGATATCATTATTCTTGATCATTCAATGAAAGAATATCATATCTCAGGTCTGGATTTTTTAGTCAGTAAGAGAAGCAAATATTCAAACACACATTTTCTTTTCTTCTCATCAGATGCCAGTATCGATGTTGCAGTAAGGTCAATAAAATGGGGGGCGAGTGACTATTTTATCAAAAGCAAAAAAGGACTTGAACAACTGATTCACAGAATGGATACATTAATAAAATCATACAGAACAATTCGAAGAAAGAAAATTGTATACAATGCTGCGGTAGTATCGTTAGGAATGTTCAGTCTGATTTTTGTGATCGCAATACTTATTTATAATACTCTATAATAACCGGAGTAACACTATTCTCCTTCAATTATTTTTCTTTTAATATCTATATTCTCTGTGTATTTTACTACACTTATGCTTAGGTTTTCATTGTATCCGAAAATCCTGTTTCTTCTGAATGAATATCCGGAAAGAAGAAGAACGGGATGGTAAAAACCCGCGCAATCGCATGCTGATTCGGAATAATTTTTTCTCAAAGGAATGAAATACATACCGAGATCATATCCCAGGAAAGTATAGTTAATACCGGTACCCTTTGATGTGGTCATGAAGGGTTCGTATTTAAGAGTTGACCTGCATTTTTTAACAAATGATTTTACCAGTGGATCGGAATAATCAATATAAAAAGGTGAGTAAAGAGTAACACTCAGATCATGAAAATGATCAATACGAATGCTCCTGAATTTTTGCCAGGCCGGCAATCCAAATACCTTTGTTTTATATAATTTGTGAAGAAAATGAACTTTGGTAAGAATATCACTTACTTCAGGTTCATAAGAAGATGCAACTATTATAATATTTTCAATACTATCGGATAAATATTTATTCAGGTTGGCTTGTAATGAATCATTTATTAATACTTCATGAAATAGCAATGTATCCTGATCAGGTATATCATGCAATTTCTTCAGAAGTGTGGTCTTCAGTTGTTCAGACTCATTTTGTCCGAAAAGTTTTCTCTTATAAATATAAAGTATATTCTTTTTGTGGTATTGAGCTATGTATTCCGACCATATTTCCAATTCATTCTGATGTGAAGGAATTACCTGAAAAAGATTTGGATTATGCCTGAGGGTAGAATCATCTTTCATGAGTGGGGGAATGAACGGGATTTTTTTCTCGGTTGAAAATTTATTCATTAATGCAATATTCTCACGCAGGAAAGGTCCGATAATCAGATCAGGTTGCACTATTTCCAGATCATCCAGTATCTTTTTCAATTGATTTGTATCTGCTTCCGTATCATATACAAAAAGGTTGATGTCAATCTCTCTTTTTTTCAGGCTGTCAATTGCAAGCAGCAGTCCTTCATACAATTCAACGGCAACCCGACCTCTGAAGCCATTTTGTTTTTTATGAATTTCCTCTGAATCGATAGTATCCTGCTCTGCACTTATTTCTATACTGTAACGTTCGTCGGCAAAAAATGGCAAAGTAAGAGCAACCTTTACAGGAGTTCTCATTTTATATGATGAGAAAATCGAATCACATTGATGTTGAGTGATTTTTGCCAGACCGGTAACCAAAAACATAGAATCGGAAGATGTATCAAAATCAGTGGCATAATAATAGTCCTTTGGTGGAATAGTAATTACCTGTCCGGGTTTTAATCCCCACCTCAGACTTTCGTTTGCATTGATCAGAGAAGAAACGGATACTCCATAATCTATGGCAATACGATACAAAGTATCTCCTTGCTGAACAGTATAATATACTGGTTCTTCCTGCTTTTCTGATCCCTCAGTTATTTGTGGTTTTAAAAGATGTTCCCTGGGAATTTTAAGTATTTGATCCGTGGAAATTGAGTTTTCACTTCCCGGGTTATATTTATAAATTGCAGCCAAAGGAATGTTGTATTTCTTATGAATAGAAAATGTTGTCTCTCCTGACTGCACTTTGTGGAAGATGAAATCCTCATTTTCTTTGACAGAATAAAGCGAAATAATTTTCTCAATGGATTTTGATTCTGATGTTTCAGGTATTCTTAAGATCTGTCCTATGGCAAGAGGATCTAATATTGCCGATGGATTTGCTTTTCGGATGTCCTCTATAGTTACCTGATAAGTTTTGCAAATGGAATAGAGTGTATTTCCTTGAGCCACTTTGTGTATAAAATAAATTTTTCCCTGGTATACTATTTTTTGATCCGATTTAATGATGACAGGAGATTCATTTTGAGCAGTTGAAGTGTTTGATAAAAAAGAAATAACTCCAATCAGAATTAGTATTGTGACGTTGAGGTTTTTAATCATTGGAAATCATGTAAAAGAATCATGTTAATACAACAGTTATGCTTATGATTTGCAGCAATTATTATACTGTGGAAAGGAAAGAGTTTATATTGTTTTCAATCCTCTTATTAAGGTCTTTGTTGTCTGCTTTATCAAAATCTTCACCGGTTATATTCTCATAAAGTTCAATATACCTTTCACTAACTTCGGTAACAAATTCGTCAGACATCTCCGGCATTTTCTGACCCTCTTTGCCTTGAAATCCTTTACTTATCAGCCATTGCCTTACGAATTCTTTCGACAATTGTTTTTGCTGTTCTCCGGCATTGAAACGATCCTGATAACCATCCAGATAAAAATAGCGTGATGAATCGGGAGTATGGATCTCATCAATCAGGTATATCATATCGTCCTTTTTCCCGAATTCGTATTTGGTATCCACGAGTATTAGTCCCATCTGTTCCGCAATTTCAGTGCCTCTTTGGAACAGCTTATAAGTATATTCTTCAAGTTGTCTGAAATCTTCCTCCGAAACAAGTCCCTGGGATATAATTTCATCCCTTGATATGTCTTCATCGTGTCCTTCTTCCGCTTTTGTTGTTGGTGTAATAATTGGTTTTTCAAATTTTTGGTGTTCACGCATGTCTTCCGGTAATCGTATGCCACACAAATTTCTGCTTCCGTCACGGTATTGTCTCCACGCATGTCCTGTCAGATATGCCCTGATAACCATTTCTACTTTAAAAGGTTTGGCAAAATGACCAACTGTAACCATAGGATCAGGCGAAGCAATTTTCCAATTGGGAACGATATCTGAGGTCGCATCCAGGAATTTTGACGCTATCTGATTCAGTACCTGACCTTTATAAGGGATTCCTCTTGGCAGTACAAAATCAAATGCAGAAATACGATCAGTAACTATCATTACCATATACTTATCGCTGATATTGTAAACATCGCGTACTTTGCCATAGTATATTCCTTTCTGATCTTTAAAGGAGAAATTGGTTTTTGTTAATGCATGCATAGTAATCAGTTTATTTTTTTGTTTTTATTATTCTCATTTTTTGCAGTGCTATATGCTTCAATAATTTTTTTTACGAGATCATGTCTAACCACATCACGCAAATCAAAATGAACAACACCTATGCCATGTATATTTTTTAAAATTTCCAATGCCCGTAAAATGCCGGAGCTTTGACTTTTTGGGAGATCTATCTGGGTTGTGTCCCCGGTAATTATAAACCTGGCGTTTTTCCCCATGCGTGTAAGAAACATCTTCATTTGGTTGATGGTCGTATTCTGTCCTTCATCCAGTATTACAAATGCATTGTCGAGAGTACGTCCACGCATATAAGCAAGTGGTGCAATTTCAATGGTTCCTTCCTCGATGTATGTAAGCAACCTCTTGGGAGGTATCATATCTCTGAGAGCATCATAGAGAGGTTGAAGGTAAGGATCGAGTTTTTCCTTCATATCTCCCGGAAGAAAGCCCAGGCTTTCTCCGGCTTCAACCGCCGGACGACAAAGAATAATTCTTCTTACTTCTTTATCCCTGAGAGCACGCACTGCCAGAGCAATCGCTGTGTAAGTTTTTCCTGTACCTGCAGGACCAAGTGCAAATAGCATATCATGCTTTTTGTATTCGTCAACCAGTTTTTGCTGATTTACAGATTTGGCTTTGATTTCCCTTCCATGATTTCCGTATACCAATACATCTGTCTTTTCAAGTTTTTTAGCAATCCATGAGTCATCGTCCGCAGTGAGCAGATCTTCTACATCCTGCATTGTAAGTTTATTGTATTTATGATAAAAAGCTATCAACAGGTCAAGCTTCTCTTCAAACAGATGAATTTCCCTTTCATCTCCAATTGCAATAACTTCATGTCCCCGGGCCACTACTCTTAATTTCGGGAAACCTGATGCAAGTTTATTCAGAAGAATATTATTGACCCCATAGAGATTCACAGGATCAACACCTTCTAAATATATCGACTTTTCAATCATAAAAAATTTGACAATTATATGTACTTTTAAACCTTACAAAATAAACCTAATTTTTAAAGATATTCAATTTATTTGAACCTGTACATTCAGTTAAATGTCATTAATTACCTTAACTACCGATTGGAATAAAAGCGATTACTACCTTGGTGCATTAAAAGGTAAAATATTATCTGTCGATCCTTCAACAATTGTTGTGGATATTAATCATCAGATACAACCTTTTAATATCATGCAGGCAGCTTTTGTTTTACGAAATTGCTTTTCTGATTTTCCACAGGGTACGATTCATATTATTGGAGTGAATGCGGCATTGACATCTAAGAAATCATTGCTTATTTTAAAGATCAAAGGTCATTATTTTATTACTACAGATAATGGCATTTGTGGTTTGATATCTTCCGAAGAGCCGGAAGCTGTATACAAGGTGAAAAAATCTGAGATTAATAATAATTTTTTAAGCATAGACTCATTCATTAAAACCGCATTTCATATTCTTAAGGGAGATGAGTTTCGGACTTTCTGTGAACCGGCCGATAAGTATAACAGGCAAGTACCTCTGAGACCTGTAATTGATAAAGATCTTATCAATGGCAGTGTGATTTATATTGATTCCTTTTCAAATGCCATTACAAATGTAACAAAGGAGGTTTTTTTAAAGGTTGGACAGAATAAGCCTTATGAAATTTTCATTCAGAGCAATCACTACAGGATAGATAAAATTAATGAGACATATGAAGATTCTCTCTCCGGAGAATTGTTGGCAATTTTTAATTCTGTGAATCTTCTTGAAATAGCAATAAACCATGGAAATGCTGCAGATCTGCTGAATTTAAAAATTAATTCAGCTGTAAGAATTAAATTTTACAATGAAAAACCGGGGAGCAGATTAACACTAACAGGAGAATAACTATACTAACAATGGAGAAAAAACTGGAATCGTTCAGGAGATTACTGGATATAATGGATGAATTGCGTGAAAAATGTCCCTGGGACCGGGAACAAACAAACGGATCATTAAGAAATTTAACACTGGAAGAAGCTTACGAACTGGCAGAAGCAATAACGGAAAATGATAGTGAAGAAATAAAGAAAGAACTAGGAGACCTTTTGTTGCATATTGTATTCTATGCTAAAATAGCCTCTGAAGAAAAACAATTTGATATTGGCGATGTTATTGACAGTTTGTGTGAGAAGCTTATTTTCAGGCACCCTCATGTTTTTGGCAATGTGGATGTAAAAAATGATCCTGAAAATGTGAAAAAAAACTGGGAGGAAATCAAACAACATGAATGTACGAGATCTGTTCTGGCAGGTGTGCCTGTGTCTCTGCCTGCATTAATAAAGGCAAACAGAGTGCAGGAGAAAGTGCGGGCTGTGGGTTTCGATTGGGATGTACCGGAACAGATCTGGGACAAGGTAAATGAGGAATTGAATGAACTTGAACAGGAAATTAAAAAGGGGGATCATGAGGAAATTGAAAAAGAGTTTGGCGATCTTTTATTTTCGGTGGTAAATGCTGCAAGGTTATATGGTATTGATCCGGAAAATGCATTGGAAAGAACAAATCGTAAGTTTATTAAACGATTCAATTATCTGGAGGAACATACGATTAAAAAGGGGCGTTTGTTGAAAGAAATGACACTTGATGAAATGAACTCGATCTGGGAAAAGGCAAAAGAATTTGATACATAACAATACAAAGTAATCTCATACGATGAAAGTCAAAACATATCTTAGTTTCATGTTTCTGTTTATAATATCTTACGGTACTTTCGGACAGATCATTAAAACCAGGCTTGATTTTGTCGGCGGTATTTCTGCAAGAGAATATCTGCATGGAGGCATAAGGTATCAATACACCGATATTACGCAATTCGGTGTATATTACGGAGGAGATCTGGGCGTTTATCCGGAAATAGTCACAACATGGTGCTTCGATCATATGATACATTTTGGCAGGCACGGATTTTATTCCAACAGACCTGCCTGGTATGCACGGCAGGGATACACACATAAAAAAAGCATTGCAGCCGATCGAACGTATAATTTTTCGTATATAAATATAGCAGCTGGAAGAGAATTTGGCATTAACAACTGGTTGGGCATAAATGCCGATCTGGGCCTGATTATGCAGGTAAGGGAAAGAATGGAGTGGAAAGATACAGGTCTTGATGATATCTATGACAGCCAATGGTACTGGCTGGCCCTGTTCAGAATTCAGGTATTTGTCTCCCTGTAATTAAAAAATGAGATCACTCTACTTCCGGTTCGTTTTCGTCAGGTTCACGACCCGTAATAGCTTCATATATTCTTGTAGGAACAGGAGGACAGCCTTTAATAAAAATACCTTTGTCTTTCATGAACCGTGTACAATTGCCAACAAAAACAGTACCTTCCTTTGCATTATCAACTCCTTTTCCTATGGCAATATGAAACTTGCCGTCGGGCAGAACATAAGGAGTCATATCGTCTTTGAAGCGACGTAAAAAAAGCATTAAAGTAGATAAACACGCACTGCATGATTCTTTATCGTATACTTTAATGTTCTCAAACTCAACGGAAAGATTTGTGGGCGGAACCTCATAAGGTGAGATATACTCTTCGTATTTTGCAGGAATTGTTTCATATGCATTGGCTTTAAGCGGCATATTCAGGCGTCTGGAAACCAGGCGCAGATGCGGTATGTCATCGGCTTTCAGACCCATCAGAATACAACCATAGACATCGGCTCCCAGAGGATGAAAACTGGCAACGCAAAAATCCGATTGTTTGGCTTTTCCTCCGGAAGGGCCCAGTCCTTCCATGCCAATATACCCGTCAACAACTGTCAGGTCGGGCAGTAAGATGGTTGCAAGGTCTGAAATAGCCGAATCCAGCGTTTTTTCAGTAAAGGATCCGTTCAGGTATTCCATCTGGTGGTAACGAACCTTTTCATGGCGGTACAGGCAGCCTTTCATGTTTTTAATACCAAGAGTAACCCCTGTATGCATATGCGTTTTGGCTACGGGAACCGAAACCAGGATGTCGTATTCATAAATGGGGGAGCATACCTTTGTTTCACTAACAACACGACCGTTAGGAATACTTTTTGATACAGGCGGATATGCATCAAAATCAATGAGTTTCACTTCGTATTTTTTGGCTACTTCCGTTACTCCTCCTTTTGTAAAAGCTTCCATGGTATCGATGCCTACGAGAGGACTTTCACCTACGGCAATATTCGAAGCTCCGGCCTCTTTCATCATTTCTATTACACCGGCAATGGTCTGCGGATGCGTATTATATCCTCGGCCAACAGTTGCAGCCCTCCCTATATTGGGTTTTATCAGAACAGATTTTCCTTTAATAATGCCAAGATCAAGTGCTGATAACGCCTTTTTCACGTTTTCAAACGGTCCCTGCTTCCCTGCAATGCTTACAATTGGTTTTTTCATTACGTGCGAAAGTTATCAAAAATAGTTAAAATGAAAGAATCAGGATGAACAGAGACTTTGAATTATTAAAAAGAACAGATCAATTGAATTATTACAGTTGTAAATATCTAATTATAAGGCCAGTCACCAGATTGCTTAGCGGATAATTGTTCAATAGTTAATTTCAAGATTACCAATCTTTCAAGATGATGGGTATCATATCTGCCAGTATTCTTTTGCCCGTAATGTTCCATAATAATATCCAATCCTCTGACCTTTCGGGAAGTTTCGGTGATTATTTCTATTGAACCGAATCCGATAACGGACCGATATTTTGTTGTCCAGTTACATGCTTTTTTACCTTTTACTATACGGCTTGACTGTGTAATTTCAAAACACACCTTGTTGTTTTTCCTGATCAAATCGATCTTTTTTCCACTGCCAGCAGAATGAAAATACAAGGCATTATCCCGATAGCCATAGTTAAACGGAACAATATACGGAAATTCATCATCTGAAAAGGCCACTCTGCAGATTTCAGATTTCTTCAGAATTTCGTCAATCAAATCCGGATCGCTAATTTCTTTATCCGTTCGATGCATTTAGTACCTGGTGAATTGAATAAGAAGTCTTGTTTTTACCACGCAATGGATTTTGTTCTTGTTGGTGTTTCTGCTTTATTTTCGTATATCGTGATTTCTGCACTGCCGGTATTCAGGAATTCAATTCTCAGATCACATGCTACAGGTCCGTATGCTACAAACTGTTGAGATCTTGGATAGGTTTCATGCATACCTTCGATTGACCACCCTATCCGGGTTGAGGATAAATATGACCACGAAGCATTAGGATTTCCTGTATGTGTCATCACTACTTTTAGCGAAGTTCCCTCAGGCAATTCAGCTCTTACACTATAATAATACCAAAGACTATTGGGTTCCGAATGTTTTATTTCAACACTGTCATCTTGAAGTATATTTTCTCCATAAATACCTTCTTCAGGATAAAGTATGTCAGTATTATCTTTCTCACAGGAAGTGCCAAAGATTAACGTTAAACTAACGACGACAGAGATAAGGAATATTTTCATTGCTTTAATTGTTGATTAATACTATGTCTATATGATGGATTCAATTGATTTTTGGTTGTGTCCTAATTGCTATTAATGTAACATCAGATAAATTTACAATGAAAAGCATTACTATATCTTCCTGATTCCGGAAAGTTATTATATGTCTGACTATTCTAATTTTGGTTTGCTTAGAAGCAAGAGATGGCTATGTTTCTGTTGGGAACGTTTACATTAAGGTAAAAACTTGTGGATATTCTAAATTTAAAATTAGTGTAATTGTTATAATTAACCGTAAATAACAGAAATAATATTACCTTTGCGGCTCATTTAAGAAATTAATACGACAGGTCCGCGGCGAAATCTCCTTCCTGGCTGGTTTTGATGAGGATCGACAGGAAAGGAAAAATCATGATCAATTTTATGGATTCAGGTCTGCGGCCTGAAATTTTAGATGCTGTTGCTGAAATAGGATTCAATAGCCTGACACCTATTCAGGAAAAAACAATTCCGGTTTTACTTCATTCAAAAGGAGATCTGGTGGGACTGGCACAAACCGGTACGGGGAAAACCGCTGCTTTTGGTCTGCCTTTAATACAGTTAACGGATTTACATGGCCCACAAATACAGACGTTGGTTCTTTGCCCTACGCGTGAATTATGTATTCAGATCAGTCGTGACTTGATACAATATTCATCTAAAATTCCGGGATTCAGGATTGTTCCTGTATACGGAGGAGCGAATATGGAAGTGCAGATAAAAGCCCTTAAAAGGGGTTGTCAGATTGTTGTTGGCACACCGGGCAGAGTGTTGGATCTGATCAGAAGAAAGGTGCTTCATCTTTCAGGTATCCGTTGGCTTATTCTGGATGAAGCGGATGAAATGCTGAATATGGGTTTCAAGGAAGATCTTGATGCGATTCTGGATGAAACACCAAAAGAAAGGCAAACATTGTTGTTCTCGGCCACTATGCGGAGGGAGGTTGCTGATATCGCAAATAAATATATGAACAATCCTGAAGAGATATCGATCGGCAAACGAAATGCCGGAGCTGAGAACATACGTCATGAATATTATATGGTACATTCACGTGACCGTTACCTGGCATTAAAAAGAATTGTTGATATTCATCCTGCGGTATATGGTATAGTGTTTTGTCGTACACGTCAGGAAACCAAAGATGTGGCCAGTAAACTTATGCACGATGGCTATAATGCAGACGCGTTGCATGGAGATCTGTCACAATCTCAGCGCGATTATGCCATGGACAGGTTCAGGTTAAAGAATTTGCAATTGCTGGTGGCGACAGATGTTGCTGCCAGAGGGCTTGATGTGAATAACCTTACTCATATTATAAACTATAATCTTCCGGATGATCTGGAAGTATATATTCATCGAAGTGGGCGCACGGGAAGGGCAGGGAAGAGTGGTGTTTCCGTTTCAATAATTCATACGCGTGAGACCGGAAAAATAAAGGACCTTGAGCGGTTGACACAAAAAAGATTTGAACAAAAACCTGTTCCCGGCGGAAAAGAAGTCTGTGAGAAGCAATTGTTCAATTTGGTTGATAAAGTTGAAAAAGCAGAAGTGGATGAGAAGATTGAACCTTTCCTGCCGGCAATTTATAAAAAGCTGGAATGGCTGAGTCGTGAGGAGCTTATCAAACATTTTATCTCGGAAGAATTTAACCGGTTTCTTTCGTATTATAAAGAAGCACCTGACCTGAATGTGAAAGCAGAGAGATCAAATGATCGGGGACCCAAAGGGAAAAACGGCAGTTATTCACGCTTCTTCACAAACCTGGGGTCTAAGAATGGGATGGATGCAGGAGGTGTTATTTCGTTGATCAATAAACATACAAAGGGAAGCCGGATTGAGATCGGGAAGATCGATATCATGAAAAAATTTTCCTTTTTTGAGGTGGCCAAACGAAATGAAACGGAAGTTTTATCAGCCCTGAAGAAAGCAAACTTTAAGGGCATACCTGTAGTTGTTCAGCTTTCAAAACCAGATAACAAAGGCATAAGACAGGATTCGAATTTCCCCGGGAAAAAAAACAGGAAAAGAACAACCAGTAATTATCGAAGCAGCCGATATTAAAGGGGATATTTTAATTCTCCTTCGTGTTCCGCTTCGGACACTTACGCTAAAGCTTCAGCGGCAGTATGCGGACAAGAAGGTGTGGTTTAATTCCCCGTATCTTGCCCCGGAAAAAAGAGTCCAGGGCTTGCCCTGGGGATTAATACCATATTATTAATGCTTTTTTTAATATCCGGCCAGTTTCGTTCTGAATTTGATCAATAACTTTGAATTTCTATTCTACGGATGTATGTTTTTTTGAGGAGGTTGTGTTAAAACAAGATTATATCTGGCTTTCAGATTGTAAAAATCCTGCACTTTTGATTGTTTCAGTAAACTGATTCATAAAACGTGAGGCCGGCGCTCCGTCAACAATATCATGATCAAATGAAACCGTTATACATAGATGTTCCCTCGAAACAAATTCGCCGTCAATTTCAATAACTTTTTGATTTATACTTCCGATCGTAATCAATACTGTTGCGCTTCCATGAGGTATAAACCAGACAGCCTCTTTGCTAAACATCCCAACAGCCGTAACAGCAACTTTCCCATAACGTTTGGCCATTTTTATATTTTTATCGGCAATTCGCACAAATGTTTTCATAAGGAAATCCGGTATATATCGTATCCAGGTCTGATCGGACAGACTACCAAGCTTATTGGTTTGTTGTTTTTTTGCTTCCCGGATCTCGTTATGTATCTGCAGAAATGTTTTTTCCTGTGCTCTTTTTATTCCTATCGGTTCAGGAACCTTTTCACCGGCAATTTCTCTTTCGATCAATACACTTATGGTAATATCATCAAGGAGTATAAGTTTTCTGTTTTTAATAAAAGAATTGAATTGAGGGTATTCTTTTATTACTTTCGCCAAACATGTTACGATATAGGCTGTCAATGAAAGTTTTCCACCGGTTTTTTCAAAATGTTCCTTTATAATGCGACGGGGCCTGGTTATATCAACTTCTGAAATGCAGTGTATCGTGTTTTTCTGTTTTGTGACAGATGCCGAGGCATGAACTGCGCGCCGATTAAAACTCAGCGGTATACTTTTGTATCCTTTTTTCACTTTCATTCCTTTACGCTGCGAATAGTAACAATTGCTTTGTATATAATAATCAGGTGACTCCAAATTCTTTATGCTTGCTTCTCAATTGATTGCTGACATTATCAAAGTCTTGTTCTTTACTAAATTCAACCATCAGGTGTCCGTCGACCAGGATCTTAGGATCTATTGAAAGGTGGAAGATCTCTTTATAAACCCTCTTCCTGGTTTCAAAATCAAAATCTTTATTTTTCCTCATGTTCTTTTTGTAGGTAATCCAGTTTGAGATAAGTATGAAAGGATAAAAAAGAGGCAATAAAATCAAAGAAGTCGATTTGATACGGGTGAAGTGCAATTTTAAAATTTTAAATCCTGATAATTTGGCTAAAACCCTTAACTTTTGTATGCCGATAAGAAATATATGACCAAAGTAGATCTCACTGGTAATATCCTGTTTCGACATCCATATGCTATCAAGTTCATTCGGAGGCATGAAAGAATTGAATCTTTCGCTCTCGGAAAGCAAATAGCTTAATTTCGAACGGATATTTGAATAATTGGGTGTCGTCACCAATAAAAC
Source organism: Bacteroidales bacterium (assembly GCA_016935615.1). Lineage (GTDB taxonomy): Bacteria > Bacteroidota > Bacteroidia > Bacteroidales > UBA10428 > UBA10428. Next base: position 35,187 of record JAFGQO010000198.1, read on the forward strand.
TCCATTTTGTTTGAGAACTCTGTTAAATTCTTTTAACGCGCTGAACTGGTCGCTAAAATGCTCAATGCCTTCCTGGCAAATGAATGCATCATAAGTTTTGTTCTCAACGGGCAATCCTTCCTGAATATTAGCCCTGAGGCATTCCAGTCCTTCAATTTCAAAATATTCAGGAAACAGATCAAAAGGTTTTGGGTGTGCTCCTATTTCTCTTAATATGCGGGAAGTAATGCCATTGCCTGACGGAAAATCAATGACTTTTTTGTCTTTGTAAAAGTCTGCATTTTTAAGCAAATATTTTTTTACATAATACTTGATGCTTTTAGGATTGTCTTCATATTTCATTCGAACAAAATTGTATTAAACATCAATTATTCCAATACTTACACCATTTAATTTTTTACTCCATACAGACAAACTCTTGGCCTCCACTATTTTATTCATCGCCAATTGTGTTTGTGCAATGAAGAATGAACTTCTGTGAATGAGGGTTTCATGTGGTCCTGTTATCTTTTTCCAGGCAGTAAGTTAAGCAAATAAATCATAACTTAAAGTTATATGAAAAAAGCAGCTAGTATGACAGAGAATTCAATTAACATCGAGATACTATTTATTGTGAATACAATAGTTTTTTGAGTCTCTCTAGTTAACCTTGGTTAATAATCTCCTCTTCAAGAACAATCTCTTTTGCTGTAATTTGACTTGATGATAAATTTAAAATGGACTGTACTGCTATTACTTCTGCAATATCCATTACTTTAATATGGTTTTCACGGACAAATGTTTTTTTACACATGGGACACGCTGTAACAAGCAGGTCGGGTTCATAACCTAAATAATCCTCAATTGCATGATGACGCAATGTATTTCTTTCGGCTTGTGTAATTTTTAAATTTCCTAAACTACCACCGCAGCAATGAGCCATTTCTTTTTCTTTTTTAATTTCAATTACATTTCCTGCCTCATTTAGTACATTGCGTGGCACATCATACATACTCATACCTCTGCCTAATTCGCAGGGATCATGATAAACAAATCTGGTACCTGATTTATTTACAGCAATACGTTTTGAATTGATCAATTGTAAAAAATAATCAGCATGAAAAAGTACATCAATTTTTTCCAGTTCGTAATCTTCTTTAAAAACTCTGAAGCAGATCGGACATGATACAATAAGTTTTTTTGCTCCCGACATCATGATCGTCTTTGTATTGTTTTCTATAAGCTTTGAGGCATCTTCGTATTGTCCTGCAAGCATCAGAGGCCTTCCGCAACAAGGTGCTTTCTGTTCATCCATAAACCATACCTTATCGCCGGCAGCCACGAATATTCTTTTCATCGCAGAGATTATAGATGGTGTCAGATGGGTCATACAGCCTGCAAAATAAATTATGTCAGTTTTCTCAGGTGCTAAATCATACAAGTAATCATAAGATGAATTGTATTGTCTGGTTGATTCAATTCGCTGAGTAATACGCAAATCGATAGTATTGATACCAACCGGACAATCAATCTCACACTTTCCGCATAACAAACAGTTAAACAGTTCTTCATCAGTAAGGTTCCTGTTCCTTATCTTTTTCAATAAGTATACCGATTGTGAATTATTAATTCCTGCGGTGGATAACTGACAATTGTCAAGGCATATCCCACATCGTGAACAGGAAAATACCTGTATATCCGTATACGTATTGGTATATTTTTTAAGCTTTATGCCGGCATTCCGGATAAATATGAATATTATTTCACCGGGAATGTGCATATATCTTGAATTAGGCAGTGCAATAAAAAAGAAACAAAGTGCAGCAGAATAAGCAATCCAAAGAGGCAGGTTTAGCAGTTCAGGATTTGTAATATCAGTTAATATTTTGCCTAAGGATCCGGTAAGGAAACTTCCGTTATTGTATATTGCTGCCGATGTACTTTCGGCAAATAACCTGAGTGGGAAAATCAGCCAGAGTGAGGTAAGTGCTATTCTGTCTCCTGATTTTAAGCGTGTGGTTTTTCGCATTCCAAATAGCTGCTTTTTAAAACGTTTTGTAATTGCCAATCCAAGTCCGGTAAGCACAAAAAGTAATAACAAATCCATTACAAATGAAAAAATACCGGATAAAGGAAAATTTTTTCCTGTTTCAAAAAAACGAAAAAAGACCGGCTTGTATAGTGGCACAAAAATTTCACCATGTGCTACCACTGCTTCTAAGTGACCAATTACAATAAGCAGAAACCATCCGAATGCCAGGCTCATATGCATATATCCCAATACAGGATTTTTTAAAAAAATTTTTCTGTGTAGCAGTCCTTCAACAAAAGCTTCTTTGGCAGATTTGAGAACCTTGCCTGCTTTCAGGGAATAAAATAATCGCAGCTTATCCATTTTTGAGAGTCCGCTTATCCATTTTATACCGCGTAATATTAATATCCCTACAAGGTACATCATGCCGGCACTAAAAGGGATAATGATAAGTTTTTCCATTATAATCCTCAATTATTGTTTTTTTAATATCACAATGCGTTTTTTAATCAATAAAACAACATTACGGATATTTATATCTCGCGGACATACCAATGTACATTTTCCGCAAAACATGCATTTCTGTATTTCTTCTGCAAGTATATCAATTTCGCCGCGACGAAGCGAAAGTCCAATTTTACGGACATTAAAATTGGTAAGATTGCCGGCACTGCATGTAGCCGTGCAACCGCCGCAAGATACACAAGTAAGGAAAGAAGGTTCGTATTGTAAAACATACAACAACAAACGATTGTCGAAATGGTCAAAATCAATTTGTCTGGAGGTAGGTTTAAGAAAGCTTAAATCGTTCATGTTTTTTGCTTTTCAAAGTAATCATTAACTTCAAATACAACAGATCTGGCATTTTCAAGCGTTTCGCTTACCGACATAGGACATAAACAGGCACCTGCAGCAAAAATGCCGTTGTGGGTAGTGCAGCTTCTGTGATCATGGATGTTTTTTGATTTGAAAAATCCATTTTCATCCAATTGAACAGTGTTGTCTGTAATCAGATTATTGTTTGATAATTCCGGTTCCATTCCTACCATAAGCACTACCATATCCACTTTCATTCGCAAAGGCCTTCCCGAAAGAGTATCTTCGGCTTTTATTTGTAAGCTGTTATCTTGTTTTTCAGACACCTCAGATAAGCGTCCCCGTATAAACTGGATATTGTGTTGCTGTTGAGCAGAGAGATACAGGCTGTCAAAATGCGACCCGTAAAGCCTTAAATCCATATAAAAGCAAAACACCTCACATTCAGGTATCATTTTGTTTATTTCAATAGCTTGTTTTATAGCGGTTATACAACATACTTTTGAACAGTAAGTATTTCCAACCTTGGCATCTCGTGATCCGACACAGTGAATAATTGCTACACGTTGTGGTATTTTGTTGTCAATGGTAGATAATACTTTTTTCGCTTTTATTATTCTTTCAAGATCAACGGAAGTAATAACATTGTCAAAAATTCCATAACCATATTCTTCTTTTAATGAAGCATCAAAGAGCTTAAAACCGGATGCAATCACAACAGCATCAGAAAAAATTTTCACATCTTTTATGTCAGATAATTCAAAACGGCCATTTTGCTTCTTAATGTGTGATATTTCAGTATTATAAATAATATTTACATTTGCTAGGGTAGCTTTGTTATTAATATCATCTACAAGTATATTCGGGTCGGCAAAATCCGGGAACAAATAACTCCAATTCCTCAATTTTCCACCTGTTTTATCGGTTTTTTCAATAACAGTTACCTTATACCCAAATTTTACAAGTATCCCTGCCGACTCCATTCCGGCAATTCCGCCACCTATTATTGCAACATGTTTTTTATCTTCCATTATTTGTCTTATTGATTTAAACAACCTGTAAACAAAGGTTCGCTTATGATTTTTCTGTTCACATCAAGGTATTTTTCTTCAGGTGAATAGTTCACTCCCATTTTTTTCAGCAGAGGTTCAACGTCGACCTGGTGCATTTGCAGGCTTAGATCCCAGGGATCGTATCCCAGCACAAGACCAGCCAGTTCTTCATGTGATAAAACAGGTATGCCATTAGATCCTCCGCCATATGTTTTCCCTTCTATCTGTGCCAGGGCATACTGCCAACGATCAAGAAACATATTGCATCCGGGACAATTGGTAAGAATCAGATCCGGCTGATAAGGTTCCATACTCTCAAATTTCTTTTTTGCATTGGATATGGAGTAGCTTCGATTGCACTTGATCAGGTAGTGACGAAATCCAAAACCACAACAATGTCGTCTTTCGGGATAATTGACGGATTCGCCACCCCATGCAGTGACCAATCCACTTAATACAGGAGAATATTCGGCACCGCCGACTCCTTTTTCCGGAAAAATTTTTGCATAATGACAGCCAATATGGTCAACTATTTTCAGAGGTTTTCCTGTTTTTGCATGAACAAGTTTATATTTGGCTTTTTTGGCTATTTCGCCTCTGAATTTGTAAATGATATCGCAGGCATGGGCAATGTTTTCCGGTATTTCAAACTCCCGGCCTGTCGCTTTTTTCAGTTTTTCGCGGGTTTTATTTTCCTCGTCGGGAAATTCTTTCCAGGTGGTAACTACCTCGTTGTATCCGCCAAATGAAGTGATACAGGAGACAACAGCATTTTTGTATCCTTTTTCTGCCATTAATGAAAATTGTCTGGCTATCATTACCTGAAAAGTATCAAAGGGTACTATGTCAGAGTGATACCCTATGCCGGTGCATGTGGTATGATGCGGATCGTCAAAAATATTTTTTCCTAACTTGTTGCGAAGCAGATCGAGAAAAAACTTTTCTGCTCCCGGATTAAAGTTTTGTCGTATGCAACTTCTCAAGTAATAAAAATCATCATCTGCAATTTCCTTGTTGTATTCACTCCATTTAATCCTGCCATTCTTTTCCATTATATATTTTTATTTACTGATTTTCTCCATTCAGAATAAATTCGAAATATTGGTCCATATCGGCTTCACCATTACGATCAATAAAACCAAATTCAATTGCTCTTTGCTTGCTGTAATATTCAACTGTTTCAGCAAGTTCATATCCACCGCTTATTTCAAAAATATTATGCAACTCTTTTAGATCCTGGTCCGGTATTTTACGCATAGCACCGGCTCCGTCTCCATCAAGATTAGCCCCTGCAGCTTTATAAACGCGATACATATTTTCGTATACCCAATTCCAGACAGGCCCCTGTTCAGGGTGCGTTTCAGGATTAACCGATGAAGGATGTACACAATACCCGAATTTCTTAATATTTTCTCCAATTGTTTTAAATATAAGGTATTGCTGACGACCATATTTGCTTTTTACAAAGGCTCCACTTTCCTGCGATAGTTTTCGTAAAACGCTGATGATCATTCCCGGACAGTTGTTGCGGGGACATCTTGGTTTGCAGGACATACATTGTCCGCAAAACCAAATGGTATCTCCTTCAAGCAAGGCTCTAATTTGTTCTTCACTTCCTGACTGAACTGTAACAGCAATGCTTCTGGGATCATATTCAAAATACTCCGCTGCAGGGCATACTGCAGTACAAATGCCACAATTCATACAAGCATGCAATCCCTCGATAAGTCTGACGTCCTGAAAAAGGGTCTTATAGATATCTGACTTCATTGAAGTTATTCTTTCGATTTCAAAGAAAATAACTTTACTATTTATAGAAATCAGCTTAAAGACGTATTTTGAACAATGATTTTAACTTTTCTTTCTGTAATAGAATTCATCTGCTTGTTTCCGGTGAAATCCTTTCCGAAAAATCAGAACAGGCTATGCATATGAGTTCTCAAGATGAATTGATGCACTACTTGTAACAGTTTGACATTTATGTCTTGTTGAAAGGTATTGCTCTTTATCAATAGTTGCCCCATTTTACTTTATATGCATGTTGCTTTTTGAAATCAATATATTCAATATAAGCCTCATCATGAATAAAATATCCATCTACACTGGAAAAGATTGGTTTTATTTTTACTATCACCATATTCGGTTTATTCTTCCATCTTTTAATTGCTTCTGGTTGTTTTTGTTTTAGCAATTTTAAAACCCCTCTGTTTTTATCGGAAGTCATCAGACCTAATATTTCGGCTGTACCTTCTATTTCAACTTTATCTTTGCACAAAGAGATCAGATTATTTTTTTCAATTTGAGCACATTTTCTTGAATGTTTCCAGGTAAAGAAATAAATATCCAGAAGGTCATTTATTATAAGAACAGGTCTTGCCATAACAACATCATTTGCAGATGTTGCTAAAATCATCACTGAATTTTCTTTGCTTTCAAGAAAGGATAATAATTTATCCTTTGTTTTTTTATAATCGAGTATTTCTTTTGCGATAGTATTCATTTTTTATATTGGCAGGGTCATTCTGACAGCTTATCTGTCTGCAATATAGTAAACTTAGTCCAGGATGGACTAATTTGTATATTGTTTTCATATAATAGAAATCAGTTTATAACAATATTTTATATTACTCGAATGATAAATTCTCGGAGACGAAAGGCAACATGTATGTTTGCACCTGATTTATTTTTCTCCCTGATTTTTAGGTACTTGTCTTGATTGAATTTGAAGTTGATCAGTGTATTCAATTGTTCCATTTTCTGTATTTTCAATAGTATCAGACGATTTGATAATACAATCTTTGAATAGTTCATTAAGAACAACATCCCAGTCAGTCGCGAAAGCCTGCATCCATTCGTATTTTTCACGGGTTTTATTAAGGTTAAATGCATAAGCTCTATAATTATCATGGAATTTCTTATTACGGGAATCGCCGTATAAAGGAGACATACCATAAGGATGGATCACATAATAGGTTTTGGGATTATCGCAGTTGTCAGCATATACTTTCCCGGATACAGAATGCTCAATTACCGAACGGGCAAATAAATTATTGATAGTAACCCTATTTAATGGCTCTATAAGTTTACTGTAACTGCTCTTTTCGAGTAATTTCATTATGGATCTTTAATGGTATGGAATTGCGATCAATGACTCCGATAAATATTATCTAAGTCATTGCATAGCAGCGATTTTGAAGGGCAAGATACTACAAAATAACTTACTGGTTTGTTTTCAGGCAGGCCTGGTGAAAGATCCAGAAACGAGTGATCCATTAGACCACTGTGCATAAATAGGATTATACAATGTATTAACAATGGTTATTTTCTAAAAACACCCCATTCAACAACGGCAAAACCATCTCTTCTGATTTTATTGGTCTCAGGTCTTGGTACTTCTTTATATTCAGAGGTGCCAACTACTCCATAAAACAATCTGAATATATGATCAGGCTGAATTGAAAAATTCAATTGAATTACTTCGTTTATCTGGTCGGCAAACTGTGGATAAATAGTATAATATGGATGATCAACGAACAATGGGATCCAATACTCAATGAAATCATTTATTTCTTTTTCAGTAAAATTATAATCACCCATATTGGTTTTAAAAAATTCTCCCAGGGATTCCCTTTTTACACACCATCCTTCTTCATACTGCCAAACATCAGGTTGTACACTTTCATAAAATAAATAATCGTATGTATGATCAATTTTTCCTGACGGTTCAACAAACACACACCATTCGTTATGGTATTCAGGAACTGAGGTTAAAACCTGTCCTCCCCGGGGAAATTCCAGATTCACACAAACAGAAATATTTTCAGCAGGGTATAAATATATATTGGGTTTTTCTACCCGCATCCAATTGACAAAAACGGTGTCTGTCATTGTATCGCTGCCTGATTCATCGGATGCTGTTAAGCTAACAATGAAAGCTCCATCGTCAGTATAATAGTGTACAGGATTTTCTTCCGCAGATGTATTGCCATCACCAAAATCCCAAAGGTATGAAGTGGCATTTTGTGAACAATTGGAGAATACAACATACGTTTCCCAGATTGCCTCTCCTTCATATGTAAAACTAAAACAGGCACTTACATCAGATGAGAATTCATCCTTCTTTTGTTCACATCCGGCAAACAATATGCAGATTATAATAAAAACGACAGTTAATAAAGGTTTTGTTCTCATTGTATAATATCATTTATTTAAACTAAAGATGAGAAATAGTCAATAATAGTTGCGTTGCAATCATTTTTATCAATGTGCTATTGTATAATGTTGTGAGCGTTTCATTAGCCGTAACTATGCAACAGAATATACATTGTCGATTGCCAATGTTTTATAACCGTGTGTTAGTACACGTTTTATTTTATTGGTTTATATATGAAGTTTCTGAATCTTACTTGTCCAACCCCCATAGAACAAAGTCCTATACGTAAACTTAAAAAATCGCCGAGTACATTATGATGATAAGAAGATACTTCCAAAGAATTTTCAATTTTAATCCAATCTTCTCCATCAATACTGTAATACATGTCAATAATATTATGAACATTTTTTAAACGAATAAATACATGTTTATTAATAACTTTTTTTTCCGTAGGAAACTGCCAACCCCTTAGATTAGCTAAAATATTTTCATAATCAGCCAAAATTCCGGAATATGCTTTTTGATTATAAAAAAGTACTAATCCGCCTGTTGCATCACCTTCAATAAATAACTCTACCTGTGCTATATAGGAATGGTCTGATGGTATACAAAGTAAAGGAGAACTCTCTCCTGCAGAATTTCCCTTGGCCTCAATAACCAAGCTGTTATCCTCAAAATGGTATCTATTGCTATTATATTCTCCAAAGAATTTCCATTGTGGTTTAAGGTAATTCCCGTCAAATTTATCGCATAAGGTGAATGCCGTTTCAATGGTTTCACCTTCTGGTTTCTTTATTGGCTTATCAACACTATTACTGTCCGGTATTATATACCAATCATCATTTGTCCATTCAACGGGTTGAAGCAAAGTTTGACGACCCATATTATAAAATCCATTCTCATATCCATGAAATACTATCCACCATTTACCTGTTGCATCCTCAAATAAAGTACCATGTCCTTGTGAACACCATTTTTCAGAACTCTCTTTGGTACGAATGATTGGATTATAAGGTGAATTTTCCCATGGACCGAATGGTGTTGTTGAACGTGCAGAAATTACCATATGACCTGTAGCTGGACCTGCAGTCCCTCCTTCGGCAACTGTTAAATAATAATAATCTCCTCGTTTAATAAGTTTCGGCCCTTCCAGACAAAAACACTCAATTGTCCAATCACGTGGTATTGTCCAGCCAGCATAACTATGTTTGATTTCACCAATAACAGAAAGACCATCATCAGACAAAGGTACATATCCGCCACTACTAAAATACAAATATCGTTTGCCGTTATTATCTGTAATATGTCCGGGGTCTATATTGCCAATTTTCAAATCTACAGGGTCACTCCATGTTCCGTTTATGGAGTCGGCAGTAACTACGTAATTGGTATTGTTGGCTGGAAAATAGATATAGTATTTGTTATTATATTTAACTAAATCAGGAGCCCATACCGAACCAACATATTTATGTAATGCATTAGTAACAGGTATCCAATTAATCAAATCTTTTGATTGCCAGATTAATAAGCCCGGGTAATAATCAAAAGATGAGTGAACGATATAATAATCATCACCATCACGCAAAAGGCTTGGGTCAGGATAATCACCTGCAAAGATTGGATTTAAAAAATATTCAGCATTTTTTTCATTGGTATTGGATTGATACTGAGTATTTGCTATTAATGTTAATTGCAGGATCAGAGTAATTAATAAAGTTTTCTTCATTTATCAGATTTTAAACTTTATTTTTCAATGTACAATATTGAATTTGTACGATTTCTTAAACAATATGTGCTGACAACGATTCGTAAATATGAGCAGGTTGTGTATTCCGTGCCATATACCTATTTAAACTGCTACTGCATCTATTTTGTGTATTCACCATGAAATCAGCACGTCTTCCGGCTCACTTATATTCTCTGTTGCAACCTGGTAGATATGTATTACCCTCTTAAATTATTCGGCTTGCAGAATCATTTTTCTGGTTTCAGAGAACTGATCTGTACTAATCGTATAAATGTAACTTCCAACCGATAGTTTTTCAAGGTTAATTTCTACTGTATATTTTCCTGAATTAAATTCTTTTCCGGCAAGCTCAGCAACTTCTTTACCCTGCATATCGAAAACTTTCAAGGAAACAAAAGTCGTATTCGGAATCTCGAAAGAAATACTTGTAATCCCGGAAAACGGATTCGGGTAGTTTTGTTCAAGAGCATATCCATTCTTCTCATAAGTATTAGCAATACCGGATATATAGATCTCAGGTTCGCAAATGTTGTTTGCTTCTTCACCTGCATCAACCGGAGTAATCTGGGAGTTTTTTAAAGCGAGTTTATCCAGCGAGGCTCCATCTTCGCCGAAACCAATACTGATGGTATGCTCACCTGCTATCAAATTGTAACTTTTCAGCTCCAACCACTGCCACCCTGTAGTGGTCAGGTCATCGATTAACTCAAATTCCTCATCGTCGATTTTTATCCAGTACGAATCATCATTGGCGGTTGGATTGTTAAACCGCCCATATACATAATAGCTTGTATCGGTACTAATAGTAAAGCTCATTTGTATAACGCTTAAATCATCTGCGGGGGCTTCCGAAATGTTTTCAATACCGGGAGTAGCAGTAACATAGTTTCCGTTGGAGGCATTTTCGTCGGCCATTATTCTGCAGCTTTCACCGACTGTACCGCATTCAGATTCTGAATAAGCAGTTTCATACCCCATCAATGAAAGCATTTTAACTCCATATCGTCTCCCCAGTTTTCTGTATCCTTCCGAGTCAAAATGAGCGTAATCCTGCCCGGTACATCCGCTTGATGAAATAACGTATGCAGTAGGAATAGTGTCAGGAAGCCTGTTAATTATTGTATTCATACTTGAACAGCAATTTCCCTCAGCAGACAATACTTCTCCTGCAAGCAGGGGAACCGAATCTGCACCCATTGAAAGATCAGTCAACATATCATTGTAAATCTTTTTTACATACGATGGCCATTGGGCATCACCGGTGTTAGTTTCTCCCTGGTGCAACAGAATCCCTTTAATCACACCGTCTTGCTGAGCCAATTGTGCAAGGTCGATAAGATATTGGTAAGGATTCCATTCATAGTCTTCCAATTTAGTGAGAAACCAGCTTTCTGTATAGGTAGAGTCATAATCCTGGTAAATATCCTTATCAAATAACCTGATATCACATCCGCCAACAGCAACATTAATAACACCTACCTTAATGCTGTCCGGAAGGTTTGCCACCATGGTTCTGCCAAAATAGTCGGCAGGTGAAAGGCCTGACCAGCATTGACATAATGGAGGAACAGCCGTATACCATACAGCCTTCGATCTTCCCAGATTTGAACACTCAAGTGCCTGCAATACCTGAAAGCGGCTATCAACGGTATTATCTTGTGATTGGATTGGACCCTGGCCCTCCATGTTTGACTGTCCGAAACAAAGGTAAATGTGAAAATTCGGATCTTGTGAAAAAAGGTTCGCACTTAGTAAGAGTGATCCTATTATTATTAGAACTCGTACTTTCTTTTTTTGCTTTCTCATAAGATTTTAGATAAAATATAAACTAATAATGCTTTACTATCGGAATTCTGCTTTTCAAAAAAACTTATCGTAAAATTTAACTGCCACAAATATATGATTTTGCGAGAAAAGCATGATCATAAATCAATATATTACATTTTATAAAACAATTTAAGCCACTTTAATTGTCCTCAGAATAAATATAAGAAATTTAGAGAAAATTCAATTGGCCGTAAAACGGTAAATATATGAAAAGCAGGCGATTGTGTGGCAATTCGCTATCGAATTATGCATAAGTTGAAGAAAGCTGTTACCTTTAAATTTATTACTATCATGTCTATTTTGTATGTACCTTATTGTGTGCCGGCATTATATTTTTTGCAATATTTTATCTTAAACAAACACTATAAACAACATCATCAACCATATTTCCATCAAAGGTCTCCTGTTTAATTCAATATTATATGTTCCATTCCTTGGTAGGAATTAGTTGTTTGTTTATCGTACAATTCCCGAATTTAAAATCATCTAAAGCTGCCAGTAATCTATCGAAAGATATTTTTCTTAAATTATTTCTAACCAGTTTCCATCCATTAGTCGATTCATTGGCAAGCCATTTATAGTATGAGTATTTATCCTTTTCCTTTTCGGCAGATAAAATACTGTCTTTTGAGAAAATATCCCAAAAAACCCAATTGTTTGAAATTTCCAAACATAATTTATTCCATTCTCCCTTTTTATCTGCAAGTAACATTCCCATAGCTCCACAATCTTTTAAAGGCCACAAAGCCCATCCAACATATTTGTCTTCAAGAATTGAGATAAAATTATACAAAGCATGATAACGGTCAGGCATATGTAATGGGTGACCTGTTTCGCCACACCATAAAGGCTTTTTAAGATTTTCAGTTAAATGTTCATAACTTACATCTCTATACAGGCTTTCTTCTAATTTTGTGTGTATATCTGCTGATTGCATATCATCAGGTATCTGTAAGAACGGATACAAATGAAATGTAAAAGAAGAGTTTTCATCTAAATTTTCGGTGAACATAGAAAAATCTCTGCTATATGTGTTTCCCGAATAGAAAATAATATGATTTGAATCAACCTTACGAATTGCATTTGTGCATTTACGAAAAAAATTAATCATTACAATTTCTGATGATTTTGAGAAGAAACAGGGCTCATTTATCAAATCATAACCACCAATTGCAGGTTCATTTTTATAATATTCAGCTATTCTTCCCCAAAGTTTAACAATTTTATTAATAGCATTGTTATCTGACCAGAAATTGTCTTTTCCACTATAGTTGTCACTGTGCCAATCAGGATTTTGTCCACCTGGCACCGCATGTAAATCTATAATCCCCCAGATTTTATATTTTTTCAAATACTTTAAAATTCTATCTACTTCGCGTATAGCAACCGATTTTTCAAAATTGTCTGTAAAAAACAGTTGATAATTAATTGGTATTCGGACATGATTCATGCCACGATCATTAACATACTTAATATCCTTTTCTTGTATATAGACAGAATAATATTTATTCCAGAAATGATTGGATTTTTCTATACCATATGTTTCCAGTATCATCTGTCGAATTTGAGAATCTGTCCCTGGTATACCGAACATAAAATGTTCAAGTATAAGCCAGTTCGCAAGTCCAACACCTCTTAATTGAACAGGAGTATTATTACTTATGTAATTCATCCCTTGTATAGATAAAAGTTTCACATTTTTCTTTTTGGTTATAATTAATAACATATTTAGTAATAAATTTTCTTCTCATAAATGCAACCTAACGGTTCTTCATTTGACTTGTTGCTAACTTATATTTTGAACTTTGTCCGTTGCTTGCCGGTTAAATAATTTTATACATCAGCAGAACTGCCAGATCCAGGCAATACGTTATAAATTCCTTATAATCATTCATTTTTCTTTTTTTTAAGTTTTTCACTCATAAGATTTACCATTTCATAATATTCTTTTTCTCTGGCAAGTGATAAAGCATTTTTCCCGTCTTTTGAAATATTTTCAATATCTGCTCCTTTATTTATTAATGATATAGCAAGCTCAGGCTCTTCTTTTGTAATAGCAAGCATCAGTGGAGTATATCCATTTTTATCGGTTCTGGTTAAATCAGCCCCCTTTTCAATAAGCATTTCAGCTATTTTAAATTGTTTTTTTTCTAATGCCAATACTAATGGATCTGGTCCTGCCAAATTTTCAACATTTATAATAGCTCCTTTTTCCAGAAGCAGAATAGCACTCTTTTTTTGTTTGTACTCTATTGCCAGCAATAAGGGAGTCCATGTTCCTACTAATACTGCAGTCCTATTAATAGTATCTCCATGTTCACCTGATACCGTTTCAATTTTATACATAATAAGAAATTCTGCTACTGCATTGAGATCAGCTCCATTTTCAACCAATGCTTCAGCAATATCATATTGTGTATTCATAATAGCATACATCAGAGGAGTATACAGATCATTATCGGTAAAATGTATATTTGCTCCCTTTTTCATAAGTATTTCAGCTATCTCGGGTTGTTTTGTTTCCAAAGCTATCATTAAGGGAGTTTTTCCATTATCATTTGCTATATTTATTTCAGCATTCATTTCAATAAGGGTTTTTGCCAGCTCTGATTGTTTATTTTCTATTGCATACATTAATGGTGTATACTTATAATAATTTATCACATTTACTTCCGCTCCTTTTTGTAGAAGTATATCTGCATTTTTTATGGTATTGGTTTTAATAGCTAATAACAAAGGAGTCCATCCGTAATGATTTTTTGTATTAATATCTGCACCTGATTCCAGCAGGTTCACAATTTCTTTTGTTCTTGATTGATAAGAAGCAAAAAATAATTCTGAGTTTAATTTTTCCTGTTGTTGATACGGACTTTCTTTAATAATATATTCACCAAAGGTTAAGCAATTGGAAATATCTGATTCTCTAACATAACACTCTCCAACGTATGGATTACAGTCTAACGTGTAACATTTCTTCGGTTCAAAATTGAAATCAATATTCCCCCAACCTTTATAAGTAGTTCCTCCCCAATCAGTGTATTGATATCTGATATCCATACTATGATTTCCTGGCAATAACTCGATACGATCTAATTTTATGTCAACTTTTTCACCATCAATATTATTGATATAAATACTTTTTAGGTAAACTTCCGCCTGGGTTAATACTGCCACCTTTTCCGGAGGTAACTGATCTCCATCATAGAATTTGAATGTTTTTTTTTGCGAATAAATCTCTGTAAAACTGAATACAAGTATTAGAAGAATACAATCTTTGATAAAGGTGAATTTCATATTTCAATGGTTTTAAAATTTATATAATGTTTATAGGTTTTTAATGTTATCAAAATGTAGTCTTTTATTGTCATATAGTACTATAAATATATAGAAACTATTGAAAATTAGATATTCTTAAAGGTTCGCACGGATTTGACTGCGTCGAGTTCATCCTGATGTCCCCGGTTGTAATCCGGGCGTAAAAAGCACTCCGGTACAAGTTAAAAAATAACCTTCATCCGGCATGGGTGGGTGTTAGCTGACGATTAAAGCACCAAATAGTTACTGTTCAACCGGTTCATCCGGATCACTATTCTGATGCACTTTTCCAGTAAGATATTTTTGAAATCGCCGGATCTGATGATTTTCATGCAATGCATCACCAGTTTTCTGCCAGTTTTTCGTTTATCAGGTATTTTGCGACTACAGATTTAAGAGATCCTGATGCCGGAATACCTTTGCATAGTTTGCGTAATGATTCTAAATCAGATTTCCAAACCACATCTGAAGGGGCAAGAATACAAACAGAATCCGGTTCATATTTCCCGTAAAGTCTGTTCTCTTTAAAGTAGTAGAATTCCCTGCTTTGTTCTGTAGGATAAGCACGCATCAATGGTGGTATATCATTCGGTTTGAACCAGAGTTTAATTTCTCGCTCTGCATCATTATGTGTTGCAGAAGCGTGAATAAGATTATCCATACGTTGCCCGATCATATTACCTTCAGCATCTTTGAGAGGGACCATTGTTCCAAGGGAACGGATACATCCTGGCTTTTCCAGCCTGGCTTCAAGCGGATTCGTTGGACCTACAATATCTCGTATCTTCCTTATAGCATCCCGTCCTTGATATGCAATTGCTATCACTCTTTGCTTCCATGGTTTATCACTATAGTGGCAATGTCCCATTAGATAATCCAGGATTGCAGGGAAAAAAATCTTTCCCCGATGTTCAGCATAATGTTCTTCGGCCATCATTTTACTAACATGTACAATCTTTGTCCCACAATAATGCAATCCTGTATGAAATTCCGAAAGTGTAGAAAATAAATAACCTGTTAAAGAATTCTTAAGTGCGTCCGGCTTAATAAGCACAAGTGTTTGTTCGAGGTCCCTTTTATCCATAGATATTCTCCTTAATTTCATAAAATCCTTTTTCTAAAATACACACACCTTTATTTCTTTAATCTTATTAATTCCTTGCATGTTTAACAATTCCACACTATTAATTGCTTGGTTAACAGCCTTTTGAATAATAGTATCATATAAATAATGTATCATTTGTATTCCTGATATTGGAGAAGTTGAAATTTTTGCTGTTATAAAAACATATTGACATCCCCAATCATATTTTGCATTTGGATATTTTTTTCAATAGCGTAGGGTAAATATACATTTCCATATTCATATTTCAAATCCTCTTCATGAATTTCTTTAGCCTTGCAAAGGTGTTATTTTGATAGATTCAATCGTTCTTTGAGATAGCATTGTCATGCGGTTTTTTTCACCTTTAGTATTTCCAAAACCTTACCGATAGCGTTTTTGTCGTATAAAACATATGGCCTGCCTGCCGGACAGGCGGGGAGAGCGGGCTGTGTTTGTATCCACTTTTGCAGAAAACTGATGCGTGGCAGTAAGTTCGAATAAGCACTTCACGCCAACCGAGGATCCCGATGAATATCGGGAGACGAGCCCAGCGTAGCTAAATGTTTTATGACCGCATGTTAGCGGCTGTGTTTATTATGGTTTAATCATCACTATTACTCTTTTATAACTGGATAATTGAGGTTCGCCCTTATCTGTTACTTTCAAAATAAAGTGGGCAGTTTCTTCTTTTTCAACCTTTGGGGCAATTATGTATGCTCCGTGAGCATTTTCCGCACCTTCAACTTTTATTAATTTTTTATATGTGCCAGCCTCAGGATAATTGAACCACAGGAAACTGTAACTATCTCCATCGGGGTCGGTCGTACCAAAGGCATCTAATCCAAAGCCCTGTCCTGATTTAACAGTTATTTGTTCAGGATTACTTAATACAATAACAGGAGCATGATTGGCTTCCTTGTATGATTTTGTGCACCAGTCCATACGTGCAGCAAAATCATTTTGAAAGTCATCTCGCCATCGCCATAATGTAACTTTATTATCCTTGAATGTAATTGCATCTATTTTTACGGTTCTCCCATAATCACTTGAAATATAAGGTGTATAGGTATCTACAGCATTTGTCCAAATTTCTCTTGTTTCGGGTTCAAATGGTACACCTGAACCACCTTTCTTTTGGGTAGAAAAATCTGGCTTATAAAGCTCATATCTACCACCCCAGCCACCCCATCCAGGATGTTCGGCATCATTTAATCCATTCAATATCAGAGATAAAAAAGAGGGTGTATCTCCTTCCATTCCCCATGCTGTATCGGGATAAGCTGCACCCAGAGGTCCGTGTCCTTGTTGAATATTCTGAGTAAGCCAGGAATTGCTTATTTTACTATTATCTATTCCTTGTATAAAACTATTAATGCCATTCCAGGTTGCACTTCCATAATCATCTCCAGGGCTGACAATATAAAACAAGTCGGGAAAATTATTCCTCATCCAGATGCCACTATCATCTTGGTCGGAAATAGCATAAACCCTGAGTTTTGAAATCAATACTTTTTGTTCTTTTTCAGTTTTTGTGTTTTTAATCTTATATAATGCTTGTGCTAAGGTATTAGCGCCTCCCCATATCGGAATCCATAAAGGACGCTCATCATTTTTTTCAAGTTCTTTAATTATCCAATCAGAGCCTTCTGAATCTTTGTTTTTACCTACACCCAACATTCCATATTCCGGTAGTCCTTGTTTTATTAAAGGAAATAATGTTTCGGCTTTTGGAAAAGTTGCATCATGATTTACAAGATTGAATTGTACTTTATCGTAAGCTTGAATTACTTTTTCTATGGATTCCGGATTGACCGTTGATTTATGCCAACAAGAGGTAGTAGCGATTAATCCTTTGATGTCAATTTCATTGGAATATAAAAGCAATCGTACCAAAGATTGCGTATCATCTGGATCTGCCTCAATGTCGGTTAGTATAATTACTCTGTGTTTTTGATTCATTTGCCCAAAAAGGAAACCAGATGTCAGGGAGAATATCATAAAAAGGAAAAAGGTTCTCATTATATTAATTATTTGATCAAGAAATATTCTGCAAATTAATCATTTTAGGTTTAAGGTCTATGGTTTTTTAACAACATTACCGCTAACTGTTTTGCCGTATAAAACGTTTGGTCTGCCTGCCCTCCAAAGGCGGGTAAACCGACAGGCAGGGAGAGCGGGCTGCGTTTGTACCCACCGTTGCTAAAAGTTGATGCATGACAGAATGCTCAATTTAACTCTGATTTTATTATCAATTACATCAAGTTTTTGATTTAATTTTTCATTTTTTTTATCGTTTATGAAAGCTCTCAGGTGTGTTCTTATCTAGGGCTTCATTTTGGCGTATATTATTATAATCTTTACAAAAGAATTTAGTTTTCTTTGTTGTGATTTTATATCGTGGGATGATGGTTTTACACAGGCTGCTTTCAGGTCACGGCGCATGCGTTCATGCCTGCCATTCTGTTCGGGATGAGCAGGATCTGAAAATACAGGTAGTATGACTAAATCTATTAACCAATAAGATAATAAAACAAGAACTATTGACTTGATTGGAATTACAGGCTATATTTAGATCTGTGTGGGATACATGTTGGATTAAATCAGGAAATGTTCAAATTGATAGTATATGTTGTTTACGCAAAAGCACACAATTTATCCGACTATTAATGAGTTATTTATAAAACCAACACCAGAAAACAAATACTATGAAAACAATTATTTCGTTCCTTAAAAAGTTTTGGTACCGAGTACTTTTCTTTGCACTGGGACTTGGTTCACTACTGTGGTTTCTGATAAGAGTCATTCCAAAGCCCTCCAGGGCTGCTTACCCCTGCATGAAAGCTGCTGCTCCGCTGGCATCTTCTTTCGTAATGTATCTGATTGGAATTGCCTCCTTTACACTTTTCTTCCGGAAAGCGCGGGAAAAGATCATTCAGTCCAGGTATCTCCTGGGTTTACTCTTCGTAATTTTAGGACTGGCAGCAGGAACTGTTGCCATAGTTAACACTACCAACAGAAGTCTGGCAACAGACTACCAGGGATATCAGGTTGGAAACGAGCCCATTGGAGAGGGTAAGGGAATATACCCCGGACGGGTGGTTTGGATGCATGATCCGGATGCTACCAATCAGCATTGTTCCAATGTTGAAGATGATTACTGGTATGAAGATAAAAATACGGATCAGGCAGTGGTAAATGCCATGTTGTCTGAAGGACTTCAAAAATTGACAGGGACATCAAGTGATAAAAATGCCTGGGATGCAATTTTCAGGTACTATAACAAAACACATGGCAGGGGAGACAAAGGCTATACAATCGGTGAAGAAATTGTCATTAAAATCAATATGAATGCTGTTTACTACGGAGAAGATGGAACAAATACTTCACCTCAGATCTGTTATGCCATTTTAAATCAATTGATCAATAAAGCCGGCGTTGCCCAGTCTGATATCGGTATAGGAGATCCCAACTGTACCATGATATCAAATGCCTATGAAAAATGCAGTCCTGTATTTCCGGATGTCAATTACTGGAATAGTCCGGGTCCGGATAATCTCTCAGCTACACCGACCGAAGTTATTTTCGGAAGTGATGGAAGTTCTTCAGATCATCTGCCTCAAAATTATGTTGAAGCTGAATATATGATCAACATTCCTATTTTTAAAAAGCATCATCGTGCAGGTATTTCCCTGACCAGTAAAAATCATTTTGGTTCTATTGCAATCATTGGAGATGCCTGGCATTTGCATGAATCATTGCCTGTTCCGGACGCACACGAGGAAGAGAAGCCTCCTAACGGAGACTATGGGGTTTACCGCTGCTTTGTTGATATAATGGGGCACAAAGACCTCGGAGGAAAGACTATACTCTATCTGATTGACGGACTTTGGGGATCGACAAACTGGGGACATCCGCCTATCAAATGGCGTATGGCACCTTTTGGTGATGGTGGTACTACTATGGCAAATGCAGATTATCCCAATTCTTTGTTTCTTTCTCAGGATCCGGTAGCCATCCAATCGGTATGCTTTGATTTCCTTTACGAAGAATTTGATCTGGATCACCCTACAGAAGGAGATCCTTCTACATCGCACAAGGGACCATTTCCACATTTTGCGGGAACAGATGATTTCCTCCATCAGGCAGCAGATCCGGAGAACTGGCCACCCGATATTGAATATGACCCGGAGAATGACGGATCTGTATTGGGCAGCCTGGGAGTCCACGAACATTGGAACAATGCTACAGATAAGCAGTACAGTAAAAATCTTGGCATTGGAAATGGGATAGAATTAATCAGTACGTATGTTGTCAATTCAACCGATGAGGTAGATTTTGCAGCAGATGGATTCCGGTTGTATCCTAATTATCCGAATCCTTTCAGCGAAAGTACCACCATACATTATTTTCTGGCAATACCCTCAACTGTACAGATCAGGATCTTCAACAACAGCGGACAGCCAATTTATGCTGTGAAGTTCCATGACAGGATGGTTGGAAAATACGAATTTGTATGGGATGGCACGGATAACACCGGCACACCGGTACCTGCCGGTACATACATTCTCAGTATACAGGTTAGCAACACACGCGGCAGGTTCGATATGAATAAGAAAATGCTGGTGATGAGGTAAGGTCCATTATTCAAAAAAATATAATTAAGGCTGCTTTTGAGAGTGGCCTTTTTTTGTTGTCTGTTCTATGAATTATATACTTACCCTCTTCTGAGCGAAGTCAAATGCTTGCGAGTTTGAGATTATTATATTCAAGTGCACGCAATTATGCGGAATTAGATTCAGTTATGGAAATAGAATTATTAGGTTTGCCTTTGATAACTGTAAGGTAATTTTGGTTGTTGAAGTTAATCGGGAGACAAGCTTATAGCGAAAGTGTAGTTAAAAACTACGATTAGCCTGGGAAAACTTAGGATTTTTGATTAATGCAAAAGAGAAGAATGCTGACATTAGTATTCGCTAGGTTTGCCATTACCTAACGTTTCCGGCATATGAACAGCAGCGGAGTTTTTTACCCGCCGGAGTTCCGATTTATCGGAACGTAACAGGCAGGCAGGCGTTCCTGTCACCGGTGAGCGTTTTTGATTTAAATATACAAACATTTTTTATCCGCCGTAATTTTAACGAAGGTGGATGTAAAATACTGAGACCGCCCTTAATTCTATGCCGTGTTGGGCTGCATGCGATTTACTAATCATAATGATATCTACAACTATATATCAGTATCTCATTATCTTTAAGTTGATATACTGATCTATGCTCTCGATCAATTCTTCGAGACCAAAACCCAGCCAAATCATATCGAAGAGCTTCAGGTTTACCAGCACCTTCAAAAGGAGTTCTTTGAATATCTTTAATTAGTTCATTAATCTTTCTGAGCATTTTCTTATCTTCCTTTTGCCAAGAAATATAGTCATCCCAAGCATTTTTAGAAAACGTGATACGCATTATTCCTCAATCAAGTCTTTATTAACAGTTTTGCCATCCTGCATTTGTTGTATTGATTCATAAAGCCTATCAGCATTAGACTTTGAACTTAACAAATGCACAGTCTCCATTATTGAGTTATATTCATTTAATGAAATCATTACTGTACCTTTTTTTGCACCTCTTTTAATTATTATTGTCTCATTATTATCTTCTACGGCATCAAGATATTTTTTCAGTTTTGTCCGTAATTCTGAATAATTTGCAACTATCATAGTTGTACTTTATTTAGTTACTTTATAAGTACTTTAATTATAATAACCAATTTTTTTCCCTAATTAACGTGAGTTCGAAATAAAAAACCTTAAGTATCAATTATTTAAAAAAGTTTTTTAGTGAGTTCTTTGTGTTTTGGTGACTTTGTGGCATTTTTTAATCATACTATTTTAGCCACGAAGACTCCAAAACCCGAAGA
>JAFGQO010000199.1 GCA_016935615.1 Bacteroidales bacterium
ATTTGTTTTGTATTTTTAATCATGGCTGTTTCTCCATATATTGTTTTTTCTTGTGTGTTTACAACTCAATTTAAAACAATATCTTATGGTCATCTCTTTAATTGAAAACCGCAAAGCCGCGGAGAAAAACTTAAATATATAAATAAATCCTGTCAATCCTGTTCATCCTGTCCAAAATAATTGTCATGTTTCAATTCAACATTCAACATTGAGAGATGGGTAAAAAGGATTATCCATCCATACTTCAAAAGCCTTTTTTGCTCGCTTCTGAACAGTCTTTTCCAAAGTATTGTAAGCTTTCCAGAATGAGGGTAGTGTTGAAGACTTCAAAATTGATCAATGTCCAGTGGTTTTGCATGACCGGCTTTGTATTCTGCTCTGGCCTGTCTGGCAGCCATGGCCAATTGATCTTTACTTTTGTCAATTTTTTCATCCCATAGCACTTCATCATGTAATGCAGAGATATATTCCTGCAAATGTTCTACAACCCGCTTTTGTGTTGCTGAATTTAGCGTCTCCAACATTTTAACAGCCGTATTTATCTCAGCGGTTTTCATCCTGATACCCCATTCATTTTATTGAGTACAAAAATATACAATTTTAAAAAGATAAATAACAAATTAGCATTATAAATCGAGCATCCATTCATACACCGGTTTGATATGAATGGTTTTATTATCAATTTTTAATATATCCCTTGTATCCTGAGTCAGGATCAGCCCCTCTTTTAATTCAAGTTCATCCATGGCTTCAGTAAGAGCCCGTATCTCTCTTATTCGTGTATTCTCATCGTATAACTGATAACTCACCTGAATCAATTGCAGGGGCTCTTTGTTTGATTTTATCAGGAAATCGACCTCATGATTGCCTTTTGTTCGGTAATAGTATATTTCCTGTGCACGACGTCTTAGATGTAGAAATACACAATTTTCCAGCAAACGGCCATAATCGTCTGAAAATCGAAAGGAAACCGTATTGGCCATTCCTGTATCCGTACAATAGTATTTTTTTGAAGCCCTTGTCTGAGATTTCAGGGAATATGAGAACTGAGTTACTTCATAAATCAGAAATGCATCTTTAAAATATTCCAGATATGCAGAAGCAAGATCATAAGAGATATTCCAGGTTCTTTTCAGGGAGGCAACCGAAATTATTTTTGCTGTATTACTGATTAGAAAAAGCCCCATCTTTTCAAGCACATCTTTCTGCCTGATATCATATCGTCTGATAATATCCCGGTCGATAATGTCAAAATAATATTGTTTGAGCAATTCTTCATTTTTTGTTTTTACAATTTCAGGAAACCCGCCAAGTTTCAAATAGTCACCAAAAAGCCGGATAATCTGTGCTTCCTGAAGCGAAAAAACCTTTTTATCGACGTGATCCAAACCATTGGCAACAAGATATTCTGTAAAACTGAAGGGTGTCAGCTCGTACGAGAGGTGCCTTCCAGTCAGCAACGAGGACAACTCTCGACTCATAAGCTTGGATGAAGACCCGGACAGAAATATTTTATAATCAGTGCCGTCTCTTAATTTTCGGATTGATTTTTCCCATTGGACTATATTTTGTATTTCATCAAAAAACAGATATTTTAAATCCTTGCTGAAATATTCCCGCGAAGTATCGATCAAGTGCTCAATAATCATCGGGTCTTTGTGTTCAATAAAAAACGGATCTTCAAAGTTGATAAATAGAAAATGACTTTTTGTAAGTCTGTTTCGGATTAGCAATTTTAATAGTGATGATTTTCCACTTCTCCTGGGACCGACAATATCGATAATTTCCCTGGATATCACATCAACCTTAAAGGTCAAATCACGGGGAAACAAATCGTTTTTCTCGACAGACTTATTCCAGAAATCGATCACACGAATCAATTGATTTGAATTCATATCGACTATAGTTTACTATTTTCTTTTATTTTAGTCAAGTATAATCGACTATTTTTTCAATAAAAATTTCCAAAAGGGATACTTTAAAAATTTTATCGGCGGTTCGCTGAACTTCATAAGGTAATTCATGATATCTATTCCAAAATTTGGAAGTAGCTTTATGCATTAAATATCTATTGTGTCACTATGTTCGATTGCATCAGCAGCTTCTTTTTTCATGAAATCAAGTTTGCCATTTTTTGAATCCATTATGATCTGGTGGTCCCATTTCTCCCAATCTCTATGATAAAACCATTTTCTGAAATTTCTGTAATCGTTATCAGGAAGAGATTCAACAGCATTTTCAATTTCTTTTATTTTTGTCATATTTATTACCTCTATAATATAGATGCCACCAGATCTCTTGAAGTGAAAACCGCAAAGGCGCGGAGAAAAACTTAAATATATAAAAAATCCTGTCAATCCTGTTCATCCTGTCTAAAATAATTGTCATGTTTCAATTCAACATTCAACATTGAGAGATCACTTCCACAATCCTCTCCGCCGCATGGCCTTCCCCATAGGGTGTGACATCCTTTTTACCGTATCGATCAAATCCCTGAAAATCATTCCACAACACATTCCATCCTGCGGCGACTGTTTCGACCCATTCGGTTTCATCACGCAAGGTAATGCATGGCTTCTTTGCCCAGAAAGCCTCCTTTTGCAAACCGCCGGAATCGGTAAGCACGAATCTGCAATTGTCAAGCAGCTGAAGCAGATGAAAATATCCGGCAGGATCGACCTGAAGAATATTCACATGCAAATTTTTTAATTGATCGGCAAGACGGTTTTTGATACGGGGATG
>JAFGQO010000200.1 GCA_016935615.1 Bacteroidales bacterium
ACCGGGCAGGAAGTAAATCTGCCGGCATGCTGTAAAAATAATATCATAATTAAAAGCTAATTATCTTTTAGGAGCTTTAATACCTCTTTGTTTGGCAGCTTCTTCGAGACGTTGCTGCCATTTTGATTTTTTAACTGGTTTTTTTCTGTTATCTTCAAGAGTTGTTAAAACTTTTGCACTATCAATAAATCGTTTGGAAACCAGATTCTGTAAATAGGTCAGAATGTTTGCCAGGAAATAGTAATAAGTCAGTCCGGAAGAAAAATTATTCAGAATAAGCATAAACATCACCGGCATCATATATGTCATCATTTTCATTCCAGGTTGATCCTGGCCCGGAGATGATCCTGTCATTTTCATTGTAATCAAGGTAGATGCTGTCATAAGAAGTGTAAAAAGGCTTACATGATCACCATACATTGGAATATTAAACGGTAAAGTCAGTATTGAATCATAAGTCGACAGATCCTTAGCCCAGAGGAAAGACTCCTGCCGTAACTCTATAGAGACAGGAAAGAATCTGAACATAGCAAAAAGTATAGGCATTTGCAAAAGCATAGGAAGACAACCCCCCATCGGATTAACTCCTGCTCGTTTATACAGGTCCATTGTTGCCTGCTGTTTCTTCATTGCATCTTCCCTTTTGGGAAATTTTTTTGCCAGCTCATCAACCATTGGTTTGAGAACCTGCATTTTTGCCTGAGACTGGTAAGATTTAAAAGTCAGAGGAAGTAAAACTATCTTAATAAGTATCGTAAGGATCAAAATAATTAAACCATAACTTCCGATATATTTTTCCAGCCAGTTGAATACAGGGATAATCATAAACCGGTTTATCCAGCCAATAATATTTCTTCCGAGAAACACTAATTTATCAAGCTCCATCCCCTCCTTTCTCAGAGTTGATATATGGTTCGGACCATAATATAATTGCATGTTCAGTGATGTGTTTGGTCCGGGTTCATATGGCAAGCCAAGCTCTGTTGTAAAATATCTTAGGTAACTTTTTGAATCAATTGTTTTTGTTGACGTAACTGAGCCGTTAAGAAAGAAATTATTTGAAATAAGCACTGATGAGAAAAATTGACCCTGGAAAGCAACCCACTTAAGTTTTGTTGTAATATCAGCTTTATCGAACTCTTTATTGGACCGCATTCTAAGACCAGTGACGTCATCCTGGAAATATTTGTACTTAATTGATGTATAATTATCTTCGTTTTGTCTTCCTTTCTCCTGTTGCGGCATATACATCCTCCAGTCAAAGGTCAGGCTGTTCTGGTTTGGTGCAATGATATCATCCATTGACTTAAATGTTATGTCAAAGTCAACCATATATTTATCCGGGTCAAGAGAATATTTATATTCAATATACTTGTTTTCTCCTGCATGTAATCTCAGGACTACGCTTTGGGGTTTTGTGGCAGCTGAATATGATCTGATGCCGTTTGCCGGAATGAAATACAGATCGTTTGTCTGAATAACTCTGTTATCAGCAGTAAAGAAATTTAATCCAAAAACAGTTGAATCACCCGAGAATAAAATAAGAGGCAGGGAGTCATGGGTCATATAGTCTTTCACTCTTACAGAAAATATTCTTCCCCCTTTTGGTAATATTTTCAGTTCAATTTTATTGTTTTCCAGTACAATTAATGAATCGGAGCCTTCAGCAGTGCCTGCAAAGGGTCCCAGATGGTTGTAATCAGAAGGTTCATCCTCCGGTTCTTGTTTTACGGCCTTAGTGACAGGTGAAGGTTGTGCAAGGGAGTCAGCTTTTTCCTGCTCAGGAGTAAATCCCAGCGTTTTATTCAATTCACTTACTTTATCAACTATTTCCGGCTGGTTAGGTTTGAATCTTAAAGCATTAATATACTCAGCCCTTGCATTTTCGAATTGGTTTATCGCATACAGGGAATCAGCGGCTTTAACAATTTTTTCGTATGATTTATTTCGCTGGCTGTTATTGTAGATACTAAATCCAATAAAAATTGCAAATATCAGAATAATGCCGGTAATTGTATTTTTATCCATTTATAAACAAAATTATAATTCAAGAATATATAATAATATCACCCACCGGAATTTCATTTGATACAAGCCCTTACAAAACCTGCAAAAAGCGGATGAGGATTTATAACTGTGCTGTTGTATTCAGGATGAAACTGAACTCCAATAAACCACTTAAGTGAAGGAATTTCAACAATTTCAACCAGTTTTGAATCGGGATTAATACCAACCGGGATCATACCATTTTCTTCAAAATTACAAAGATACTTATTGTTAAATTCATATCGATGCCGGTGTCTTTCAATTATTTCTGTTTTACCATACAAATTGAACGACATTGAGTCTTTTCTGATTACACATTTATACCCTCCAAGTCTCATCGTACCCCCTTTATTAATTACCCTTTTTTGTTCCTCCATAAGATCAATAACGGGAAATTTTGTTTTATGGTCAACTTCGGTTGAGTGCGCACCGGCGAGATTAATCACATTACGGGCAAAATCTATCACAGCACACTGCATTCCCAGGCAAATGCAGAAACAAGGGATATTATTTTCCCGGGCATATTTTGAAGTGAGTATTTTTCCTTCAATACCCCGGGATCCGAATCCCGGAGCAATGAGTATTCCATGCAGATCTCCAAGATGATCATTTATATTGTCTTCAGTGATATCCTCAGACTGAATATATTTAATATCAATTTCGCATTCATTTACAGATCCGCTGTGTCTTAAAGATTCAACGATTGATTTATAAGCATCCGGCAATTCAACATATTTGCCGACAAGGCCGATTATTATTTCATATTTAGGATTTTTGAGTTTGTTAAGAAATTCAATCCATGGAGTCAGGTATGGTTCATCTTTAACAGGGAGGTTAAGTTTTCTTAAAACTGTCTGGTCGAGTTTCTCTTCAAGCATCCTCATCGGCACTTCATAGATAGTTGAAACATCAACTGATTCTATTACAGCGTTTTCTTCCACGTTACAAAAGAGGGCAACTTTTCTCTTGATATCTTCAGTAAGACTTTTTTCGGTTCTGAGAACGAGTACGTCTGGCTGAATCCCTGCTTCGAGAAGAGCTTTTACGGAATGTTGTGTAGGTTTTGTTTTTAATTCTCCGGAAGCTGAAAGATAAGGCACAAGTGTAAGGTGAATCACAAGGCAATTTCCTGATCCAAGTTCCCATTTAAGCTGACGTACGGATTCGATGTATGGCAACGACTCGATATCACCGACGGTGCCGCCGATTTCAGTTATAACAATGTCAAACTTATTTAATGAGCCAAGAAGCTTGATTATTCTTTTTATCTCGTCAGTTATATGAGGGATTACCTGAACAGTTTTTCCAAGATAATCTCCCTTCCTCTCTTTATTTATGACAGTTTGATATATCCTGCCTGTTGTGACATTATTTGCCTGGCTTGTAGGGACGTTCAGAAATCTCTCATAGTGACCCAGATCGAGATCTGTTTCAGCTCCGTCGAGTGTGACATAGCATTCACCATGTTCATAGGGATTAAGTGTCCCTGGATCAACATTGATATACGGATCAAGCTTTTGAATTGTTACCGAGTAGCCTCTTGACTGCAGAAGCTTTGCGAGTGATGCAGAAATAATACCTTTTCCAAGAGATGAAGTAACACCTCCCGTAACAAATACATATTTAACGTCGGTCAATTAATATATCTTTTATTTGAGTATTTCACACAAAATATTTATTCATCAAGACCGGATTGATCAATCATTTTGACCTTTTCCTCAAGTGTTCTGATCATTTTTTTTGCATTTTCTATTTTATCCCTCACTTCACGAATCATTGTATCTGCGTTTGGTGATTTGGCAAAAAAACC
>JAFGQO010000002.1 GCA_016935615.1 Bacteroidales bacterium
CCTTTCCCGCCCATCCCAGATTGCATTGAATAAATATCTTCCCCCAATAAAGAAAACCACAATAGCAGCCATAAGCCCCCACATAATTATAGGGCTTTCGAAAGTGATTTCCCGACGATTCTCATTGTTGTCGTATTGCTCATTTCCGGCGGAAGTCATGCTTCAGAGATTACTTTTTTTCTTTGCTTTGAAATACCAATCAAACGAATGCTGCAATGATAGGTAAAAATCTACTAAAACTTCTTCAGATTGCAATAGCCGGTCTGCATTTATCAATTTTCACTTTAATGGTGTCAAAAACAACCGAATTGGCTGATATTTTTAGTTTAACCAACAACCCTTCATTATTGGCCGGTTTTGACTGATCGAAGATGAAATTGCCAAGGCTATAAAATACAGGGACTTTATTGATATACTCAACTGTTTGAACAGTATGGGTGTGATGCCCTATAATACAATCTGCACCTGCGTCAATTAGCATCTGAGCCTGTTGTTTTTGTTCTGTTGTTGATTCAAAAGTATGTTCAGCACCCCAATGCAACTGCACAATGACCAGATTATCCCGATCAGCTTTCTTAAGCATCTTTATCTTCCCGGCAATTACATGAAATGACTCCTCACAAATGCATGGTTTATATTCAAAGTAGGTCCAGTTTTCCGATGGGACCTGAAGCGAGGATAATAAATACACTTTCCTGGGATAGGCCGACAACAAAAAGGGTTCACATGCCATATGGGCATTTTTACCATAGCCCAATGGCACAAGATGATACCTTAAAATATTGTTATAGGTATCGGAAAGCCCTTTCCTGCCCTGATCCATGGTATGATTATTCGCCATATTCAGGTGCGTTATACCGTGCTTTTGGAGGGACTCCAGCCATTGCGGTTCAGCCCTGAAAATGAACTTTTTATTGATTGGTTGATGAATAAGGGTTGCAGGACACTCCAGGTTAGCGATAACATAATCGCAGGTATTAAAAAGACTATCAATACTTTGATGAAACAACCCATCAACTCCCTGGTAATTGATACACTCCCGCACGCCTCTGTCGAGCAAAAGATCTCCTGTGAAAACAATCTCAAGCAGTTTTTCCTTTTCATCAGATTCTTTACAGGATATGGTTGCCAGCAACAAAATTATGATCAGGAATATGTGCCTAAGACAATGCATGTATTTCTCACTTTTCTCATTAGCAACCTGAGCTGTAAAATATCTTTTCGTTTGATTCCGGAGGTTTAATGTCCAAAATTATTTCCTTTAACCAATCAGGTATCTTTGGCGCATCACGCTTATTGAGCATTTTTTGCCATTCTTCATCGGTCAAACGAGTATTCAGGGGCATGGGGAATTCATAATAACTGAAAACTGCCCCTTTTGTTAAATACAAATAGCCTTCTATTTCAACCACTACATATATATCATTCACATTCCCGGTGGCCACATGCAGTATACCTTTCTCGGGATTATTATTAGCATTTGACGTATAAATGTCAGCTACAACAGCCACAGAACGATCAGGGCCCTTGACATTGTCCCATCCATCGAGATACTGATCCTTTTCCTTAACAAGTGACAAAGTGATCCATTCGAAAGTGCTTCCAATGTATTCAATCTGTTGATATTCCTGCTCAGATAAGGCAACACCTGATAATTCCTTTTTGCTGATATTCAGTAAGAATTCTGCATTCTCTTTCAGTCTTTCAGTAACAGCCCTGATATCATCTGTTGACAAATTGTTCTTTTCAAGCATTTCTGTAGTCATGGATATCAGGTCATTAACTGTTTCCCAGTATCCGATATTCGGTTCTACATAGGCCACTGTATATGGAGCCGGGGGACCTCCATCGCCACATTCGGCAGCCATAGGCTGTTCTGCATATAATATAGCATCATGCTTAAGCTCAGCCCACGAAGCCAGCGAAGAATTAAGGTTTTTCTTGTCCCATGCACTAGTTTGCATAAAAGATGGATATTCACTTTTAGTTTGCTGTAACTTCAGCAAACTCTCCATCCACTTGTTATATAAAGTTGCGTTCCAATCTATCTCCTTCATCTTGCCTTTCATCGCTGCCAAAAGCTGAGCATATTTGTTCCATTTTTTATCTTCGTCCAATTCATTCATAAGAATATTCTCAGCACTGGCACTCCCCAAAGCCGCCATAACATCAAGTCCTTTGGGATATGGCCGTTTTGAAACACTGCTTTCCACATCAATTAACTCCTGCAGTATTTCATTATCTGACAGATAACGTTGAGGAATAAAATTGATTTTATCTACGCAGCTAAGTGCTACCTTTGGTTTAATCCTGTTTTGTGCATCAGCCAGTTCCTTAACTGCTTTTCTAAATTTTCCAAGGGAGCCTTTTGGGTCATAAAGTTCTTGCATTTTCCATTTTTGCTCACCAATCAACTCTGCAAGCTGCAAAAACGAAACATTGTCGGGCATTCCAATAATAAACGAAACCGGATCCATGATAGCTTTATAATCCCTGGGCATTTCTTTTATTTCAGCTGGTGGATCAACCAGGGCTACAGCACTCATAATAGCCCTTTTAAGATGTAAATCATTATCAAGACAAAACGGAACCACCTGAAGCCATGTCATTGATCTGAAGTATCTTTTCATCTTTTCGGACCGTGTATAGTGACCCCGGGGCTTAAATAAGCTGTACGGAAATTCAACATCTCTGTAATCGAGGAATTCAGAAGTCGCATCACGTTGACTTTCAACCTTTGATAATTCCTGGTTGAACATTTTTTCGTACACATTTGGCACAGCAACTTTTTCTCCTGTTAACAGGGTAAGTGCAATGGCATAATAGGTTGCGTTGAAATCAGCAATGCTTTTGATATCCTGACCGGAAGAAATATCTGACAGGTTTTTATTATAGGTTATCATGTGCTGGCAAATACGCGTTAATGCCGGAATGAATTTTTCCTCCTCGATGGTGCGTAACAGGTATCCAAAATACATGTGAAACAATTGCATGAACATATCAGTAGTTACAAAATGAGGGAATTGCTGGTAATCATTTTGCTCATACAAATGAAAAAACTGAATGTTCGAATTAGGAACAATAACAAAACCATTCTTATCGAGCATTTTCAGCAATTCCTGATCAGTCTCTTTTAACTGAAACAGATTAACTATGTTAGCTGTATTGGCAACTTTTCTTCCATCACGGGTTAAAAAATTCTGTTTAAGCAACTCCGTTTCGCGCTTTAGCAGTTTGTTAAGGAATTCCTGCTCCTGACCGGAATAGGAAATTGGTTTTATTTTATCCCCTTCTTCCTCTGCCCAGTAGCGATCTTCCATTCGCTTATTATACCAACTTGTTGTGGAAAAAATAGCCCTGAGATCTGCTTTCATAAAACAATAACCTTGCCGGGCAGCCAGGGCATTTCTCAAAAGCCTAACATCAGATAAACTTAGTGTAGTAATATCCATGTTAAAATCTATACTATCCTTCAAGGCTTCCAGGTCAATACCCAGGCTGGTATTTTTCCATTCATCGGCATTTTTCTTTTCCTGGGATACTGCCGTGCTTTCAGTTATCGTTGCTTTTTTCCCATCACCCTTACATGCCAAAATAATAAGCGGGAAAAATAATAAAACGAGTTTTCTCATGATGGTTTAGTTTTATGGGCATTTTTAATAGTTTTTCGTGCCTGAGAAAGATTCTTTTCCCGGACAATATATTGGTTAAAAGCAAGTCCAAATCCTTCCCAGGCATACTCTGCCACCAAATAACGGCCACTTTTCTCTTTTTCGATACTCCAAACAAACGAACCTTTTGCTAAAGAAACAACCTGGAAATCCTCCAGAGGCTGACCCAACCTGGATCCCAACCAAAGTGGCCTGATTCGTCCTTTGTAGTTTTTAAAAATAAACAGTCGTTTGGCGTACGTTGAATCAAATCGTGTTTGTTTGATCACGCCCACCAGCATATCAACCATACCATTATGATCAATATCACCGGTTGTGTAACGAAAAACAGGATAAGGTAATGCCCAACTATCAGTGTAATTATCCGATACCAATTGCAGATAGTATAAGGAATCATGTTCTTTGATAAGCTTATAACAAGAATTTGATGAGATATCAATATATTTTTCCTTTTTCGAACAGGATATAACAGGAGCCAATATCAAAATATACAATCCATAAACGACTATTCTTAGCAAAAAACGACTCATAACAACATATTTCAATGATGACAAAAAGCCTGGCATTAAATCATTAAAACCAGGGCGATATTATTATAATCTGGTAAATATTTCAGTTCTCAGGTTTTATCAAATGTAGGCAAAAATTGCTTAAATAATCCAGTCGACCCATGAACCCTGGATTGTTTTTGAAACCAATAGAAACCGTCTGTCACCAATGGACTAAAA
>JAFGQO010000201.1 GCA_016935615.1 Bacteroidales bacterium
ATGAACATAGATTTTCACGTCAATAATTGACCGTATTTTATTTTTGGGATTTTTCAAAACGATTCATGTTATACATTGATATTGAGATATGTACGAGGAACAATAGCGGATTTCCAAATTCTTACATACGGTATAATAATAAATTATAGTACGACTAAAGGCATAAATATCTTACAATAAGATTATCTGCAAATGTTATAAACAGCTTTCTGTCAATTTGTTAATAAAAACACCATGTATTACTGTTGTTATTTAGTGAATATGTATTATCTTTATCACGGTAATAATAAACAGTATCATGAACCTTGTATCCTTTTTTTTGAAGCCAAAATCAGTGGCACACAAACAATACGAAGCGCTGCGGATGTATTACGTTGAAGACCTTTCGGCCCAGGAAGTAGCTGATCATTTTGGCTATACCTACCGGGCTTTTACCTCCCTGGTATCTTCATTCAGGGAGAAGATTGGTGATGGTACGTCTGGCAGCATATTTTTTGTTGAGCATACTCCCGGAAGAAAAACATCAGCCGAAACCATTGGGGCTAAATCGGTAATCATTAATATGCGTAAGAAGTATTATTCTGTGCCCGATATCAAAGTCGCCCTTGACGGTTTGGGGCATTCACTTTCAGAAAAGAATATTTACAACATTATTGCAGCAGAAGGTTTTTCGCGTTTGCCAAGGCGCACCAAACTTGTGAAACAGCAATTGGACAAGGTTCAGATACAGGCAGAAAAATCTGCTCCCCTGAGTTTTAAAAATGAAGCCTTCAAAAGTTCCAATGCGGGTATACTTATGTTTTTGGCACTTATCAAACGTTTTGAGATAGATACTGTGATATCCCAATCAAACTACCCCGGAACTTCGGTTATAAGCAAGACTTCGTCCATATTGTGTTTCCTTGCCCTGAAATTGGCCAACCGCCGCCGGTATTCTTCGGATGATACCTGGTGCATGGACCGGGGAATGGGTTTGTTTGCCGGTCTCAATGTGTTGCCAAAAACAGCCTGGTACACCTCGTATTCTGACCGGGTGACCACCCAAATGAACCAATCATTCCTGAAGCAGCTTCATCAGCTATGGCTGAAGTATGGGTTACTGGAGGATACGGCTAACCTTGATTTTACCACGATCCCCTACTGGGGCGATGACAGTCATCTGGAGAACAACTGGTCGGGCAAACGTGGCAAGGCGTTGGGTAGTATGCTGGCCGTGCTTGCCCATGATCCTGACAGCGGGCTGATCGATTATGGAAGCGCCAACGTATTACAAAAAGACGAAAGCGTTGTTGTGCTTGAGTTCCTTGACTTCTACCGGGAAGGAAATACGAAAAAGGAAAACCAACTCAGGTATCTTGTTTTCGACAGCAAGTTCACCAATTACGAAAACTTAAAGAAGCTGGATAAGGATAAGATCAAATTTATCACCATCCGTCGAAGAGGTAAACTGATCCTTGACCGGATTGCCAAACTCCCTGCCAAAGGATGGAAAGACGTTAAGGTCGAATGTGCCGGGAATAAGCACAGGACCTTGCACGTATATGATGAAATGGTAATGCTCAATGGCTACGATAAAGAGATACGACAAATTACCATAACGGGTAATGGGAAAATAAAACCCGCGATAATTATTACCAATGATATTGATTTATCTATCGAACAAATAATCAGAAAATATGCACGTCGGTGGTTGGTTGAAAAAGAAATCTCTGAACACATTGATTTCTTTCACCTCAACCTGGTCTCTTCATCCATGGTCATTAAAGTTGATTTTGATCTCACCATGAGTATCCTCGCTCATAACCTCTATCGGTTGTTTGCGATGGAACTGGGCCGGTACTCGCATCTTTCAGCACAAACCCTGTATGATAAATTTGTTCTAAACGGCGCTGATATTGAAATCGGGGAAAAAACAATTACGGTGCAATTAAAAAAGAAAAGAGAGCTCCCGCTTATACTTGAAGTAATGCAAAAATTTAATCAGCAGAAATACAAATTGCTCGGAAATAAAAATATTATTTTTGAGGGAGCCACTTATTCGTAATATACGGTCGGTTTTTTACCGTGAAAATCTATGATTAAAGAGAACATTGCAAGCAAGTCGGGAGGTGGATTATACATTCTTTCATCTGAATTGGTTTTTGATACCGTTAATAAATCGTCAATTTTCAAGAACATAGCACCCGTTGGTCATGATATTTTTGTATTCGATCCGTCAGAAATTGTTTCGATACAACTAGATACATTTTCAGTAAAATACCCGACAGATTTTCATGTGGAACCTGTCAAATATTTTGACTTTGATATTGATCATGGTTTATATCAACAAGTTGATGCAAGCCTTTATGTATCTCCAAGCGGAAATAACTCAAATAGTGGTCTTACTAAAGAAGATCCATTACAAAATATTCAATATGCCCTTTCTATCATAAGAGGAGGACCTCTCCACTCTAACCAGATTCATTTGTTGCCAGGCATTTATTCAAGCACAGAAAACCAGGAATATTTCCCAATAAACATTCCTGATTATTGTGATATCCTTGGTGTAAAAGCAACTGAAGTGGAATTAAATGCCGAGTTTTGGGGGAATGTCTTGACCTTTAATGAAAACGAAGAAAATACCATTGACAACATTACTCTCACAGGC
>JAFGQO010000202.1 GCA_016935615.1 Bacteroidales bacterium
GTTTACATCATCATAAAAATTAAAAGTGAAAAATCATCAGGAAAGAAAAACGTATATTTGATAATCAGTGGTCTGAAAGAAGGGAGTGATTAATAATTTGCCCCAATATTCTGCGCAAGGAGGCTGATTTTCGATTCATCCAGGTAAAATAACTTAAGTCCATCTTCAGCAAAAGCGATTTTGTTTTCTCCTCCGAATGAGAAATATGAAATAACAGCAATAGTACTCTTTTCGGCAGAGTATGAAGATCCTCGCCCTTTTGAATCCTCTTTGTCATTAAACTCTGTTAAAACAATTTTTATTAAGCTGTCTCTACTATTTAAATTTGTCGACACTAGTTTTGAATATAAGCTATCTGAAATAATTATTTGTGTTGAGATAAGATCCAAGTTTCTAATATTTTTAATGGAATTTTGAAACCTCTCTAACGATTGATTCATTTTTTCATTCATATGAAGATTCTCAACACCTGAATGCCCATAAATATCCCACTTTTTAATACATGCTATTCCCAATAGCAGTATAGATATGCTGATAATAACTATATAATATTTTTTCATTACTCACGAATTAGGTTGTTAAATATTTATTAAATGTAATGATTAGTCCTAGAAAGCACAATTAAATTTAAGGATAGTACACAAAATAGCATATAGATCTTATAATTACAAACGTTATTGTTAAAAAACCAAATAAAGAAATTTTGTTCCGTATGGCAGTTATTCAATAGCTTCTATTTGAAGCATATTCTTAAGTTCCACCAATGCAATGCCGTGATCTGATATCCCTAATATTGAAGAATTACCATATCCAAAATCTGATTTTCTGATTGCCCCATTTTTATACTTTATTTCAATATTCATTTTAGGTACCCATCTGCCATCATGAACAATTTCACCATCTGTTTTCAGAAGCTCTAATTTTTCGAAATCTAATTAGTATTCAAATTTATCAATGTTTATTTTACTCTCGGTAAAAGTATTATTAATCACTCCCTCTCCTCAGACCACGGTTTAACAAATATAAGATCTGAATTAATTTCAAAATTCATTTGTGAGAAGAAAATGCCTTTTATTTGGTTTCCAAAATTTTAAATCAATACTATTGCATTTCAAATTTTTAATCTAAATTTAAGATTGTATCAATAAGAAAGATTAGGTACAATGATCAATAAGTTAAAATCGTTTTTCAGAAGTGTTAAAGGTACCGGGGATGATGACAAACATATCCACACCGATCCCTCTGGCCCTCCATTTGAAGCTTATAAAGGGAATCAACCATATCTTTTTATAAGCTATTCCCACAAAGATAGTCAGGTTGTATTCAAAGAAATAGTCGAACTTTTTCATGTTGGGTACAGAATTTGGTATGATGAAGGCATTGATCCTGGTAATGAATGGCCCGACGAAGTAGCCCAGGCTCTTGAAAAATCTGCCTTTTTTATTGTATTTATTTCTCCGAATTCCATAAACTCCCAGAATGTAAAAAATGAAATTAATTTTGCACTGAACAAACATAAGCCTTTTCTTGCGGTCCATATC
The DNA here is from genome assembly GCA_016935615.1 of Bacteroidales bacterium. Taxonomy (GTDB): domain Bacteria; phylum Bacteroidota; class Bacteroidia; order Bacteroidales; family UBA10428; genus UBA10428. The sequence goes on from JAFGQO010000202.1 coordinate 1,542, forward strand.
ACCGACACTGTTCTGCCAAGCGGATTATTGCTTAGAATGGGCGACATTCAGGCAATTTTCAGGTACAAAATGGATGAAATTAATTTTACCAGAAAAATATGTCGTGTCCTTCCGGAAAAACTGATTGACAATAAACAAAAGAAATCACCTTCACCTGCTTTTTAACCCGAACCGGAGACCTATCATGAAAAATCAAATACCATAATAGAAACAGTCGTACCTATACAGATACATCAACCCTCGTCTGAGAAAGAGCCGGTCAAGGAAATAAAACTTGGCAATATCAGCTTTCAGGTATTACACTCAAGTGATTTTTCAAGAAAAGATGCTAAAGCGCTCATTGGGAATATAGTATTCAAACCCGATTCATCATCCAATAATTTCAAGAATAAAAATCATATCAAATTCGGTAATATCAATGTACGGTTTGTCGATTAACCGAAAGACTTTCAAAATAATTTTAAAACATGAAATCACAGCAATTTCGCACTGAGCTCAAGCATGATGGTCGTACGACATATCGTTTATTTATTCCGGTTGAATATCAACAGGGAACTGATAAATCAATTCATGATGAACTTGAAGTATCTGTTACTGATAATCAAAACATTGAACAGAAATTAACATTTGAAAGCGGTCAGTATATTCTGGAACGCAATGATCCGGCCGGACGCTATTATTTCAGGATTGTACTAAAAAAAGGGAATGAGCTTATTGAGGAGCAGCAGGTTGTTGTAATTATCCAAAAAGCGATTGACACTGATACAACGGTCGACTTATCTGATCTTTTAAAGATCTCCGATAAGGAATTTGAGAAAACTGTTCTGCAAATAATAGATAAAATGACATTGTCTGTTGGTCACCAGCAAGGTTTTATGACCCTGAACACATCACCTGTAGTTGTGGACAAGGACTCAGAAAGTGTTTACAGGGAACTGAAAAAGTTCCAGCGTGATAATGAAGTGATTAGCATACTATGCAAAGTTATCAATAATGAAACCGGGAATGGTCCGATGATTTGGAAGACTCTTAAAGTGTTCTGCTTTTACAGGGCTGTTGAAGGTGTTTATTTTTTAAATCCATTGGGCCAGAGAAGATACACTGATAATAACCTGACACGGTTCTTGCATGAAACCTGCATTAAATACCTGGATGCAGTTAATACAATCAAAAACAGGGAACTTGTGATGAAAAGCCTTCTTTACTTTTCTCTTGAATGTATAACCCCTCAGGCAAGAATTCTGGGAATAAGGTCACTTGCAGCAACTGGAAAACGGAACGAACTGGTTATCACTGATGCTTTATTCAAGGTTATTAACGAAGACAGCGATATAAATACTCGTCTAGAAGCCATCAGAGGGCTCGAAAAGTATGACCTGAGTTCTTATCAGTCAAACATCCTGGAAATTATGCAGGATGCTTCACCTCAGATCAGAAAGGAGATCTATACTACGCTTCAAAAAATAGCCTTCTTGCCTGATTTTGATTTCTCAACAGATTTATTTGAGAATGAAACAGATGATGCCTCACGGGCGGCACTTGGCCGTTTGATCTACAACAGACACAGCGAAAAGGCCAGAGATTATTTCCTCAGGATTTTGGATTATCAGGACGAAAAACTTACTACAGTTATTTTAGAAATTCTTTTTTACACTTCTGATAATTATGCAATTGAGAAATTCCAAAAGATTAAGGAAACAGCTATATTATCAGCGAAGCTTCAGAAAAGGCTGGAGGAATATCTGAAAAAAAAGGTAAAATAAGATACAAATACTCTGATCTGTTTTTCTGAATAAGACGCAGTAATTTATTATTACTATTTAGTAGGAAGTTAAGTCAAATTTAATGAAAAATGAAATAAAGACCAGGTACAGGATATTTATAAGTTATTCAAGTAAAGACAAAGATCAGAAAGATATTCTTACTAAAGTCCTTGAAAATAATGGTCTTTGTCCTGTCAGCAATAGTGAATTTTCATTGGGGCATGGGTTCCTCGATCAGATTAAGAAGTTTATTGCACATTCGTACGTATTTATGCCGGTTATTTCGAAATCCTCAAATAAAAGCGGTTGGGTTCATGAGGAGATAGGGCTTGCCATAGCACATAATATTCCTGTACTGCCAATAGTTATTGAACAGAAATCCCTGCCTACAGATATGATACAGGAATTTCAGGCAATTTTTTCCGATCTTAAAACAACCAATAATGAATTACTGAACAAGGAAATAAATAAATTAACTAACAGACTGACATGGCAGGAAATTGATAAGCTGATTAAAATGTCAGAACGGGGACCAAGACGCCCGATATACGAATGTGCCTATTTACTTCTTGGGAGAACCCTGATGCTGGTGGAATACGCCTCAGACATTGCAAATTTTTTCAGCGAGCAACCAAAACTATTCAGACAATCAGGAGGTCTGAGCTCGTTTCATATACCTGATTCTTCTCCTGATAGCGAGGAATTTAAGCTTCGATACTTCGGGAGCAACCAACGTGTCGATACTCTTAATCAGAATCTTCGTGAGGAAAGAATAATTTTTGAGGAATTCGCCCGGGAGTGGGGATTCAGAATAATAATTGATCTGGATCTTAAATTTGAGGAATCAGGGGACAATGCACTAATTATAAGGAATTCTAGGTTGAATACACTTTTGAAATTCTTTAAAGGATTACCTCAATCTCCAAGTAAGCCGGGAAATAAGTTTGAGGTTTTAATTGATAAGAACCTTGATAAACATCGGAATGTAATACTCATAGGTGACTTATTTCTTGCCGAATCGCTTGCAGGACATCAGGGTCAGGGATTGAAACAGACAATGTTTACCAGGCATGCTGCAACCATAAAAAAGCAAATTGAATTGTTCGATACCCGCTTTGAAGAACTGAAAAACAAGCGGTCAGGAAACATCTCGGTTGAACGCGCAATAACAGAAATTGAAAAAAGACTAAAGGTAATAGAGTCCGAATTGAATTCAAGGAAATAATCAGGCCTTTTTATTTGCTTTATAACGTTTCAGGATATCTTCATTCTGAAATGCAAAATCATAATTCAAAGCATCCTCAAGTAAAATCCATTTTGCATCGCTTACCTCTTCATTGTCTTTTACAAGTGCTCCGCCTGGTACACCTGTAAAAACCAAAACAACTGCATGTATGTTTTCGCCGGGTACTATTTCATCAAAATAATTGTAAAACTTTGGATGGAAGTCCAGACCCGTCTCCTCCTTAACCTCCCTTATTACTGCATTTTCCGCTAATTCATATTTATTGATATGACCGCCGGGCAGACACCATTTGCTTATATATGGTTCAACCTTTCGTTTTGTGAGCAATATATATTCATTATCCTCTTTGAATTCAGATATTGTAGCAGCTACGGTTGTCTTTGGTTGTTTATGGTATGAATCCATAAGTATCATGTCAGATGGATGTTGTTCAGATGTTACCTCTTGAAGAGTAGGTTATTTACATCGATAATACTTTAGTCTTTAAAGATATTCAATTTTATTTAAGAAATATTGAGTACCGTTAATCTAAAACATACTGCTAATACCTAAATTAGCAAAAGTCCAGGATCTGATCGATATCAAGTCATGAATAACCAGAACGTTGAAATCAGATTTTACCTCAAGAGGGATCCATACGGGTGTTTCTGCAATTTTGCACCCTATCCTGTTGAGATAGACGGCAGGATGTGGAAAACAACCGAGCATTATTATCATGCGCAGAGATTTGCTGGGACCGAATATGAAGAAATCATACGCCAAATAAAAACACCGTTCCAGGCAAAAGAGGTTGCCAAGAGCGGTATTTATCCAAGAAGAGCCGACTGGTTCGATGTTAAATTTGAAATCATGATGAAAGCCTTAAGAGCGAAATTTGAGCAACATGATATACTTAGGGATATTCTTGTTTCGACCGGGAATGCAATCCTGAAGGAACATACAGAATTGGACCATTACTGGGCGGATGGCGGCGACGGATCGGGGAGGAGCCGTCTGGGAGAGATCCTTATGATTGTCAGAAGCAGTTTCCCCGAATATGACGGTATCTTCTATGAGCCTCCCTGGGAAGCTTTCCCGGCACAAAGAGAAAATAAAGAGTTCTGGACAAAAGGGACCGGGAAAGATTATCTTGAGAAATATAAGCCATGGTATTACAAATTATCTCCTGCTGCGAGGAAAGAGTATGATAAATATTTTGTTA
>JAFGQO010000203.1 GCA_016935615.1 Bacteroidales bacterium
AAGGTTTTGCAGACCTCCGCCTAGCCACTCGGCCACGCGACCAAATCTATAAGATCAATACGGATTTGTTCGAAATAATTTTCAAAGTAGTCCGTATTGTAAAGAACATTTTTGTCATCCGCGGCGGATTATTCACTCCGCTGGAAGCGGAGTTCATGAACTCGCCCGATTTCATCAGGCTCGGTTCGAACCGTCGTAAAAGGTTTTTTCCCGATTCATCGGGACCTAGCCCTGTCTGCCGGTTCACCTGCCGAAGGCATGGCAGGCAGGCACTCGGCTTTACCAGCCTTTGGCTGGCACGGAACCATATTTTATCATTCGGCATGCAAAGTTAGAAAATATTATGAATCAAAAAAACGCAGGAAAAACAGTCATCTGCCTGCTATTCCTGCGCTTTTCACTGTATATGATAAATTCTAATTTTCAGTGTTTTCTTTCTTTTCTATACCCTTAAGCTGTTTGTCAAGAAATACGGCTATCTTCTTATAGGCTTCTATCTGGTTTTCTTTTTTGTCAAAGCCATGTCCTTCGTCATCAAACAGCACATATTCCACTTCCACACCATTGTTGCGTGCAGCTTGCACAATTTCATCCGATTCAACCTGCAATACCCGGGGATCATTTGATCCCTGAAGTACCATAAACGGTTTTACGATCTTATCGGCGTGAAACAAGGGGGAGATGCGGTATAACCGCACGGAATCCAGCGCAGGATCACCCATCTCGTCGTACAATGCAGCCTTGAAAGATTCCCACCATGGAGGAATGCTTTTTAATGTGCGCAGCCAGTTGGTCACACCAAAAATGTTTACTCCTGTTTTGAATTCTTCAGGTTGTGAGGTCAAAGCAGCCATTACCATAAAACCTCCGTACGATCCTCCGATAATTCCTATGTTGGCAGTATCAACAAAGCCGGTGGAAGCAAGATAATCTTTTGCTTTTACACAGTCCATCAGATCATTCTCGCCGTGGTTTTTGTTGTCGAGTGAGTAGAAAGTTTTTCCGTATCCGCTGCTGCCACGGTTATTTACAGCAAGAATGATATACCCTTTGTTGATCAGGTACTGGATCAGAGGGAAATAGGAAAGACGCGACTGTCCACCGGGTCCGCCGTGTACCCAGACCAATGCCGGACCTGGCTTCTTTGCCGATACCTGGTGAGGTTTATACAGAATAGCAGGAATTTCCAGACCATCAAAAGAAGCATAACGGATCACTGCCCCTTCAACAAGATCATCAGGATTTATTTCAGGGTTCAGTCCTGATGCCAGTTCTTTGGCCCTGCCTGTTTTAAAGTCGTAGATGTATAGCACATTGGGTGATTTGGAGGTACCAACCCAAAAAGTCATTAGCTTTTCACTGTCGGATATGTTTACATTCTTAATATCACCCTGTATGTTTGAAGGGAACTTCACTTCTTTGTCTTCGGCTGTGTTGAAGATCTTTATCACCGTTCTGGCATCCTCATTAATGCCTGTTACACGGTAGGTTCCCTTGTGTGATAAATAGGAATACCAGATGTCCCATTCGTATTCCTGTGCTTTTTCCTTTTTACCTGATGCAATGTCATATTTTACCAGGTAAGTAAACTCGTCGCCTTCGTTTGTGGTATAAAATAAAGCATCACTTTCCGTACTGAATCCTGTGGGTGAATAATTGGCATTGCCATCGTGTTTGGAAATGTGTTTCATCTTTTTGCTTTTCACAGAGTAGAGATACATTTCATCGTTCGACGTGGTTATGGGTTTAACAAATGCCATGTAGTTTTCATCACGGCTTATGCCGGCATAATCATATCCCTCATCGTTCTGAAAGATCATTTTTGGTGTCAGGGTCTCAATATCCATTTCATAGATATCCATGAATCTCGGATCACGTTTGTTTGAACCGTAAAGAAAACTTTCTTCGTCATAGTTCCAGTTATAGAATGTGGAGCGGGCAGCCGAATCCGGAGTGAGGTCTGTTACTTTGCCATCGGGATCACGCAAAAAGATATGGTAGATCTCGTTGCCGTTCTTGTCGCTGTGATAAAGAATTCTGTCATCTTCGGGAAAGAACGAAATGGCAAAAACACTTGTTGAATCAGACTGTGTCAGCGGCGTAAGTTCACCTCCTTCAACAGGTATTGTATAGGCATTGTAAATGCCCGATTCGTCGGTGGTGACCAGCAGTTTTGATTCATCGGCAGAGAATTCTCCGCCAAACATGTTGATATTCGACATAAACTGTTCAATGGTATACTCCTTCACCTTTTTGTCGGAAGTAACAGTACAGGCAGTAAATACAATGAAAAGCCAGATCGGAAATCCAGTGATTGTCTTCATGGTTTTTTATTTTAATGAATAAGTTTTTGCTATTGCCAAGGTAGAAAGAATTGATTTATTATGCCAAGAAATGGATTGAATTATTCATGTAAAAACAGAGCTTTTGAAGTTCTGTGATCTTTAAGATCAATGGTTATAAAAACCAGTTTTTTGTCAGATCCGTTAATTTGAATGGTACTTGATCCTGCTTCTTCACTTATGATCTGAAAAGCAATTGCCCTTCCCAGCTGATCGCATACATGAATTTCCGGGAGTTGGCCGAAAGTGTGTTGAATATATACCCGGTTGTGTTTTTGGCAGATCAGGACATCATTGGAATATACTTCAGACAAAAAAACAGGGAGGTAAACATAGCCGCAAATTGTAAATCGCTGCATGGTTTCTTCACGGATGTTATCCATTAGTGCATACAATAAGTCCCCTGGGCACTCTGTTGCACATCCGTCTCTGTGCCCGGCAATAACGCCGAGATGCTGATTTAATGGATGTGGATAAGTTCCCAGCGGATTCAGACTGTCTTTCCCAAGTTTCCAGTTAAGAAGATCAACGAGTGATTCAATGGATTCTTCTGTAGGATCCGCATCGTTATAGTTGCCCATAATGCTGATGCCCATAGTGCCGGTATTTGAATTGCAAAAATGGGCACCTTTTACGTTGTCCTGTTCATGTTCTCCGGGATCACGACCTTTGAATATTGTGCCGTCCTGTGCTATCAGATAGTTGTACCCTATGTCTGACCATTCTCTTATTTCGGTATGGTAGATGTAAATGTTTCTTATCACCTGAATGTAGTTGGTATCGGTGTTTGATCCGGCAGTATGATGTATAATGCAGTTGTGCACTTCATGTACGCTTCGTATATAGTCAGGATCGGCAAGACCTTCACGCCAAACCGACTGATCAATCATGTCGGGTTCGGAACAGCCTGAACTTTTTTTTTTCAGGGATTTTTGCTCTTTCTTTTTCTCCGGCAAGCGGGCATCGATGAAGTAAAAAGTCACTTTGCTTTCAATGTTTCCCGGATAAAAACCAAACGTGTCTAAAGGCATGCTGAAAGTCACCAGATTACTGAATATACTGTCGGTCAGGTCAGCAGAATGTTCATCAGGAGAAAGACGGAACGTATCTTTTCCGGCAACAAGGTATGAATTTGTATAATCGGCATGACTATCCGTACATAAAACAATTCCTGTTGCCGGGTATTCCGCAGCAATGGTATAAACAGTATTTTTGGCATTTTTTACTGCGCTGAGATGAAAATCGAAATGTAACATTTTTGTATGTTGCCCGGAACTTATGCAACAAGAGAAAATCAGGATTAAAATTGCAGTGGGCAGTATTGTGTATTTTCGTTTCATAGTAAGTAAGGGATTATTTTTCCGCATAGTATGCCAGACATTCAGGACAGATGCAATCATTGTATTTCTGCTTTAACTTCAGGAAATCCTTTTTATGGATCTGAAAATCTTCACACCAGCAGTCCTCTGTTTCCCGGCAGGTGAAAAATTTGCCGCAGGAAGGGCACTTTTTTAGTTTCCCTGTCATTGTTCTCTGTCCTTTTTTATTTCAACACCAGCAGCTTTTACCTCACCTCCGAAGGGAGGATTCATTTTTGACAGCTTTATTTTTACCGACCATATCAATGGAGATGCATCCAAAATCCGTTCCAGGATTCTTGAAGCCACATGCTCAAGCAAAGAAGATGTTTTGGCCATTTCTTCTTTTACAATATCGTATGCCAACTGGTAATCAAAGGTGTCTTCCAGTTTATCGCTTTGGCAGGCATCATCAAATGCAGTATCGATATCGAGGTTGATAATGAATTTGCTTCCGATCTTTTTCTCTTCGGGCAAATGACCATGGTAAGCATAGACCTCAAGGTCTTCCAGTAATATTTTTCCCATATACTATATAACGTGGTTTTACGAATTTACATATTCTTATGGTTCAAATTCCTGTTGAATTGAATTATTCACAGGGTAAAATACTTACTTTTGCATGAGTTTGAAAGGCAATTCATCATTTATTATGCACAGAGAATGAGTAAAGAAGAAAATAATAAGTCGCTGAATTTTATTGAAGCGATGATAGAAAAGGATATTAAAGACAACACTTACAATGGAAGGGTGCATCTGCGTTTTCCTCCCGAACCAAACGGGTATTTGCATATAGGTCATGCCAAGTCAATATGTCTGAATTTTGGTCTGGCAGAAAAATACGGGGGGAAATGCAATTTGCGTTTTGATGATACCAACCCGGTAAAGGAAGAAGTGGAATATGTTGATGCAATCAAAGAGGATATTCACTGGCTGGGATTCGACTGGGAAGACCGTGAGTATTATGCCTCCGATTATTTCGGGCAATTGTATGAATGGGCTGTATTGCTTATTCATAAGGGGAAAGCCTATGTAGACGAAAGCAGTGCTGATGAGGTTGCAGCGCACAGGGGATCGCCAACAAAACCGGGCAGGGAAAGTGAATACCGCAATCGTTCTGTGAAAGAAAATCTCGACTTGTTTGAGCGTATGAAAAAAGGTGAATTTCCTGACGGATCAAAAGTATTGCGTGCAAAAATTGACATGGCCTCGCCCAATATGCACATGCGTGATCCGGTAATGTACAGAATAAAGCATGCTTTTCACCACCGTACCGGAAATAAGTGGTGTATTTATCCTATGTATGACTTTGCTCACGGGCAAAGCGATTTTGTAGAGAACATTACACACTCTCTTTGCACGCTTGAATTTGAAGTTCACCGGCCTTTGTACGACTGGTTTCTCGATAATATTATCGATGATCCTGAAGTGAATCGAAGGCGTACGCACCAAACCGAGTTTGCACGGCTGAACCTGAACTATACAGTAATGAGCAAACGCATGCTTTTGCAACTTGTCAACGAGAAACATGTTACAGGCTGGGATGATCCGCGCATGCCAACAATTGCAGGGTTGAGACGCAGGGGTTATACACCGGATTCCATACGCAATTTTGCCGACAAAGTTGGGGTTGCCAAACGTGAGAATACAATCGATGTTGGGTTGCTGGAACATTGTATTCGTGAGGACCTGAACAAAAAAGCACGGAGGGTAATGGGAGTAATCAATCCTTTGAAAGTGACCATAAAGAATTATCCCGAAGATCAGGAAGAATACCTTGATGCAATAAACAATCCTGAGGATGACAGCGCAGGTACACGTAAGGTGCCTTTCTCACAGACACTATATATTGAACAGGAAGATTTCATGGAGGATCCACCGAAAAAATTCTTCCGTCTTTCACCCGGAAGGGAAGTACGTTTACGTTATGCATATTTTATAACCTGTGAAGAAGCGGTTAAAAATGAAAAAGGAGAAGTTACGGAGCTGATTTGTACATACGATCCCGCAAGCCGTGGTGGTAATTCTCCCGATGGAAGAAAAGTGAAGGCTACGCTGCATTGGGTATCGGGCAGACATGCCCTGGAAAGTGAAATACGATTATACGACAGGTTGTTTAATGAAGAAAATCCTTACCAATGTGAAGAAGGGAAAACTTTCTTATCGAACCTAAATCCTGATTCTTTAATTATTGCCAAAGGATTTGTAGAGCCCTTTCTGAAAAAAGATGCTCAGCCATTCAGGAATTACCAGTTTGAACGATTGGGGTATTTCTGTGTGGATAAAGAGAGTATTGGTGATAAACTTGTATTTAACCGCACTGTCACCTTGCGGGATAACTGGGCGAAAATTTCTCAGCAGAAATAACAAAAACGTATCTCAGAATTGCATTGTGTAACTCTGTGTCTGCATCGTACCTTTTGTGGCATGACCTGAGAATTAATAGCACATCGATACTTGGATCTATCAGTCCATCCGGAGGGAGACACAAACACTGAGAAATCGTTACATACTTACTCGAAACAGATGTTGGTTATATTTACTCAATTGTCTATGATCCCAACCACCTGACAATCCAATACCCCGACTTTCTATTCTTCTTTGGTAGTTCCGACAATATCATGAAATGCTGCAAATACAGCCAGCATTGTTGCCGGTGCTGTAACAAGAATTCCTATACCCAGAGCTATGAGTCCGGCGATATTGATCAGACCGAGCACAATGAAAAAGCCTAAAAATGAAAACCATTTTTTGGTGATTACTTTACGGCTCAGTTCCATGGCAGGCCAGAATTCTTTTCCTGCAAATACGATGAACATGGCTATCCATGCATAGGCTACTCCAAGGTATATGCCGGGAATAATCAGCAGGATAATACCGATCGCTACGAATATTCCCATAATAAGGTTCCCAAGGAATAAGTGGAGCAGGTAATTGAATCCTTTGAAGAAATCGCCGAATTCATAAGGCTCATCATGCAGGATCTTTTTTCCTACGATAAAAAATCCGGCATACAATGCAGGTGAAATTACCAGGCTTGCCAATGACCCTAAAACGGGTATAAACGCAAGAACACAAGAGATAACAATAACTATAAGCAGATATCCGATAAAACCTCCGGCATTTTTCTTAAAGAGATCGAATCCTTTGTTGATGTATTCTCCGAATTTAAATTCATACCCTTCGGCAATCAGTTTTTCACATTTTGCATCGTAATCAATGCTTCCTGCTGGCGAAGTAATTTTTTGGTCAGATCCTTTTTCTTCCATGAGTAAAAAATTTAAGTTTGTTTTAACTCTAAAATATACTTTTCCGGTTACGATAACAAGAAAAATCTATTAAAGTATGTTCTTTTCAATAACGTGGAAAAGAAATCCTGTTTTTTGGTTGAAATTGTTATTTTTGTCCTCCCGTATTGCCTCGTGGTGTAATTGGCAATACCGATTGGAAATATGGATTAGTCCTGTCTTCGCCCTTGCAGGGCTTGTCCGGACTAAACATATTTATCCATCGGCATTAAACCAGACTAAAAATGTTCTTTACTATCATTGGTATAAATTTTTGAGTACAGGTTGATATGGAATAATAAGCTTAAAAATTGGTTTAACACGTTAATTTCGGATTGTTCTGATCAGTTGTTGGAATGATCCAATATCATGAAATTGCCTCGTGGTGTAATTGGCAACACGTCTGACTCTGGATCAGAAGAGTCCAGGTTCGAGCCCTGGCGAGGCAGCCTACGCTAAAGCTACGGCTGCTGAAAGCAGCAGAATAAGAGACACTTTCGGAGTGTCTTTTTTTGTATAA
>JAFGQO010000204.1 GCA_016935615.1 Bacteroidales bacterium
CTGCCGGAATTTCAATTATTTTTGAAACAAATCTATGTTGAACAATATGCAATCTGAATACTTCAAACTGAAAAGTGAATTTATTCAATTGAATAAATTATTAAAATTACTGCGCATAGCCCAAAGCGGTGCCCACGCTAAGATCCTGATTGAAGACAGAGAAGTGAAAGTGAACAATCAGATCGAAAGACGAAAAAGAACTAAGTTAAGACCAGGAGATGTTATTCAGATTGCAAATAGAATGATAACAATAAAAGCATCAGAACGTTAATGTGAATATTGTCTCCTCTTCTGGTTTTGAATGTGCAGTTATTGTTCCGCCATGCAGACGCATAATTTGCCTGGATAAAGACAAACCGATTCCTGATCCGCTGGTTTTTGTTGTGAAAAACGGTATAAAAATTTTATCAAGAACATCAGGGATTATTCCGGGCCCATTATCAGTTACCTGAATTGTAAAATGGCCCCTCTTATTATAAAAAGCATTTAAGTGAATCTCAGCATTATCTTTTCCTTTCAGGGCATCGATTGAATTTTTGATGAGGTTGATAAGTATTTGTTCTATCAGTTGTTCGTCGGCAGTAATTTCAAGTTTTGGTGGTTCAATGTTCAGAATAAGTTTAATATTTTTTTTATTCAGTTCTTTTTCCATTAATAGTTTAATGTTGGAGAACAGATCTTCAATCGGGAAGATCTTGAAATTGGGTTTGGGGATCCGTGTCAAATTTCTATAGGTATTCACAAAATGCAAAAGCCCGTTGCTTCTTTTATTTATGGTTTGAAGAGCTTTTTCAATTTCCGTAAGACTTTCATTTTCTACCGGAGTTTTTCCTTGTTCATCATATGAATACTTACTTAGAATATTGTTAAGTGTCGAGGAAAGGCTGGAAATTGGTGTAATTGAATTCATGATTTCATGAGTTAGCACTCTGATAAGTTTTTGCCATGCTTCCGTTTCCTGCTCTTCCAATACGTGCTGAATGTCTTTTATTGTAACCAGTGTAATAATTTTATCTTTCACTTTTATAGTAGTGGCATAAATTGCCAGTTGGAGAAAGTCGTCTTCATCATAAACCTTTACAAGCTCACTTTGTCCGGGTTTTATTTTAAATAAAACATCGACAAGTTCTTTACTAAGCTTTTCCAATCCTTTAATATTTGTCAGACCTGATACCTGAAATAACTTTTTGGCAGATTTGTTTATCAATTCAATTGTACCATCGCTTTGATAAGCAATAAGACTAATGTCAATATTTTGAAGGATGGTTTGCAAATAATAAAAATGTTCCTCTTTTTCTGATCGTACACGCTGAAAATCGTGAATTACTTCATTAAATGCTTCATTTAGTTCATTGAATGAAGAGCCCAGGCCTTCCATTTTAAAAGTTCTTGTAAATTCATTGAAACGAATAGATTCGAGAAAAGATGTAAGTTCACGATTGGTTTTATCGATATATCTGACAAGGGATGAAACCTCAAAAATAATTGCCGCACCAACAATTATTGGTGTAAAAAAATAATCGGTTGAAAAAGAGTAATAAAACAGAAAGATAGAGGCTGTAAGAAGTATTACTCTTAGAATGAGATTGAACCTGAAATTTTTAAAGATCATATTTTTCCATTCTTCGGTAAAGAGAAGTTCGGGTTAATCCCAGCTCTTTGGCAGCTTGAGTAATATTTCCCTGGTTTTGTTTTAAAACCTTGACAATAATTTTTCTTTCCACATCATCCAGGTTGTATGTTTCTAATGCAACATCTTCTTGTTTTTTCTTTGAATTTGAAAAGAAAAAATCATCCTGTTCAAGTGTATTTGATTCACACATAATGACAGCACGTTCAAGAGCATGCTGTAATTCTCTTACATTTCCAGGCCAGCCATAATGGTTCAATTTGTTCATGGCTGCCTGACTAATTTTGCTTATGGCTTTCTTATATTTTTTCGTATATGTTTTCAAAAAATGCTCCGAAAGCAAAGCAATATCACCGGTTCTTTCACGCAGAGGGGGAAGATGTATTTCAACAGTATTGATACGGTAAAGAAGATCTTGCCGGAAACTACCTTCATTCACCATCTGGTGAATATCGTTATTTGTTGCACATATTAATCTGACATCAATAGCTGTAGGTTTTACTGCTCCAACCCTTGTAATTTCCCGACGTTCGATGGTTGTCAGTAGTTTAGCCTGAGCAGCCTGGGTCAGATTCCCAATTTCATCCAGAAAAAGTGTTCCTTTCGATGCAACTTCGAACCTTCCCAGTTTGTCACTTTTCGCATCAGTAAATGCCCCTTTTGCATAACCAAACAGCTCACTTTCAAACAATGATTCTGTTATAGAACCCATGTCAACACTAACAAAAACCTCATCTTTTCTCGTTGAGTTACGATACAATGCTCTGGCAACAAGCTCTTTTCCTGTCCCATTCTCCCCTAACACCAATACATTGGCATCAGTTTGTGCGACTTTTTTAATTGTTGTAAAAACTTCCTGCATTTCAGGCGAGTTTCCAACAAATTCATGAAAAGATTTATCCATTATATCGCACAATTCTTTTTGTCTGAATCGCAAATGTCCGGCTTCAAGTTTTGATTTTCTAAGTTTTAATGCCGAAGAAAGGGTTGCAAGTAATTTTTCATTTTGCCATGGTTTTAAAACAAAATCAGTTGCCCCGGCTTTAATCGCTTTCACTGCCTTTTCGGCATCACCATAGGCTGTAATGAATACAACAACCGCATCCGGATCAATTTCCAGTATTCGCTTTAACCAATCAAATCCTTCCTGACCGCTGCTGGCATCTTTTGTAAAGTTCATGTCCAGAAGTATGACATCATACTCTTCTGTTTTTAACAAATCGGGTATTTCTTTCGGGTTACTGACAGTTGTAATTGTTTCAACATTTGACTTAAGCAACAACTTTAAAGCAAAAAGAATATCTTCATTGTCGTCAATTGCCAGTATTTTTCCTAATTTTTCAATCATATATGAAAAATATGAAGTTTGTCATTCTAAGTAAACAGGCACAAAACAAATGTAGGTATTAATTTTTAATTGTTCGAAATCGTACTGTTTTTGTAGCATTTTCGTACAATTTTTTCTTGAAATAAATTATGTAAGACTCACAAAAACAATAAGATAATATCTATGGCACGATAAATGAAAAAATAAAACAGTTGAAATGAATTGAATAAAAAATATGTTACGCACCGAAGAACTTACAAAAACTTTCCGATCCAATGAAATAGAGACCATTGCTTTGAACCGTGTGAATCTTGCGGTTCAGGATGGTGAATTTGTTGCCATTCTGGGGCCTTCGGGCTGTGGGAAAACAACTCTTCTTAACATTCTTGGTTTATTGGATCGTCCGACCTCAGGAAAATTCTGGTTTGATAATAAAGAAGTGTCACAACTGAATGAACTAAGAAGGACAAAATTACGAAGGGGTCATATAGGATTTGTTTTTCAAAGTTTTAACCTGATTGATGAGCTCACAGTATATCATAACATCGAATTGCCTTTACTGTATATGGGTGTATCAGCGTCTGAAAGACGCAAAAGGGTTCACGAGGTACTGGATCAGATCAAGATTTCACACAGAAAAAGAAATTATCCGCAGCAACTTTCGGAAGGACAGCAACAACGGGTTGCAATTGCAAGGGCAATCATATCCAAACCAAAGATGATACTTGCTGACGAACCAACAGGGAATTTAAACTCGGTAAACGGAGAAGAAATATTGAATTTGTTGTCGCAATTGAATGCTGAAGGGATAACTATCGTGATGGTCACCCATTCGCCGGCTGATGCTGATAAAGCCCATAGGATTATTCAATTATTTGATGGCCATATAGTGACAGAGAACATACGAAAAGCAATGAAAATAAGTTAATCATGAAGGAATTATGTTTTCTGTGGGAATCATAAAAGACAATGATTCGGCTGAAGTGAAGGGTATGATTTCCAAAAACTTTTGGATATGAGAATACAGAGTAGGATGGCTTGATATTTCAAAATTGGGAAATAGTGCATTCAAGCATAAAAATTGAAACCTTGAAATATAAAATGAATAGTTGCAATTCAAATCGGAAATCGATTCAGATATTTAATTCTGAGACAGGTTCCTGTAATATTCATTCAGACAAAAAATAATTTATATCAATAAATAAAACAGTAATACCATGAAAATTAAATATTTGCTCCTTTTTTTGATCTCAGTTATACAGGTACAGGCATTTTCACAAAAAAAATGGACACTGGAAGATTGTATCAATTATGCACATGCCAATAATTTACAAATAAAAAGACAGGAGCTCCAGGCGAAAGTGGCAGATGTTAATTTACTCCAATCTTATACGAATATTTTGCCGGATTTAAACGGAAACATTAGCAGAAATTATGGATTTGGTCGTCAGATTGACCCGTTTACCAATGACTTTATTTTAAATAACTCCATATCTGATAATTACAGTGTTACTTCAAATATCAGTCTTTTTAACGGTTTGCAGAATTACAATAACATTAAGAGCAATAAGTATGCATCCCTGGCTGCTATACAAAATGTTGAAAAAGAAAAAATTGAAAATACATTCAATATTTCATCTGCTTATCTGGAGATATTATTTCAAAAAGAACTACTGGAAGTAGCAAAAAACCAGAAAGAAGTTACGGTACTTCAGGTCGACCGTACTCAAAAACTTGTTGATGCCGGCAATGTTGCAAAAGGGGATCTGCTTGAAATACAGGCTCAATTAGCCAATGAAAATTTAAATATCACCAATACTCAGAATCAATTGAATCTATCCATATTGAATCTGTCTCAATTGCTTGATCTGGATTCAACTTCTAATTTTGACATTGTTGTACCCGATACTATTGATCCTAACATAGCAACAGATATTCCTTCTGTTTCAATGGTGTATAATAATGCACTGGAATATCTTCCTCATGTGAAAAGTGCCGAGTATTTATTGAAAAGTTTTGAAAAACAACTGGCTGTTCAGAAAGGAAAGCGCAGTCCGATGTTGTATCTTTCAGGCAGTATTTATACCGGTTATTCAGATCAGAGAACCTTGCTGAACACGGATGATTTTTCTGAGCAGGAAATTGGCTATATTCAGGGTAATCCCAGTCAGATCGTGGTTTCACCCTCCTATGGTGTGTCTGATTATTCGTATTCTCAGCAGTTTAGCGACAATATTGCACAATCTTTAAGTATTGGTCTTAGTATACCCATATTGAACCGGTGGGAAGTTAATAACGGAATAAGCCGGGCAAGAATCCGAATGGAAGATTCCAAATTTGAACTGGATCAGGTGAAACAGCAGTTGTATAAAAATATACAACAGGCACATAACGATGCCATATCTGCAAGAGAGAAATATAACTCTGCTATAGAAGCAGTGATATCAAACAAGGAATCTTTTCATTATACGCAGCAAAAATTTAATGTCGGGATGGTAAATTCAGTGGAATACAACATAGCTAAGAATAATTATATCAAAGCGGAATCGGATCTTTTACAGGCGAAATACGAATATATTTTTGCAGTTAAAATTCTTGATTTTTATCGTGGAATTCCGATCACACTATAAATTATTTAAAATTTCAAAACTCAAGCTTTAAAAAATAGTTACAAGTTGCCAGTTTCAGGTCTTTAATATATGATTAACTGATGAACTGGTGAACTGAGATTATATATAAAACGTTTCACTTTTCGATTATCTTCATTTAATCGATTCTCCGGTCCCCGATTAATCAATTTCCAATAACCGAACAACCTAAAAATCATCTCATTTTTTTTCTTCTGACTTTCAAAAATTCCAAATCCATAACAGAAAATATTCTTTGCAGTTATGAAGAAATGTTTTGCTCATTGGATTTTGAAAATGGAGTTTATTTGATATTTGTGATTTGATTCCCAATAAGAATAATACAGGATCTTTTTTGGAAAGTAGCACAGGGAGATAAAACCTGTGATTCTGTATTCAAAGGTTTTTTTCGTAACAGGTGTATGGCATTTTTTGAAATGTTGAATGAAATTCTCCGGCAAATTCATATTCTTTGGCAGTAAAAAATGCACTGTCAACAGGAAAATTGTCCAATACATCCAATCGGATACCCGAATATTTATTTTTTGCTGCATACTTTTCTGAAAATGCCAGAAGTTGTTGAGCAACATCTGAATCCTTCCAAATGGGATTCACAGCAAACCGGTTAATATATAGTACTTTATCAGATTTACCCTTCCATTTGATCTCATTGTATTCTTCCGGAATTTCATCGGAAAGATTAATCATTCCTCTTGCTATTCCCAGGTCTGTGCAAATGTAAAGAGTTTCTTTTTCAATATCATTTTTCATTATTTCCGGTCCGGGGTAAGTACTGTTCCATTGCTTAAGACCTTTACTGTTCATATCTGTAATGCAATCTCTGAGAAGAAAAAGAACATCAATCAGGTCATAAAACGTTGCTTTTTTTATTTCCATTTGAAAACAGACTTTCTTAATAAGATGTGACAAAGAATATTGTAATAAATTTAATAAAGATATTGTAAAATCAAGTGGAATTAAAATATTTTATTCCTGTAATGGAAAGACAATGTATATCCGGGAAATCCGTTTATTTAATTAAATATTGATCAAAGTACATACATTTGCAAAAATTATTGATGAAAGGTTTCTTTAAAACACTATCTTTTGTCGGCCTGTTATTATTGATACTTTCTGGATGCAGAGACGAAAAGTTGCTTACTGACAAAAATACCTACCTGTATTTTTCCACAGATACAATATATTTTGATACTATCCTTACAACGCTTGGGTCTGTTACACAAAGATTTAAAATTTATAATGTGTATGATCAACCTGTTGAAATCTCAGAATTGTATTTGGCACAGGGTTCAGATTCATATTTTCGGTTAAATGTCGATGGGGAAAAAGGGGAATATCATAAAAACATACTAATACCACCTGATGACAGTATTTATGTTTTTGTTGAAGTTACCATTGATCCTTTGAATGCAAATAGTCCTTTGGTCGTAAAAGATTCGGTGATATGCCTGACAAATGGGAATATGCAGGATATAAAGTTGATTGCATACGGACAGGATGTCAATCTTTTTAGAAATGAGATCATCAAATCACAAACGTGGACCAGCGATAAACCTTATCTGATTGTTGAAAATATGGCGATCGATTCTTTTGAAGTGTTAACAATTGAGCCCGGTACAATTGTATATCTTCATAATTATTCCAGCCTCATTGTATGGGGCAGGCTGGAAGCAACAGGAACGCTTGAAAAGCCGATAATATTTACCGGAGCAAGATTTGACGAAGAGTATGAAAATACTGCAGGACAATGGGGGACAATATATATACATCCAAGAAGTACCGATAATCTGCTTGAATATGTCACGATCAGGAACGCGAATGCCGGCATCCAGGTGGGGTATCCTGATCCGGATACAAAATCTTCTGTTGAGCTTCGGAATTGCATGATCCTCAATTCTGCCTCAAGGGGTATTTATGCCTTCGGGGGAAACATTACTGCCTACAATACGGTAATTGCAGATTGCGGAATGTATGCCCTGGGTTTGAATATGGGAGGCGAGTATCATTTTTATCATTGTACGATTTCAAATGTATCGGCATTTTACCCCGGATATTACCAGGGAGGGTATAAGAGTCGTGTTTTTCCAACCATACTATTTACAAATTATTATGATTGGGCTGATCTGGATGATGATTTCAGAATTATTGATGTTACGTTAAAAAGAGATCTGAACCTTGAGTTTGCGAACTCAATCATATATGGTGTTCTCACCCAGGAGATCTATAAAGACAGTGTCAGCGATGCTGAATTTAATTACTACTTTGATCATTGCCTGATTAAAAACCATGTCGATTCGCTGGATTACGAAGATCCGGAACATTTTAACTTTATTGTGCTGAATGAAGATCCTAATTTTATAAATGACAGTATTGTACTGGGTGCTTATAATTTTCAACTGGACACTCTCTCTACTGCAAAAGATTCGGGTGACATCCGGATTATTCAGGATCATTCATTTTTGGAATATGATTATCTTGGGAATAGCCGGATTCTTGATGGCCAACCTGATTTAGGAGCATTTGAACGTTATGAGTAATCCGTATTTGTTTGCTTGTCATTTGTTACTATCGGTATTTTCCTGTCTCTTTTGTTCAGGGCAGATAACTAATAATTCTCTTTCATCTGACAGAGGGGATCTGCGAATTGTATTTTACAATGTTGAAAATTTCTTTGATGCAAAAGATGACAGTGCCTATTCGGATAATGAGTTTTTGCCTGATAGCGAAAAACAATGGACGGAATTGAAAGTTCATAGAAAAGCATTGAATATTTTTAAAACCATTGCTGCAACAGGGGGGAACAAACCTCCTGAGATAATTTGTCTGGCAGAAATTGAAAATATGAAAGTATTGAGAGAATTGTATTTGAATACACCCCTGCAGAAATTTAATTACAAAATAGTACATTTTGAATCTCCCGATCAACGGGGTATAGATGTTGCTTTATTGTATAACAGGGAAGCAATAACAGAGCTGGAATCAGGGATTATCCGCATAGTATTTCCTTATGAAAGTTATGGAACAACCCGTGATATATTATATTTCAAAGCCCTGATCAAATCAGAGGACACGCTTCATTTATTTGTAAACCACTGGCCATCAAGAAGAGGGGGCCAGAAAAGATCTGAGATCAAAAGACTTTTTGTTGCAAAGGAGCTGAAAATGAAAACAGACTCGATAGTGTCCTTTGATTCGTGTGCCAACATTGTTATTACAGGTGACTTTAATGATGAGCCTTCTGACAGAAGTCTTTCGGAAATATTAAATACGGAGGATCCGGAAGATTCGGTGATATGCGGCAGATTATACAATTTATCAACTTCTTTAAAAGCAGGGTGCAAATGCGGAACGTATAAATATAAAGGCACATGGAATATGTTTGATCAGTTTATTGTTTCGGGGAATTTATTGAAAACCGACGCTATGATTACTACCTGTATAAATTGCATACATATCGCCGATTATGAATTTCTTTTGCAGGAGGACAGGACATACGGGGGACGGAAACCTTACAGAACATACCAGGGACCGTTGTATTTAGGAGGATTCAGTGATCACCTGCCGGTATATCTTGACCTCTATTTTTAATCTGCAGCAAATAAGATATATCATTCTCACTTCAGGGCTGTCGGGAAAGTTGAAAATTTGCCACCATGGCACTAAATCATAAAGTGCTCATAAAGTATTATACAATTGAAAAACAGGGTTTTGTGAATTTTAGAGTCTTCAAGACTTTGTGGATATCTTAAAATCTTTCCTTTTGGAAAGTCCCGGTTCTGAAATAAAAAAAGGGGTTGTCTCAAAAGTAGAAAATTCGCCACCAAGACACTAAATTCACGAAATACTCACAAAGTTATATATAATTGAATATCAGAGTTTTGTGAATTCTTTGA
>JAFGQO010000205.1 GCA_016935615.1 Bacteroidales bacterium
GCCTGTTATTGGCTATAGACCTATTCTCAGTAATAAAAAAACCTTACGTCTATTGTAAGGCTTTTGGGTTGTGATCCCGGCGCGATTCGAACGCGCGACCCACAGCTTAGAAGGCTGTTGCTCTATCCAACTGAGCTACGGGACCAATTCTATTGTTTTTTCATTCCCTAACATACAGTTTTTTAACTGTTATTTTTGCTTCGGAGCGATTAGTTCGACTCCCACATGCCCCCACCTCTATCTGCTCATGATCCTGCTAGTTTATTCAACAGGATGAATCCAGTCAGATAAACAAGTCAGGCACACATCAGATCCTGGAGCTTTTAATACCCGCAGGATTTTTCGCTCTCTTTGTTCGCTCAAGAACTCATCCCGACCTTCTGTCGGGATTCGGTTCGAACGCGCGACCCATCCCGATATAATCGGGATTGCTCTATCCTTCGGAAAAACACGAAATTATCAATTTCTGTTTTTCGGGACTGAGTGCCACCATTATTTGAAACGGCTGCAAATTTATAAAAATATAATTACTTTAATAAAGTCTTTCCTGCAAGACAGATCTTTATTATCTGATTCTTTCTCTTTGATACAATATTCTTCATAAAATCTGGAATAAAAGACAAATAGATAACTGGGCATGGTCTTTTAAAAAATAACCGGATATTTTATTAATAACTGAACTTATTGATATCCTATTCTTTTACCTGTTAGCTTTTGATAAACATGATCTGGAATTTTTTCCAGTGGAAGTACAATATCTACGGCCTTCAGATTTATCGCTGCTTTAGGCATGCCAAAAACGATACAACTCTTTTCATCCTGGGCAATTGTGTATGCACCGGTCTGATTCATTTCAAACAGGCCTTTTGCTCCATCATCTCCCATGCCAGTCATTATAATGCCAGCAGCATTCTGACCGGCAAATTTTGCTGCTGACCGGAAAAGAACGTCAACTGAAGGTCTGTGTCTGTTAACAAGTGGGCCATCATTAACTTCGACACAATATTTTGCTCCGGTCCTGCGTAAAAGTAAGTGTTTATTTCCAGGAGCTATAACAGCTTTACCGGGAGTTATAATTTCACCATCTTTGCCTTCTTTTACAGTTATTCTGCAAATGCTGTTCAAACGATCTGCAAATGATTTGGTGAAAAATTCAGGCATGTGTTGCACTATAACAATACCGGGACAATCAGGAGGCATGGTTTCCAGAAATAACTGAATTGCATCTGTGCCTCCTGTAGAAGCCCCGACAGCAATCACTTTATCGGTTGTTTCTTTAATCGTTGTTGATGAATTGGATTTGGATAAAGATAAAACATGATCTGCCGAATACTTTGGAGATAATACCGGTTTCTCAAGATTGATTTTTTTGCGATTAATTTTTGCCACCGCAGCAGCCTTAACAGCATCACAAATGCGAATTTGCGATTCCTCAAAAAATTCTTGTGTCGCCAGTTCAGGTTTTGATACAATATCCATCGCACCATATTCCAATGCTTTTATGGTCAGTTCTGCACTCTTTGCTGTCAGACTTGAAATGATAATTACGGGAATGGGGAATTGAGACATCAGTTTTTTAAGAAATGTTAATCCGTTCATCCTTGGCATTTCCAGGTCAAGTGTAATCACATCGGGAGGTTCTTTTACAATTTTCCTTGCTGCAAATATCGGATCTGCAGCAGTAGCAATTACCTGAATAGCAGGATCGGTATTTAAAATACCTGCCAAAGTCTGCCTGACTAAGGCCGAATCATCAATAATCATTACTTTAATTTTCTTCATAAACAGGAAGACTCATTTATTATAAACCAGTTATTTTACATTCAAAGCTTTCATTATATCTTACGAAAAATTGTTGGTTTAATTTGTTTTAGTGGCAATGTATATCCTGTAATCGATTCTGAATGCCCCAAAAAAAGATATCCTTCAGGATTAAGACATTGAGTGAATTGCTTTAACAACCGATATTGAACTTCTCGTTCAAAATAGATCATAACATTACGGCAAAATATGATATCGAACATCCCCAATCCTGAATACCCCTGCGATACAAGATTAAATCTTTGGAAATTTATTTTATTTCTAAGTTCCGTAACAATCCGGACTTTATGCTTATAAGTATCTTTTCCGCGCAATAAATACTTTTTACGAAGATATTCTGAAAACATGGCAACTTTATCTTCATGATAAATCCCGATCATTGCATTCTCCAGCACACCTGAAGAAATATCCGTAGCCAGGATCTGAAAATCAATAACTCTTTTATGATGATTATATTCATTCAAAGCTATTGCAATAGTATATGGTTCTTCACCGCTTGAACACCCGGCACTCCATATTGATATTTTACTTTTGCCTGTCTTTTCCAGGTAATCATCAATACCCTGTGAGTACAAATAATCGAAATGGATTTTTTCTCTGAAGAAATCTGTTTTATTCGTACTTATAGCATCAACCATTTTCGTTAATTCTTCATTTTGACCCTGAGGTGAAAAGACAAAGTCGATATAATCTCTGAAACTTGTATAATTGAGTTTTTTGAGCCGTTTCTGTAATCTGCTTTGTAACATTGTTTTTTTGTCGGGTGGCATTTTAATCCCGTATTGACTCATGATAAACTCACTTAATCGTTTAAAATCCCGGTTATTGAGACTAACAGGTTCATAAAACTCAACCTTTTCTATTCTATTTTTTTCAATATTCATGTTGGTCTCCTTACAAGCGGAATTAAGTTAATAAAGTCTTTTCCCGAAATCTGATTGAAGCTCCTCGCCGTGCTCCGTCGCAGAAGCTATGGCACAAGAAGCCAGGTACTATTCTCACAAGCATAGCGAGTACTTCGATCCTTTTTTATTTATTATTTTTGTGTTCGCTTACCCCGCAGCAACCTGCCCGTCACAAGCCATGGCAGGCGGGACTGCGGGGAACCGAGCTTGCGAGCTCGACATAATCAATGCGCTCACAGGATTCAATACTTTTCATACTTTAAGCCTTACAATTGCTGTTGCACCTTTATTTCCATTATTTTCTAAAATTAAATTTCCTTTCAGTATTTTAACAATCAGGTATGTCGTATATATACCAAGGCCCGGGTTATTATCTATGAAATCATCATTTGAAAAAATCCTGTTTTCGTTCTTTAATACTGAATTTGGAAAACCATTGCCCTGATCAGATATTGAGAACTGGCAGTAATAGTCAGACTCCTTTTCTGTCATAACCCTAATCGTGCTGTTCTTTGGAGAATAGTTTACGGCATTTTCAAATAGATTAAATATAATATGCTTCAATAAATGCTTATCTGTATTTAGTTTAAAGTCATCGATTTCTATCTTAATCTTTAAATTATTTTTATGAATCGATTCATCTAACAGATGAATAACTTCATGAATTTGTTGACTCAGATTTGTATCGGAATAATTAACATGATACAAACCTGTCTTTAGCTGTGTAATCAGTAATGCCTTCATACTAAAGTTTTCAAGTCTTTTTACTGATTTATTCATTATATTCAGGTAATCGATGTATTTTTTATCCATACAAGCATCTTTCAACAGCTCGGTAAAACCCAAGATACTATTTAGCGGCGTTCGTATTTCGTGGCTTATAATTTGCAGGAAATTCTCTTTTGCCTTGTCAAGCAATTCCAATTCTTTTTGTGCATGTTTCAGATATTCAAAGGATGCATTTAATTCTGTCAATGCTGAATTTAACTCTTGAGTTCTCATTCTGACAAGATCTTCAAGATGACTATTTACATTTTCAAGTTCTTCACTTCGTTTCTTAAGTTCTATATGAAGATTCACTCTGGCAATTAATTCTTTGCTACTGAAAGGACGGATAATATAATCCCGGGCTCCAAGTTCGAATCCTTTGATAATACTCTCTTCATTCTTCTCACTTGTAATAAAAATAACAGGAGTATTCGAGTTCAATTTTGACTTTCTTATGCTTTTGCATACTTCATACCCGTCAACCTTGGGCATAACAATGTCAAGAAGAATCAGGTCAAATTCTAACCTGGAGATGACTTCAACAGATAATTCAGAATTGTAACATGAATATATTTCGTAATCCTCTTTTTCGAGTATATTTCGAATGAATTCTATATTGGTTTGAAAATCATCTATAATCAATATTTTACTGATGCTCCCTTCCACTTTCATATCAGATGATCAAAATTTGTATATTGCAGATATAATAAATCTGAAATTAGTTATTCCTGTCGTATTATTATGGTATAGCATATTTATCAGGTATTATAACTTGCTTAAGTGTATTCAGATTCAGCAGCTATAGTCCGTATTGGATTTGATACCCAGCGGATTTCTTTTATTTATAATAAGCATAGTATCTCCTCCCTGGAAGATTAATACTCCGTGAAAACGTTGGAATAAAATTTATTCTTTGCCAAGCTCTTTTACTTCAGCCAGTTCAGTGACACTCAAAACCCTGTCAACATCCATGACCATTATGAACTGATCATTCATATCGACCATACCTTCCAGATATTCAGGATTGTATTTTATTCCCAGATCAGGAACACTTCTGATATCTTTGAATTCTAACTCAATTACATCATTTACTTCGTCAACTAACAGACCCATCATGACATTGTTTTCTTTGTTATTCACCTCCACAACAATAATCATATTGCTATTGCTGGTTTCCTTATCTGATTTGAACCGGATATGCATATCTACAACAGGGACAATAGTACCCCGGAAATTCACTACACCTTTTATGAGAGCCGAAGTGTTCGGAACATGTGTCAGATGCTCCAGAAGTATTATTTCCAGAACTTTATTTACGCCAATAGCAAAGTGTTCATTACCCACCCTGAAATTAACGTAGCTCGATCTTTTATCTATAGCAATTGTTTCCATTCTTGTATTAATTTATTATAAGTTGATTAAACAGATAATTTGTATCCAATATAAGTGCCAGTTTCCCGTCCACCATTATACTACCACCAGAGAAGTATGGCTGATTAATAAACAGTTCGCCCAATGGTTTGATAACTGCCTGGTGTTCACCGATGATCTGATCTACTATTAAAGCATATTTCTTTTCAAATTTGTTGATGATTATTACCATCTCCTCATCATTTTTCTTCTCCTGATATTTAAATTTCTCGCGTAAGGAAACGTATGGCACCATCTCGTTTTTATAGCGGATATACTTGTTGTTACTGTCAAATAATAATTCCCGGTTTTCTTTATAGCAATATTCAATTTCAAGCAAAGGAATCAATATTTTTGAATTACTCACTTCTATCATTAGCGTATCAATAATAGATAATGTAGTCGGCAGTTTCATGGTGATGCATGTTCCCAGATCCTTTTCGGTATCAATTTCAAGACTGCCACTAACTGCATTCAATTGTTTCCTCACCACATCCATTCCAACTCCCCGGCCTGAAACCATACTGATATTCTCACTGGTTGTAAATCCCGGTTCCATGATCAGGTTAAGCAGTTCCTGCTGAGTCACTACCTGATCAGGCAATATGTATTTATTTTTAATTGCACATTCCTTAACCCTATCAAGGTTAATCCCGCTTCCATCATCCTGCACCTGAATGACTACATTAGCTCCTGAGTAAAAAGCAACTATTTTTAACAATCCTGCATTTGCCTTACCTTTTTTTATTCTCTCTTCGGCATGTTCAATTCCATGATCAATGCTATTTCTGATAATGTGCAATAAAGGACTTTCAATTGATTTTAAAATTGCTTTATCTATTTCAGTCTCATTCCCTTCAACAATCAGGTTCACACACTTATTCAGCTCTTTCGATAAGTCCCGTACGTGTCTCTTAAACTTCTCCAACAGTGTGCCAACAGGAACCAGTCGTAAATCCAACGCATTATTACGAAACCGTTTGGTCAGTTTTTCGATGTCTTCGATGATGTTATTTAATTTAACATCTTTATATTTCTCTTCAAAAGCTTCAAGACCTGCGGTGGAAGTGACAAGTTCACTGACCAGGTTCAATAATTCATCCAATTTACGGGACGATACGTTAATCGTTGAATCAATATCAGAATTTGAAACATCAGTCGATTTGATCTCAGTAACTTTTTCATCGGCAACAGGTATTTTTTCGTGTTGATCGGTATCATCGTCCGATGCAATCAGCTCCTTAATACAAGCTTCAGTATGATCATTTGCAGATTGTACATTCTTATAATGCTTCTTAAGAAACTTCTGAAATACTGAATTGGTTTTATATGAATCATCTGAAAGATCAATTATCCGGAATTCAGTATCATCATAAAAAAGAAATATTTCCTCAATTTCATTACCAGTTAATGCGGTTCGCAAATAAACCTCCCATATCGTATTGCATACTTTTTTAGATTTCTGAGTTGTCCAGGATGATCTTTTTTCGTGAGGTATAATTTTCACAAAACCTGAATTGCCTAATTCATTAAGAGCAATATCAGGATCTAATCCTCTTTCAAAAATTGTTTTATCCGGTAAAAAGAGTACACAATAGTTATTTTGTTTCGATCTGTTCATATCAGAAATATTACTGAATGATGTTTTTTCCTGTAAAGATCCCTGTATGAAGTTATCTCTCAGAAGAGCAATAAGAGCCTGACTTTTTTCTTCAGAAGGTTTCTTATCAAGCATGTTCAAAAGCAAATCCTTTCCTTTAAGTGTTGCATCAATTAATTCTGCAGTAACCTTCATTTCCTTCTCTCTGAGTTTCGCATAAATGTTTTCAAATTCATGCGAAAGATGAGAGATATTCATAAACCCGTACATACCTGCAGAACCTTTTAAAGTATGCATTACTCTAAAGATCTTATTAATCACTTCGCTATCATTAGGTTCTTTCTCGAGATATAACAAATCTTTCTCAAGCTGCACAAGAAGCTCCTGAGCTTCATTAATAAAACTTGAAATGAATTCCTCCATTATTGTAATACTTTATCAATTAATTTTGTAAATTCTGCAACATCAAATGGCTTTTTAATCCATCCTGTAATTTTTGCTTCCCTGGCACGATTTAGTTTTGCAGCGTTCGTTTCATTAGAAAGCATTAGTATCGGAATATATTTGTATTCTTCCTTTCGTCTTATGTATTCGACGAGAGTTGCCCCATCCATATTAGGCATATTATAATCAGATATCACAAGGTCAACATGATTCCCATTGAAAAATTTCAATGCCTCTCTGCCATCTGAAGCCTCTTCAACTGAATACCCTTTTTTCATCAGGATTTTCTTAATAATCTGCCTGGAAGTATTAAAATCTTCTACAATTACTATTCGTTTGCTCATAATATGTATAGTTAAGTTTTAATACATTGTTTGATTTACAATTCCTAATAATTTTCAAATTCGGAATCGAATGAAGCAGTATTTACAGTTTCCACAGCGATTTTTTCTTCTGTTTTGATTCTTTTTTGAACAGGTTTTTCAACTGGTTTTTCAGGCACGTATCTTCTTTCATTCATGGAATTATCTTTTGGAGATTTGTCCTTTTCATCCAGTGTGAAAAACGATACAGCAAGCTTTAAACTGTCGGCCTGAGAAGTCAATTCCTCAGCACTTGTGGCCATCTCTTCTGAGGAGGCTGCATTTTGCTGTGTTACAATATTCAATTGTTGCATAGCAGTATTGATTTGATCAGCACCTGAATTCTGTTCCGTACTCGCAGCTGCGATTTCCCGAATTAATTGAGATGTTTTCTGTATTTCCGGTACCAGATTATCAAGCAATTGACTGGTATCTTCTGTTATTTTCAAACTGTTTTTGGAGAGATCTTCAATTTCATCAGCAGCAAGTTTGCTTCTTTCTGCCAGCTTTCTCACTTCTGCTGCAACGACTGCAAATCCCCTGCCATGCTCTCCGGCACGTGCAGCTTCGACTGCCGCATTAAGAGCCAATAAATTGGTTTGAAAAGCAATATCATTAATTATTGTAATCTTTTCTGCTATTGTTTTTATTGACTCGAGACTTTTTCTGCCGGTACTGTTCATTTCAGCCATGCTTTCTGTTGCTTTACTGGAAATCTGATCGGTTTGCTGCGCATTTTCCGTATTTTGCTGAATATTACTAACCATTTCTTCCATTGAAGTCGAAATCTCCTCTGTAGATGCTGATTGTTCCGATGCCCCCTGCGATAACTGCTGGGAAGTATTGCTGATCTGGGAACTTGCCGAAGCAATACCATCAGCACTATTGCGTATATTAAGTACAATATCCTTTAGTTTCTTCAGCATTGAAGACAATGCAGTAGCCAGTTCACCAACTTCATCTTCTTGATCAATATTAAGTTTTGCGGCCAGATCACCGGCAGCAATCTGTTTGGCAAAATCGACACCTTTTTTAAGATCTGAAGTTATGGATCTGCTTAAAAACGTATTGATAATTACAAATACTGCTATTCCAATTAAAATGGCAATGAATATGGCATATGTAACCCTTCTGACAATCTTTAAGAATTCATCCTGGTATAAGGTTACAGCTATATAAGAATCAATGGATGGAAGGTAATTAAAATACTGGTGCTTTAGCTTTCCTTCCCACATGTATTTGCTTTTCCCATAACCATCATCATCGGCCAGTATTTGCTGGAAGAACTGATCTTCTGTTGCACTTAAGCCTTCTTTTGCAGGATGAATAATGAATATACCGGATTTGGAGATCATATAAGGATACCCTGTATTGAAGTATTTCTTATCATTAAATATTGTTTTTAATGAACCCAAATCTTTTTCGGGTTTTCCGGTTGCAATAGCTATTTTCGTACCATCATCCAGGGTATAAGGTTTATACGATGTCAGATACCAATCATTCATAACCATGGCTCGATCCTGGTATTCCTCTCCATTATTTAAAGCAATAACGACAGGTGAATTGTTAGGAATATATGTATTTATTCCCCTTGTACCATCGTTTTTCATTAATGAAGTTGAAATCCGAACATACCCTTGCGGAATTTTCTGTAATACAGTGACTACGCCATCGGTAATCTTGGAAATTTCATCAACAATCCCTGCATTGTTATACAAAGGTTCTCCATTGATTAACACATTTTTTAGTTGCACCTGCTGCGTTTCATTGGTTAACTGATTCTGAACTTCTACGGACTTATACTGACCCGAAGTGAACAATCTGCCTTTACTCGATAGAATATAATCAAATACCTCCAGTGCTTCAGCTACACTTTTCTTATTTTGCAATATCTGTTCGCTGATTATGGTTGACAAGTCATTCACCTGTTCATACATCCGGGTATCCGTGTCCTTAAATATTTGTTGTCGCTGGGAAATAATTGTATATGTCCCCAATAAGGAAATTGTAACAACAAAAGCCAAATTGAAAATCAAATTGAGTCTGGTTCCAATTTTTAAATCATTTATCCTTTTCATGTCTAAAAAATTTAATGGTTATACTTAAATACTATTTTTTGCGAAATAATTTTCCCCGTTATGCACTGCAATTATTGCAGTAACAATTTCTTTAATAGAAGCATCTTTTTGAAGTATGCCCTTTACACCTGCCTGAATCAGGTCATGAATACATTCCTTTCCTTTTTCAAAGGTCAATGCAATTATTTTTATTTCCGGATGAATTTGAGTTGATATCCGGGTTGTCTCTATTCCATCTGTTTTATTCATTTTCAAATCCATAAGGGCTATGTCAGGTAAAAACGATTCAATTCTTTGCAAGTAATCTTCTCCGTTATCTGCTTCTCCCACAATTTCAATTTGTTTGTATCGCTTCATCAGATTCACAATACTTCTCCGGAAGAATTTGTGATCATCAACAAGAATTATTTTTATTTTTTGCTTTTTCATAGATAGATTATATACATTATGGATATATACGCTTACATTTAACAGCGGTAATAAGACGAAATACTCATTTTTCCTCCTGTCAAAAAGGAAAAAATATTTAGTTAATAAAGGAAAAATGTATAGGCAGAAATACTTACTTTTTACCGAAAACCGATCACTAAATGAGGAATCGGGGAATCGTTGAAATAAAGTTAACCAACTGTTATAATGCTTGTTATATAACTTCAGTTAATCAATTGCACGGTTCTCCGGTTAATCAGGATTTAAGAAGCTCGTTTTTTAATCCATATGCGATTAAAGTTGCAGTATTTTTTGAATTTGTCTTCTTTTTAAGGCTGGCACGATGATTTGTAACTGTCCGGATGCTAATAAACAGTTTTTCAGCAATTTCATTATTGGATAATCCTTCGTATATTAATTTCAATATTTCCAGTTCACGTTCGGTTAATTTGACCGTTTTTTTTACTGATTCTTTATGCTCACAAAGCTGCCGGGTAAAAAACGG
Source organism: Bacteroidales bacterium (assembly GCA_016935615.1). Classification (GTDB taxonomy): domain Bacteria; phylum Bacteroidota; class Bacteroidia; order Bacteroidales; family UBA10428; genus UBA10428. The sequence goes on from JAFGQO010000205.1 coordinate 10,323, forward strand.
CATTAATTCGTTTGAAAAATATTGTTTTCCATCGAGAATATATTTTATTGCAGTTTTAAGCGTATTATAATCAATGTTTTTTAATATATACCCATTGACTCCGGCAGCGATGGATTTCCGGATATATTCATCCTCTTCAAACATAGTTAACACCATAATTTTCAGGTTTGGAAACTGTTTTTTTGATTCAAGTATCGTCTCATAACCATCCAAAACGGGCATTTTTAAATCCATCAATACAACATCTGCCGGATTCTTTTTCTGCTTTTCAAGAAATTCTTTACCATTAATCGCCTCATATGCAAAATCAACGAATTTCACATGTTTTAGTGCTATTTTAAGTCCATTGCGATAAAACTCATGGTCATCAACAATAGCTACCTTTTTATTCATTTCAATGGATTTTGTTAATGTATAAATAATAAATACTAAGAATTTAATTCAGAGGAAGTTTACACTCAAATTGCATTCCCTCTTTCATTTTGCTTGAATAATTGTATGATGCACGTTTTGATTTTAATCTGTTGATGATGGAACTTAATCCGATCCCACTGGGTGATTTAAACTCTCTCTCTATATTAAAACCTTTGCCGTCATCCTTATACAACATCGTAACAAATGAATCTTTCTTGTGCAAAGCAATGTATATATTATTCGGATTCGCATGTTTCAATGAATTATTAATGAGTTCAATTATGATCCGGTAGATTATAATCTCCAGTGTTTTACAAAGGCCCCCATTAACATTATCAATATCAAGTTTGATCTTAACCTGATGTATATTATTCATCTTATCCACAAATGAATTCAAGGCTTTATTTAATCCAAAATCCATCAGGATATTAGACATCAGACTGTTTGAAATAATCCTTGTTTTTGCTATCGCCTCATCCACCGTTTTTCTTAAATATTCAATTAATTTTTTCCGGTGATTTCTGTTTTTATCGGATAATTCAATCTCGTCAATATATAGTTTTATGCCAGAAAGAAATGGACCCAGCTCATCATGAAGATCCTGGGCGAATCTCTGTTTTTCCTTTTCTTCGGTCTGAATAATCGCCTCATATAACTTTTTCTCCATTTCTTTATGGTGTGAAATATTTCTTATGCGTGTAACTATTGCTTTTTTATTGTGATATGTGACAGGTTGACTACTCATCTCGACATACGTGGAACCTCCGGCCTTATCTATTAACTTGTATTCCATTGGTTGTGTCGGATTTCCTTTCTCCAGTTGACCCAGCCTTTCTCTGATCTGTTTATGATAAGATTTATCGACCAGTTGAAAGATATTTAATTTTTTGACTGACCTATCAGCAATGAATGTGATCTCATGAAATTTCTTATTTGCGGTAATTATGTCCCCGTTAAAATCTATAATTGCCAATGTATCCTGTTTGTCTTTACATATTTCATAGAAAATCCTTTTCATCACACTCAGAATTAAATTTTCTTATTCGATATAGTTTGCAGTTTATATAGAATTATCAGGTTTTATAAGCCGGGATTTATCAGAATCTTAAAAGCTGTTTCTGGATTAAAAAATGTGTGATCTTAATGAATACCTGCATTGACAGTTTCAGTAGGTTCAATATCCATGAGTTTTCCAATTTCATTTTTCCCCTGTTTTTTCTATGAGAATTAAAAAATAAATTCCGATATTGAATTGCCTGGACATATCTTGCTTAGAGTTAAATCAATACAATTTATGTGATCGTTGATCTGTGTTTTTCCCATTTGTTTTTAAAAATAAAGAACCTGCCTCAGGTAATGAGTCGAACAATTGATCGGAATATCCTAATTTATCAATACTCATTTTACATATTTTTCTAAGGGATTTTGAATAACGGCAAGTTATTGCATCGGATCGATTATCGATCTTAATGTAAGTTACAAAAAAGAAAAATATTTTTAGAGAAAAAAAACATAAATCACTCTTTTTTTATATTGTCTCTAAATGCCTGTTTGTAAACTACAGATAGAGTGTCGGCATAAATAATCCTCCCCTCGCAAGTCATATGTACAGACAATCTGCAGGTCTGTATAAAAGTCTGTTGTTCCGGTAAAGAAGCCTGACGGTTAACGGTCTGCCTTCATGCTTGTTATTAGGACAGGTATTTTTGTTTTCGGCAAACTGATCTTTGTGGTCGTATTTTTTAGAATGGCTATGAATGTAAAAATATTATTCCAAGAATAAAATCAGAAAACAAAAAGTCAGGAAATAAACTTATGAATAAATCTTTTATTGTCACTGGACAAGCCTGATTGTCAATACTCCTTTCTGGTTTATCTCGGTGATCTGGAAAGGCTTTTTAATGACCTTGAATTTCTTCTTTTTCCCTTTGATTTCAACTTCTTCGGAATATTCCTGCTCACCACTCTCAATAGTCTTTATATCCAGTTTATGCTCGTTTTCATAAATCTTTGCATTCAGCAATTCATGATCCGTCTTGCCAACAATTTTCTCGACCGGCAAATTGTAATACTCCGCTCCTTCTTTGTTAATAAGATGAACAACTCCGTTCTGATCTTTTAATACATAGCCTCCGGGTATCGAATCCAGCATTTCTTTGAGCATCTTGCGGGTATTATCAACAATTAACTGCATTTCTTTTGTTTTCTTCTCATCTTCCTGTCTTAACCTGGCCAGCTCTTCCTGTGTTGCCTGCATTTCCTCGAGATTCTGCCGCATTTCCTCTTCCTGCTGTGCATTTTCTTCCGCTCTCCTGTTCGACTCTTTAAGCAATACAGATGTTTGCATGTTCAGACGGACACTTACAAACGTTGCCGCAATGCTTTCTGATACCTTACCAATAAATTCAATATGCCTGGAATCAAACTCACTCAATGATGCTATTTCAATCATTCCAAAAACACTATCATCGACCAGTAAGGGCATTATATACAAACATTTCGGTTTACTTTGGCCCAGACCCGAAGAAACCTCAATATAATCCTCGGGGATTTCCTTCAGGTAAACGGGCAGTTTTTCCAGGTATACATTCCCCAGCAATCCCTCTCCTATTTCAACTGTTTTCTGGTTGTATTTTCTCCTGTCATAAGCATAGGCCGCTACCAGATTTATCTTTTTATCCTCTTCCCTGTCCCCATCAACAAGAAAAATCCCCCCCTGATTGGCTTCAAGATACTTAACAAGATTTTCAATAATGTTAAATGCCAGTTCACTAATATTATCATTATTTTGTCTTAACAAATCATTGAATTTCGCCACTCCTGTATTGATCCAGTTTCTAACTTCGTCTTCACGTGCCCGTTCATCATGCTCATCTCGCGATTGAATCATCTTTTTCTTTAAAATATTCATAGAATTTCCAAGCCCATCTTTTTCACCTATCGTATGAAATTCGTAATTGTAATTTCCTTCACTCATTTCAAGTGCAAAATTAGCGGCCTCGTTGATTCTGGTTCTTAAATTGTTGTATGCTTCGATTGTCTCGCCCAGTTCATCATATATACCCGGGTTGAGTTCTGTGGATTTCTCTCCCTGGTATAATTGAACCAGGGCATTACACAATTTCTTTATCCGTGAAGAAATTGTATCTCCAAATGTCTTGCCGACAAGAAAAACAACCAGAAGGATAACGAGGACGATGACAATTGAGAGGTTTGCCTTTCTGAAATAGCTAATGAATGCCTCCTTTTGATTTATTTTCGTGATCAAATACCAGTCAACATCGGGAATATTGAGCTTTTTGCTATAAGCAATAACCTTTTTTCCGTTATAATCATTGAGGTGCCTGGAATGTTTATTAAGAATCTTTTCTTTTTCTTTATCAGGGTACTTTATAAGCATAGTCATATCACCCAACTGTTCATAAACAATAATTTTATCAAACGCTTTTCTTCCGGCTTTTTGCTTCAAATCCGAGATGTAATCCTGTTTATCAGAAAGGAATCCACGGGGATTGTTTCTAAGTGCAATATCATCTCCCACGATTGTATATTCCAGAGAACCGGATTTTGACAGCATGTATTCATCGTAAAACACACCATCAAATATCTTTGAATCAAACTGGACAATCAGAACCGATACCATTTCGTCATAGAAATAAACTGGAACCGAGAAAAATGCCACCGACCTATCAAGTGTTCCTGCATAACTTGAAAAATCGATAAAAAACACATTCCTTGAAGAAGAAGATAGAGCCTGCCTGAATGCATCAGATAAAGTACTGCGTTTAAAGCTTCCTTCAAATAAGTTGGTTGCAAAATCAATATTCCTGGAAGAAGAATATACAATATCACCAGTTTTGGGTGATACCAGGAACAGATCTGTTGCATGGATCTGATCCTTAAACCCATTTAATACTTTATGAAACCTATCCAGGGCAATGGAATAAGCAGAATAATCTCCTGGAGATATGTATTTGTCTTTTTCACCGAGAGGTTTGGGATTCAGAACATGATATAAATATTGATATAAAATTGTTCTGTCATTTTCAGGAAAACAGTTTATCAGATTGCTGCCGGTAACAGGTGCATTCTCTGCCAGCACTTTTAAATAATATTCTTTTAAGTGATTGCGTATTGCCTGTATACTGTCGGACCAAAAAATATCGGCTTTATCACTTTCCAGTTGTTCAAATGCTGAATTGAATTCCCTTGCCGCTTCGACCAATTTCTGATCCTGGGAGAATTGCACCAGTTCTTTGCTAATTGATGAAAACTCTTTTTCAACGGAGGAACTTTTTATATAGGTTAATTCTTCGATGTTGCCGAGTGTGTTTTCCATCATGGTTTTTCTGAGCATGAAATAACCAACCAGCAGAACTACAATAATCACGACCAGGGCCATTAAAAATACCATCAGATGGATTCTTGTTCCCAGTTTCAATTTTTTCGGATTCAGCACTCTGAAATAATGGGTTTTTTCATTGTTCATAGGAATATTCTTTTACTGCTATCTTTTTTCGGACATACCTCAGTTCAGACACATCCATTTTTCATTTTGGCAATAATGAGATCAATTTAGCAAAAAAAAATGTTTTTTTAATAGAATTAAACTGCTTGAATAATAAGTTTATTAACGATATACAAAGAATTCACAGGCAGCATATACAAATAATGACTTTCTCCGGCAACAGAAAAACCTTTAATAAATTATTTATGCCACTGAATTTTCATCATGAGAAGAAGCGTATTATTGCATATTCCCGTTCTTTACAAAATAAAAATCTGCAAGTGGTTTATACTCAATATGCCCGCGGTGAAATTATTTTATGAAGAAAACCACTTGTCTGATTTCGATCTGTTCTTTCTGCATGCTGTTTATTCATTTATAATTTTCGCTGTTGAGTTCACCTTCTGGGTTGGTATACAGATAAATTCTGCTTATTTTTTGCTATTGCTCTGTGTGGTCTGATTTTTATGGTATCCGGAACAGTTCTGATATATTCTATTAATAAAAAAAATCGTAGTAACTCCTGAAATTTGTATTTTAGAAGGCATATAAAATAAGGTTATCAGGCATGTTAAAAAAATTATTACAGAATACACAAGTTCAGAAAATCCTCATTTTTATATTACCTGTTTTACTTTACCTGAATACAGTGACAAACGATTATGCCCTGGATGATTCTATAGTAATTACAGAAAACATTTATGTGCAAAAGGGAATAAAAGGAATAAAAGAAATTTTTTCCAACGATACATTTACTGGATTCTTTGAAAAGAAAAAAGATCTTGTTCAGGGCGGAAGATACAGGCCGCTCTCTGTTGCAAGCTTTGCTATCGAAAAATCAATGTGGGGCAATACTCCTGCTCTTTCCCATTTTGTAAATGCACTGCTTTACGGATTGTTATGCCTGCTGGTTTACCGAACCCTGATGCAGGTCATACTCTATTTTGATGTCAGGGAATATGCAATACCTGTAGCTTTTCTCGGCACGATCCTCTATGCTGTTCACCCTGTTCATACAGAAGTTGTGGCCAACATAAAAGGGCGGGATGAATTGCTGGCTGTTTCGTTTGGTTTACTGACTATCCTGAACTTCCTGAAATACTTGGGAAACGGAAAAATTCAATATATTGTTCTTTCAGGCATTTGCCTGTTCATGGGATTGTTGTCAAAAGAAAACGCCCTGACATTTCTTGCAATAGCATTTCTTATTTCCATTCTGAAATTCAAACCATACGCTAGGCTTCAATATTCAATGAGTCTGCTAATTTTAAGCGGATTTGCCGGCTTGTATTTTATTATCAGGTGGAAGGTAGCAGGTGGTTTTGCCGGCGATGCAGTAAACGAGCTGATGAACAATCCTTTTTTGTATGCTGCAGAAAACCAGAAGTACCCTACCATTCTGTATACCCTGATTGTATACCTCAAACTGCTTGTCTATCCGCATCCCCTGACTTACGATTATTATCCCTACCATATTGAATTGCAAAGCTGGACAAATCCGCTGGTGATCCTTTCATTGGTGTTTTATATCCTGTTTCCGATTATCTTCTTTTATTGTTTCAGAAAAAACAAACTCATTGCTTTTGGTACGGCATTTTTCCTGATTACTTTGTTGCCTGTTTCAAATCTCCTGGTAAATATCGGGGCATTTATGAATGAGCGGTTTCTTTTCCTGCCTTCTGTCGGTTTTGCGATTGTTGCAGGTTACTTGCTGTATCTATCGATAAACAGAGATAAAAAACAGAAGAAAGCAACTTTTATTGAACTGATTTTTCTTTTGGTAGTTCTTTTGTTCTCAGGCATGACCATTGATCGTAACCGCGACTGGAAGAACAACTTCACTCTCTTCACACACGATGTGAAAATATCAAAGAACAGTGCCAAGGGAAATTGCACCGCCGGGGGAGCATTGCTGGAACGAGGACAAAAAGAAAAGGATGAAAAGGCAAAACGGGAATATCTGGAAAACTCCATCGTATACCTGAACACTGCACTTGAAATTTATCCCGATTATATAGATGCACTGCTATTGCTTGGCAATGCGCACTACAATTACAACAAGAACTACAATAAAGTATTCGACAGTTATCAAAAGATCTTTGTTCTTGCTCCCCAATACGATCTTGCATTCAGTAACCTGAACATCATGCTGGCTTCCGAAAAAGAACCCGGGCCACGAAAAACCGGTTATCATCTGATCTTAAAATACAGACCCGATGATTTTGACGCCAATTACCAGTTGGGCAGTACGTATGGAAAAATACTGAATCTTTTTGACAGTGCACAAATGTATTTGAGCAAGGCTGTGCAGATCCAGCCTGAAAACAAAGTTGCCAATCGAGATATGGGCGTTGCATGTGCGCTTACAGGCGATTATAAAAAATCCCTGCCATATTTTGAAGAAGTTCTGGAAATGGATCCTTCCGATCCGGCAAACTACATAAATCTTGGCATAACCTACCAGAACCTGGGGAATAATACGAAAGCAGCTGAATTGTTTCGGGAGGCAGAGAAGTTGAGAAATCGGGAAGATGTTAATTAATAATGAAGAATGAAAGGCAGAAGTTGTGAGTTGAGAAGATGAGAAGTCAGAAGACGGAAGATGAGAGAGTGGGAAGTTTAGAGTTTAGAGTTTGGGTTGTTGGGTGCTTGTTGCTAGGTGCTGGTTGCCGGCTTGCCCGCCTTAGTTTTAACGCAGGCGGATTACTTGTTTAATTATTGAATTTGCTATTCATTAAATAATGAGGTGTTTGGAAAATTTGCCACAAAGACACTAATTCACCAAGCATTCACAAAGCAATATGGAATGAAAACAGGACCTTTGTGTTTTCTTTGCGTCTTCGGGACTTCGTGGCCGGATTTAAATTCATGCCGGTTAAATATAGCTTCGATACAATAGAAAATGGAAAAGATTTTTATGCGCAGGCTTATTTCGGGGTTTATTCAATCCATGAAAGCCAAATAACAAAAATTTGAATTTAAGCTTAAGACTTGCAACTTGAGACTAAAGACTGTTTTCTAATCGCCGAATACTGAACACCGAACACCGAATACCGGTCACTGCTTGCTGATCACTTTTTCACATAACAACTCATTCAAAATTAGAGAAGCGCTCACAGGTGCTAAAGAAAAAGTTGCATTCCATACTGGCATTTTCATCGTTGTCTGAACCGTGCACAGCATTGCTTTGAGCAGAGTCGGCATACAGTTTTCTTATTGTCCCTTCTTCAGCTTGGGCAGGATCTGTTGACCCGATTAATTTCCTGTAATCATCAACAGCATTTTCTTTTTCCAGTATAGCAACAACTACCGGTCCTGAGGTCATGAATTTGATCAGGCCTTCGTAATAAGGTCTCCCGCGGTGTACTGCATAGAAGTTTTCAGCCTGTGTGCGTGTAAGCTGGACAAGCCTCATGGCAGAAATATGAAATCCTTCGGTATTGATTTTTTCAAGTATAGGACCTGTATATTCCTTTTTTATAGCACCTGGTTTTATAATCGTTAACGTTTTTGTTCCTTTCATCCTTGTATTTGATTTATTGTGGTATTTGAAATTAAGGCGCCAAAATTATGAAAATTTTAAGATTGAATACGGTTTTCTGCGGGCAATTCTAATGAATAATTGGATTGTATGTTGGTAAAACAATGTGATGCCCTGACTACAGTTTCATAGCATTTAAGTATATTTGAAGAGTTAAGATCTGTTTAGCCTCTTGATAGACCTGTCATCATACAATATTACAAAAATACGCGATTTACTGTTTCAGGGAAATCAGAAGATCGTCATTATTACTCACCGTAATCCGGACGGTGATGCAATAGGCTCGTCATTGGCTTTGTACAATCTCTTTGTTCAAATGGGACACCAGGCGAATGTTTTTGTACCAAATAAAATTCCCGACTTTTTAAAATGGATGAAGAATTGTGATAAGTTTCATATTTCAGCTGATCAGCAACAAAAGACCTCAGAACTGATCGCCGGAGCTTCCGTTGTTTTTGCCATAGACTTTAATGATCTGAACCGTATTGATCCCTTTAGTGAATTTATCAGACTTAGCAAAGCATACAAAGTGTTAATTGACCATCATCCTGACCCAGATTCACTGGCCGATCTGATCATTTCACAAACCGTGGTAAGCTCAACAGCCGAATTGGTATATTCTTTTATTAAACACCTTGGCCTGTCTGAATATATGGATAAGGATATTGCAGAATGCATTTATGCCGGTATCATGACAGACACCGGTTGTTTTAGCTTTAATTCATCGCGAACCGATACTTTCTATACAGTTGCTGAATTGCTTGATTATAAGATTAATAAGGACAGGATCTATGACCTTGTATATGATAATTTCTCTTTTGACAGAATGAAACTTATGGGGTATTGTCTGGATAAAAAAATGGTGTACCTGAAAGAATTTAATACAGCATATCTCAGTTTATCTCAGAAAGAACTTAAAGAGTATAATTTTAAAATCGGTGATTCTGAAGGATTTGTGAATTTGCCTCTTTCCATACATGGGGTAGTGTTATCTGCCTTATTCATTGAGAAAAAAAATATGGTCAAAATCTCATTACGTTCGAAAGGGAAATTTGCTGTAAACAAAATTGCCTCGGAATATTTTCATGGCGGAGGTCATGAAAAAGCTTCAGGAGGAGAATCATACGAATCGCTTGAAAAAACCGTTGAGAAATTTGTTAACTTGCTTTCAAAATACAGAAATGAGCTCATGGAAACCTGAAATATACAGCTTCACTTGGATTTTTTTTGTTTTGTTTGCTTTCTCATGCATGCAGAATAAGCCGGTTGATGAACAGAAAAAGTATAATGAGACAAAAAAGCAGATGATCGGGGTAAATCGAATTCTTGTCAAAAAAGATCAGCAAAGAATCAAAGGGTATCTTGAGAGGCAGAATATTGAAATGCATGAAACGGGAACGGGTTTGTGGTACTCGGTTGAAGTTCCCGGTAATGGACCCAAAGCCGAACCTGGTAAAAGAGCTACAATACATTATAAAATAAGTCTTCTTGATGGTACGGAATGTTATGATTCAGAGAAGGATGGCCCAAAAACATTTACCATTGGAAAAGGCAGAGTTGAATCGGGTCTTGAAGAAGGAATATTGTTGTTGAATGAAGGAGGAATCGCCAGTTTTATAATGCCTCCGCATCTTGCGCATGGTTTACCAGGAGACGGGAATCGCATACCGGCAAGGGCCATAATAGTATATCATGTTGAATTGCTCACAATTGAATAATTGCGTAACAAATGAAAAAATACATTGCCATAGTCTTTCTGATCCTATTGTTCTCATGTAGTAATGATTCTCCATATCCGGGATTTAAAAGAGGAAAACATGGTATTTATTATCAACTTCATAAAATAGGCGAGTCTTCGAAAAAAGCAAGGTATGGGGACTATATAACCTCGGATATTATCTATAAAACAATGAAAGATTCAGTGTTTTTTCATGGCAGAAGGAAGTTGCAATTGGTAAAGCAGCATGCCAGGGGATCCATCGAGGAATGTTTTAAAATGCTGACTGTTGATGATAGTGCAACTTTTATTATTTCCGCGGATGAGTTTTTCACCAAAACACTTGAAACCTCATTGCCTGACTTTATTCCTGCCATGAGTAAGATGAAAGTATCTTTGAATATCATTGAGATACAAACACAAACAGAATACCAAAATGAGAAAGAAGCCTTTCTAAACTGGATTGAAGATTTTGGTGAATATGAGAAAGTAATATTAAAGCAGTTTTTAATGGAAGAGAAAATAGATGTGCAGCCGTCCGGCTCAGGACTTTATTATTTGAAGATCAGGGAAGGGAAAGGAAAATCTATTGAAAAAGGCGATACGATATCCATAAATTATGAAGGCAAATTCCTGAATGGAAAATTTTTTGATTCAACTATAAAAAGGAACCAACCCTTTCAATTTGTATATGGCACGGAATGGCAAGTTGTGGAAGGATTGGAAGAGGCAATCGGGATGATGAAGGAGGGTGAAAAATCATTGTTCATACTTCCTTCTGACCTTGCTTTTGGAACGGAAGGCTCTTCAACAGGGATAATCCCTCCTTTTACTTCGTTAATCTTCGAGGTTGAGGTTTTATCCGTAAATTGATTACGCAACCATTATACAATAATTTGCATCATAATTAAGTATTTAGAGAGATAGATTATTTAGAAAAGAAATTTTACAACAATGAGAAAAATAGTGAAAATACAACTTCTGTTAATCCTTATTTCCATGGTTATGTTTTCCTGTCTCAAAGATGAATGGGAAGAGAATCAGGCTGAACATGACAAAAAGATGGAAGAATTGAAAACTGAGTATGGTATTGATGAAACCATGGCAATCGGAGACAATATTTACCTGAAACCTCTTGAAGAAGAGCCATATCCCGGAGCGGCCTCTCCTGAATACAGTGATGTCGTTATAGTTGATTACATTGGCAGGGATTATGATGGCAATGTCTTTGATGTATCGTATGTAGATGTCGCCGTGAATAATGACATTTACAGAGATGATTTTATTTACGGCCCGGCCCGGTTGTATGTAAACTATACCCGTTTGGGTTTTCAGAAAGCGATCCAGGAAATGACTCCGAAAGAGAGAGCTATTATGCTCATACCGGGTGATCAATGGGATGGTTACTGGAATCCTGTTGTATATGATGTTACTTTGTATAAGGTGATTGAAGATATTGAAACATACAACAACGAGCAACTGGCATTGTATTTGGATTCACTGGGAATAAGTACTTCCGATACACTTCCGGGATCTGATGGAATCTGGGCAAAAGATTTTTCCGGACGATCAGAAAATGGCTTATCATTTGGTGATACAGTTGTATTATCGTTACACGGATATTATGTTGAAGCAGATACAACATACATGAATAGTTTTCCCGGTCGCCAGTTTTTTCCAATCAGCACTAGCGGAGACACGTTGATTTATGCCTATGGCGAAGAGTTTTTTCCGGTAACTTATGCCGTAAATGAAGCAGTGAAGTACATGCTTATTGGGGACACAGCCGATATTGTTGCCAAAGACGATTATGGGTACGATGATACGGGATTCGTACATCCCTATACCGGTGAATTTATTATCCCTCCTGATATGCCATTGCACTATACCCTTCAGTTGATTGATACAATACTGGTGGGGAACTGACAATGTACCAGATTGAAGAATCACTAAAAAGAGGCTGTCTCAAAAGTTGAAAATTCGCCACCAAGACACTAAATCACGAAATGTCCACAAATTAATATATAATTGAATATCAGAGTTTTGTGAATTCTTTGAGGCTTCGGGACTTTGTGGCTATATTAAAATATTTACCTTTTGAGACA
>JAFGQO010000206.1 GCA_016935615.1 Bacteroidales bacterium
CCCCATCCCAACCTTCCCCCAGGGGGGAAGGAGCACCAAACAAAGCCTTTCCCCCCTGGGGGAAACGGGAAAGGGGGTCATTTGAAACAGAAAGTAAACAGTTGGTAATTAACATTATAAGATTAATGATATTTTGTATTTCACTTTTTGTTATTGATTGCTGATACTCATATTTGATTAATATTCTGAATTCTATATTTAATACATATTATACCACTAATACGTAAATGAGACTGCAAACGCTGCAAAAAGTGTGAAATATGTTAACCCCGATCATCTTTCGAAGAAAAGGAATGAGCACTTCAAGCCGGCTTTAATTTGATATATAGATAGATATGAATTTGGTAATCGAACCGGCTAAAAGGAGTCAGGGTCACCGGCTTCTGCATGTAAATTCGGTTTCAATGAATTTCCCAGCTCTGCAAAATAAAATTGTTTTCAGCTTTGACGTGATGTAACTTTGAAAACATAAAAAGAGCCGGAATTCATTAAAAATCCTGAAAATACAGGTCAAATACAGAATTTATCAATGGCAACCAAACGTCCTGCAAGTAAAGCGTCATTTAAACTAGTCAGATTAGTGCTGTTTTTAACACGAATTTTTCCGTTGAGATTTAGCTATTCGTTGTGCTCCTTTATTGTTTTTATCGGTTCAAGGCTCAATTGGAAAAGGAAGAAAATTGCCATGGATAATTTAAAAATAGTATTCCCTGAAAAAGCCGAAAAGGAAATAAGATCCTTATTCAGAGAATCCCTCAGAAATATGCTGAAAAGTATTATTGAATTTGCTTATATGGTCAGCGGGAAACTCTCTTGTGCAAGAATTTCAGAAATGGCGAGTGCCTCAGGTCTCGAACACCTGGATAATTTAAATAAAAGAGGTCAGGGTGCTTTATTGTACAGCGGCCATTTTGGCAATTTCGCTTTAATGATAATCTGGCTGGCTATAAAGGGTTATCCTATAGCTGCCATCTATAAAGAAGCAAAGAATTTTCCTGATGATTTTTTTGGCAACATCTTGCGAAAATTTAATATTACTCCATTTAAATATACATTGGATTCAGCTCTGTCAGTAGAAGTTATCAGAGCTCTGAAAGAAAAGAAAATTGTATTTATACAAAATGACCAGTCTTATCCTGATGGTGTATATGTTAATTTTTTCAACAAGTCGGTACCATCTGCTCAGGGACCAGCTTTATTGGCAAAGAGGGCAGGAGTTCCCGTCATTCCTGCATATATCTTTCGCGATAATAGCAATTATCATAAAATAGTAATATTACCGGAAATCTCTCTCCAACAAGAAAATGATCTGCGAACATTTATTTCTTTGAATACACAGATTCTCATCGACTGGATTGCTGAAATATTATTAAAGCAACCGACTGAATGGTTATGGCTGCATAACAGATGGAAAAGAGCAAGGGAATAAATACCATTCTATGAATCAACCGTATATTTACTGGATAAGCTGACAGCTTTGGCCACATTCCGTAAGAAAGATTAACATTTCAATATTTATCTAAAGATCATCGGATTAACTCCGGCGGGAAATGGTCAGGTTCACCGGCTTTTGTTAGTTATTAGTAAATAAGGCAATTTATCCGTTTAATATGCTATAACGAGATATTTTGAGAACTCCCAGAATTTTAGAGGATCAGTAACAGTAAGCTGAACTGAACCTGGATTTAGTTCCTTTATCTCATAACTTCCGGTTGGCCGGGGGATTGTAAATTTAACCTTTTTTAAATCAGTGTCAAGAGTAAATGTGGTCCTTTCACGTATATCAAGCATTTCAAGATTTGTTCTGCTAAGTCCCGGATTTAAAACATTCACACGTCCGAAACCAAGACAACCGCCTGTTTTTAATATTATGTTATTGTCCCTGAGATCAATTTCATTTCCTGCTTTAAAGTAGGCTGCATTCAGACTGCTTGTAACCAGATTGATGGTATCCTTATGGGCATTATTGGTGCTGATTAAATCTGATATTTTTGAGTTCTGCTCATCTATTGTTCCATTCAGGGCTATTATGTTATCCTTCATGGTTTTAATGGTGCTGTCCTGCCTGCCGGTCATAAGATTAAGTTTCTCATTTTCTGTTTCAAGGTCCTTAACCATTGCATTTTTGCTATAATAACTATTTCTGAGACTTTGATACTTTTTCTCATTTTCATCTAATAAATTATTGACATCTGTAAGGCTATTATAAAGCGTTGTTCTCAGGTCACCTTCTGTTGCCCTCTGTTCAGGTGTTCCTCCTTCGGGAAGAATGGAGTTAAGTGATGTTTCGATCTCATTCAGTATCGAAAGATATTCTTTCTGCGTGGAATCGCATTTTGCGAGCTGGCTGCTAAGGTTCAGGTTTTCAATTTGCAGTCTTTCTGACTCTTTTTTGAATTTACAGCCGGAAAGAGCAATAACCAATGCGGTCATCAATAATACTTTTGTTGTTTTCATTTGGATTATATTTTAATTAAAGATTGAATAATTTTGTATTTAAGGCCGAAATTACATATTAATCTGTTTAATATCTGACTATCAAATGTTACAGCCTGTAAGAGTCCCCTGTTTATCCGATTATATAAATTTAATAAAATTCTGACTATAATCCAAAAATATATTTATAACAGTACCTTTTTGGTTAAGATCTTTCCTTCCTGAAACTAAGGTAAAACCTCTAAAAACCAGGACATATTAAGACAACTGTAACGGAAATATTTAAATCCGGGGTTGACGAACTTTTAAGGCCAGTCAGTTAAAAATGAAATTACAAAATCATGTTGTATATTTCGTTAATTAAATTAATCTTAAAAAGAGATGGAAACGCTTAAGAATATTCTGCAGTCTGTGATACTTAGAATTGGGGATCATCAAATAATGATTTCGACCCTGCTGATCGTAATTCTTATTTTTTTTGCGACCAAAATATTATTATGGATCATAAAGAAGACGATCTTCAGAAAACAGACGGTTGAAAGAATGGAAATGAGTAATGCTTACTCATTGTTCCAGATCATCAAGTATCTCCTGTGGATAGTATCAGTGCTGTTTATGATGCAGACTCTGGGGATCAGCATCACTGTTCTGCTTGCCGGTTCTGCTGCCTTACTGGTCGGGATAGGGCTTGGCCTTCAGCAGACTTTCAATGATTTCATCTCCGGCATTATCCTGCTAATTGAAGGCACTACAAGGATCGATGATGTCCTGGAAATTGACGGTGAAGTGATAAAAATCCAGGAAATTGGCATCCGGACATCAAAAGGGCTTACCAGGGATGATATAGTTGTTATTATCCCGAATTCGGCAATCACTACCAACAAAGTAATAAACTGGAGTCACCAGTCAAAAAAAACACGTTTCCGTATAAATGTCGGAGTGGCCTATGGATCTGACGTTGACCTTGTCATCAGGGTTCTTGAGGAGAGTGCACTGGAACATCCTGATATTAAGGATAAGGAACACATTAATGCCCGTCTGGTCGATTTCGGCAGTTCATCTCTCGATTTTCAGCTGTTCTTCTTCAGCGATAACGTATTCAGAGTTGAAAAAATAAAGGCTGACATAAGAAGAATCATTAACAGGAAATTCATTGAAAATAGGATTATGATCCCCTTTCCTCAGCTCGACCTTCATGTGAAAGAGATCCCTCGTAACCCTGAGAAATAAAATTGGCGTACCTTGCTTTTACACATATAACGAAAGATGATGGTGAACATTAGTTTCACCTTTCCTTTCTCTCATCGTTGTCAGTCAGGTCACTGAACTTACAATCAATGCCGATCTAAAAGAACTCCGGACCGGAATTATGTTTATTTACCTGTCGATCTGAATCCTTTTTTCACTACTATAACTTCTTACATTCCGGATCTTTTTCAGGTAGGCGATAGTTGCATCAGCTGTTTCAATAAAGAGCGACTGACCCGGATCGCTGTGGTTGTATTTGTAAACCTGTGACATATAACTGTTCATGGCAACCGTATATGTCCGATCCATATCAAGAGGGCTTCCACTTTCGGTCAGAAGAGTTATATCCTCAAGCTCGCCTTTTGCATCCAGCCTTAGCTCTGTTTTTATCCCCGACGGATAGACTGGAGCTCTTTCGTCAATGGTGAAGGCTGACACCATCAGAGACCTGATCTCATTTCCGGTAAGTTTTGTTACGATCAATTCATTTCCAAAGGGATCGAGCTGATAAA
Source organism: Bacteroidales bacterium (assembly GCA_016935615.1). Classification (GTDB taxonomy): domain Bacteria; phylum Bacteroidota; class Bacteroidia; order Bacteroidales; family UBA10428; genus UBA10428. Next base: position 4,197 of record JAFGQO010000206.1, read on the forward strand.
CATCCATA
>JAFGQO010000207.1 GCA_016935615.1 Bacteroidales bacterium
CTTTGTGTTTTGGTGACTTTGTGGCATTTTTTAATCATACTATTTCAGCCACGAAGACTCCAAAACCCGAAGAAACACAAAGTCTGCCCATATAAATAACTATAAATCAATAAATGTATTATCGATCCTTATATTGAGCTCACGTTATTTTAGTGTCTTATAACCCGAAGAACAAATGAAGTTGTTTAATAACGAATGAACAACATGCGGCATTGTTTTTGTACAAATTGATATGGATTAATTGTAAAGTATATGTTTCGATTCAAAATGCTCATCCTATTGTTCTTTGTTTTGTTTCCGATAAGAACTTATTCACAGGTACCCATTAAAGGAATACTTGAAAATCCTTATAAATCATTTAAAACAGGTGATACGATAATATTTGCAGGAGCAACGGAAACAGGAAATAATAACAACCTGCATTATATCCTGAAATCAACAAATGAGTTAATACCAGCCGACAAAGTATATTTATTGCTTGATGAAATTGATTTCTGGGATATTCAGCAGTTCTACTATATCTCGTATGACATTATTACCAAAGGTTGGCAAGTTGACAGGAGAAAAGAACTTGAGCAAAAAACACTTTCATTCCTGGCCAGACTGGAATCGGATAATAAGCTCTATAACGATAAATTTGCAGAGGATTATTTACAGAGACTCATCCAAAAAATACATTATCCTGAATTCTCTAAAGGTCGCGAACAGTTCTTAAATGTCAAAATCCTGAATACCGATAAAAAAGTATGTTATGCCTTTGACAACGGGACCATACTTATTTCGACCGAGTTGATTGCAAATATTGAAAATGAAAGACAACTTTTCAGGATACTCACCGAATCAGTTGCCCATATATTGCTAAACACCAATATGAGCAATGCAGAAGCCGGTTCAAAATCAGAATTACAACAATTGGGTGCTATTTATCCGGAAAATACAAAGAAAAGAATTCGCCTGATTGCAGAAAAGTATGTAAGTTATTATGAGAAAAATACTGCTGCAGAACCCTATTCTCCACAAATTTATTTTTTCAACTCCATTGCCGGTGTAATAAGTTACACTGCATGGCAGGATTTGTATAGTCAAAAATACAGAAAAGCATTGCTGAACATCAATAAACTTGTCGGATACGACATTGCAAACAGTACTGATTATTTATTAATTGCAAAAATATTCCTGAAACTATCCGATACCGCCGAGGCAAATCAGAAAGCGATGGGATACCTTAAAAAGGCAATTGAATTCGAAGATCAGCCTCTTCCTGAAGTTTATTCGGAAATGGGAATTTTACAATTGCGTGTGCAACAATATGAACAGGCAAAAGAATCGTTCAAGAAATATTATGAAATGGCTGTTACCTCAAAAGATAAAGAAGAACAACAGTGGGCATTAAAAATGATCAATGCCTGCAACGTATTCATGAACCTTAAAGAAACAAGATTCAGGCCTGCAGATAGTCTCGATGTATCGATTATTAAGATCGTGGAGTGAATCTCAAATTTTCATTTTGCGGAATTTAGGTTTAGGCTTTTAACTGAAAGTAAAACCGGATTACTATGCCTGTTACAGGTAGTGAAAACTTTTAAAGAAGAAGTCACGCCATGGATTTAATAAAGGAAGTCACTCCTTAGTTTTTTACCATCTCATATCCCCTCCTCACAAATATGGCACAAAATTTGTTTTATTCTAATTAACAGTTCTTCCTACTATATACTTGATAGCACTTCAGGGCAAGCCTCGTTAAAGCGGGGCTTTTTTATTTGATATCCGGCAACCCTGTTAATTTTCTGACCCCTGCCAGAGTATCGCTGGCAATATCAGAGGCTTTTTGTGAAAGAGTTCTTGCCAATTTTTCAATAGCTGCTTTATCGGCCATTAATTCTTCCTTTTTCTTTCTGATAGGTTCGCTGAGTTCAATCAGGGCATCGGCTGTTGTATCTTTCAGATCTTTGTATCTGAGAGTCCCTGATTGATAATCATTGAGTAAATGATTGTATTCAGTTGATTTTTCACAAGCTTTGATCAGGTTAAAAAGGTTTTCAACACCAGGGCTCATCTGATCTCCCTGTTTTTCTCCTGTATCAGTGACGGCTGACCTAACTTTTTTACGAATTGAAACCTCCCCTTCAAACAAACTAACGTAGTGTTTTTCACCCAGGCTTTTGCTCATTTTTTTGGAAGGATCAGCCAGGGAAACCAACTTTGGAATATCAGTAAGCAAGGGTTCAGGTTGCGGAAAATACTCTTTGAATTGCCTGTTAAAACGGGCCGCGATATTCCGTGACAATTCAAGATGCTGAACCTGATCTTTCCCAACAGGTACATAATCTGCCTTATAAATCAATATATCAGCTGCCTGAAGCACAGGGTAAGTAAATAGTCCGGCTGAAATAAACTGGGTTTTGTTCGAACTTTCAATTTGTTCCGATTTATCCTTAAACTGTGTCATCCGCGATAACTCGCCATAAGAAGCAATACAATTAAAAATCCAGGTAAGTTCAGTATGCTGAGGAACCAGCGATTGTATAAAAATGATTGATTTTTCCGGATCAAGACCGCAGGCAATTAATTCTGCAACCATTTGTAAGGTATTTTCTTTCAGCTCTTTGGGATCGTATGGCATTGTCATGGCATGAAGATCAACGACACCATAAAAACAATCGTATGTATCCTGAATTCTCGCCCAATTCTTCACCGCTCCAAAATAATTGCCCAAATGAATCTCACCGGTAGGTTGTATACATGATAGAACTCGTTTTTTCGACATACTGAAAAGGTATTAATTCTTTCTTCTTGTTAAATTGGACACAAAGCTAAAAAAAATGTGATTAAACAAATATAAATAAGTTTGGAGTTTGGAGTCGCAAGACAGAAGTCCGAAGTCGGAAGAGCGAAGATGAGAGTTATAATTATCGGTTTTTCTTCAATGTCAAATGTCCCTGCCTGCGGCAGGCAGGCAATAACGAATATCCAATGTTGAAGTATAGTCACAGAATTCATTGGAAATTGGGCATTGGGCGTTGGATATTGAATATTGAGTTTTGAGTTTGAAGTCCGAAGTCCCAAGTTGAATGGATTATGCAAAGGTTGGATTAAATGAAGTTTATACTTTCAACTGAACACCTAAACTTCTAAACAACTCACCATTCACGATTTACGATTTACAATTCACGAAAGAAAAACAGACTTTACCCTATGAATGGCAAGTAAGTCGGATAAAACCTTTACTTTTGTCAGACACACATTTTTCAGGAGGTTATGAGCACAAGGCAGGATAAAGTATCGAAACAAATACAAAAAGATATAGCAGGGATTATACAGCAACAGGGAAACAGTATACTTCCCGGTAAGATGCTTACTGTTACAAATGTACGCATCAGTCCTGACTTGGGTGTTGCTAAAATATATATAAGCATTTTTCCTTCGGAGGAAGGACAAAAAGATATACAATTCATTAATGAACACAAAGGACTGTTCAGAAACGGGCTGGGCAGAAAAATGCGCCATCAGCTTAAAAAAGTGCCGGAAATTATTTTTTATCTTGACGATTCCCTGGACTATATTGAGAATATTGACAATCTCCTAAAAGAATAAACAAATTGAATTTTCCTTTTTTCATAGCCCGTCGCTATGTTATGGCGAAGAAATCTCATAATGCAATTAATGTTATTGCAACCATATCAATTCTAGGCATTTCTGTCGGAACAATTGCTTTCATTACAATTTTATCTGTATTTAATGGCTTTGATGAAGTAGTAAGAGGTTTATTCAATTCATTTTACGCCGATTTGGAAATTGTACCAAAGCAGGGAAAAACATTTATGATAAACCAGGATAATTTGGAAGAAATACAAAATCTAAAAGGGGTTCTGCATATCGGCAACATTGTTGAGGAAAATGCATTGCTCATATATGGCAGCAGACAAACTGTCGCAACAGTTCGTGGTGTCGATTCGAATTATGCTGCAATAACGGGAATGGATACACTTGTGGCTGATGGTGAGTTTTCGCTATATAAGGGTACAACTCCTTTTGCTATTGTTGGCCGTGGAATCAAGTATACACTAAATATGGAACTGGAATTTGCCGACGTATTAAAACTTGTTGTTCCCCGAAGAAGTGAAAAAATTTCACTTGATCCAAACCGAAGTTTGAATACAAAATTGATTCGTCCTTCAGGATTTTTCGTCTCACAGCCCGAACTGGAAATTAAATATGTCATTGTGCCTCTAAGATTTGCACAATCGCTTTTTGATTATGAAAATGAAATTTCTGCCCTTGAAATAAAACTGGATGAAAATAGTAATGAATCACGAATGCAAAAACAGATCCAGGAAATCGTTGGAGATAAATTCTTAGTAAAAAACCGCATACAGCAAAACGAACTGCTATACAAAACAATGAGATCTGAAAAATGGGCTATTTTCTTTATCCTGTTTTTTATCCTTCTTGTCGCTTCATTCAATGTTGTCGGCTCTTTGGCCATGTTAATTATTGAAAAGAAAAATGATATCCAGACATTACGACACCTTGGCTCTACTATGCGAACTATTAAAAAGACATTTTTGCTGGAAGGATTACTGATTTCTATGGTTGGAGCTATTGCAGGATTAATCATCGGGAGCCTTATTTGTATTGCACAGCAGGAATTCGGGTTGGTAAAATTACAGGGCGAAGGCTTTTTTGTGATCGACGTATACCCGGTAAAGATCATGTTTTCAGATATTATTCTGGTATTGCTCGTAGTAACCGCAATAGGATTTTTTGCTTCATGGTACCCTATACGGTTCATTACCAGAAAATACATATCAATTGACACCCAGAGCTCTGAATAACTCTTTTTGCTGAAAATCAAAGTTTTATTAACAATTTCTCTTTTGTGTATCCATCAATAACTTGTTGATTTATTGTTAGTTAGATTGATTTTACTGGTTATGATTGATTCTTTACATGATTTGGGGCTGTTTTCACACCTTTGTTTTTAATATATTTTTATGCGGGAAAGCACAAATTGAGGCATGTTGCCTTGAAACATAATAGCTTACGATGCGTACAAAAATATACACTCAAAAAGTGAATTTTTATAACAATATATTCTCAGGTATGACCACTCTCATTCCCATTCTAATTCTTGTATCAAGTTTTTTATGTATCCCTCTGGTAAAAGCTGAAAATCCTCCTCTGTCAGTACAGGTCGAACATGTTACCTGTCACGGGAACAATGACGGAAGAATTGAAATTTCACCTTCTGAAAAAGTATCCGGATCATATAAAATAGATATTATAAGCAAATTATCGGGTCTAATAGGGACTTTTACTGAAAGGTCTCAATTCCCTGTTCACATGGCCAATCTAAAGACCGGAAATTATACCATATGGTATAGTGATGGTAAAAATAAAGAGAGCATACCTGTGGTTATTGAAGGTCCTGATGCATTGAAAGCCAATGTAATCAGCATTGAGTCCGTCAATGGAATAAACGAAGCCCTCAGGGCAACCATCAGGGCAAATCCTTCTGGCGGTACGCCTCCGTATACTATAACCTGGAGTGAAAATACGGGAAATAAAACCGGGGCAATCATCAGTAATTTGCCTATGGGAGTTTACCGGTGTTCAATAAACGATGCAAACCAATGTGGCGAAGTCACTTCGACAATTTTTTTATACGAAACTGAGATCGAAAAATTTAAAGAAACAACCAAATAATGAAAAGTATACCAAACTTTAACGTAGTTAAGAAATTCAGTCTTGCATGTATCCTTCTGTTGGTATTTTTATCTTACAATACGAAGGCGCAAGATACAGATTTAGATTTCGATATTGAAATAACCGATGCCAGTTCATTGACAACCAGTGATGGAAGCATAATGATTGTTGTTTACGGAAATGATTCCGGATATTCCTTTATGGTATACGATAAAGAACCCTGGTTGGGAGGCGAAAAAATTGCGGAGGAAACGAAATCAGACAGGACTTGTACTTTTGTCAATCTTAAGGCCGGCAACTATTCTGTGTGTGTTCAGAACCGTGATAAAACAACCAGATGTAAAAATGTATCCATAGAAACAAAATAAACCTACAGTAATATTAAGGTTATGATTATAAAAAGATATTTCATAGGAAGTTTAGTTTTCCTTATTACTCTGTTTACAAATAACATCTCAGCCCAAACAATGACGCTTGCTACTGATGATGTTAGTTGTATCGTCGGACGGGGAAGAATAATCGTTAATGTAACTTCTGGCACATCACCATATAGTTATTATTTGTTTGACGGAGATCCGTTTGCAGGAGGTAATCTTCTTGACAGCGAAGTTGGTACAGGCGATCCAACGCATATATTCGCTGACTGGCCTGCTGCTGTTTATTGGGTGGGACTTACTTCTACTGAAGGAAGTATTGCTCAACCGATAAATTTAAGTACGGTCCAGGACAAAGCTCTTTCTTCTCCGACTATTACAGTAGTTCAGGGGCCAACGTGTATTAACTCTCATGATGGTATTCTTTCCGCCAGTGCTACAGGAGGTAATCCACCTTATACATACAATTGGGCTCCCGGCGGACAGATTACGCAAACAATAACAGGCGTCGGACAGGGAACCTACGCAGTTACAGTGAATGATTCCTATAATTGCGGACCAACCAATCAGGCTACACTCTTTTTCTACCAGGGTATTCATGATAGTATTCCCGATTCCCTGAGTGCCGGCTCTATCAATGGAACACAATCGATTTGTTCAGGAGGCAATCCGGGACTATTGGACGAAGTCATTCCTCCTTCGGGAGGTAGAGGAGGCTATACCTATTCCTGGGAGTATCAGTCGAATTGTTCAGGACCCTGGACACCGATTGCCGGAGCAACTGACCCTTATTACGATCCTCCGGGAGGCCTTACCGAAACACGATGCTACAGACGGGTAGTTACAAATATTTGTGGTATAGTAACATCAAATACGGTAACCGTCACTGTTAATCCTCTCCCAACTCCGACAATCAGCGGTCCGACTCCTGTATGTGAAGGTTCAACAGGAAATACATATACCACTGAAGCGGGAATGAGTAATTATACATGGACAGTATCTGCCGGAGGCACTATTACCGCCGGAGGAGGTATAAATAACAATTCCGTAACTGTTACATGGAATACTCCCGGTGCACAAAGTGTGAGTGTGAATTATCAAAACGGGTTTGGCTGCTGGGCAACTTCCCCGACAGTATATCCTGTAACTGTCAATCCTGCTCCCACTCCTTCATTAAATGGTCCTACACCGGTTTGTGAAGGATCTTCAGGAAATACATATACCACCGATGCCGGCATGAGCAATTACATCTGGGTTGTCTCTGCCGGGGGAACTATTACTGATGGCGGTGGAATAAACGACGACTATGTGGAAGTGACCTGGAATGCTCCCGGAGCACAATCGGTCAGCGTGAACTATGACGATGCCAATGGCTGCTCTGCATTAACACCTGCAATTCTGGCTGTTACTGTTAATCCGCTTCCGGTTCCTTCTTTAAACGGGTCAATATCCGTATGTGAATCATCTGCAGGAAACACGTACACTACCGATGCCGGTATGAGCAACTACGTATGGGTTGTCTCTGCCGGGGGAACTATTACCAATGGTGGTGGTGTGAACGATGACTATGTGGAAGTTACCTGGGATACTCCCGGTGCACAATCGGTGAGTGTGAGTTATACCGATGCAAACGGTTGTACCGCTGCTGCTCCCACTGTACTTCCCGTGACCGTTAATCCATTGCCGGTACCAACATTGAACGGGCCAACCTCTGTTTGTCTGAATTCAACACATACCTATACTACTGAAGGAGGTATGTCAAATTATATATGGATAATTTCTGCCGGTGGCATCATCACTGATGGCGGAGGTGTCAACGATGGGTATGTGGAAATAACATGGACAGTTGTTGGTCCGCAATCCGTGGCAGTGAATTATACCGATGCAAACGGTTGTACTGCTGCTGCTCCCACTGTGCTTAACATCACTGTCAACCCCTTGCCCGTGCCTTCACTAACAGGCGATAACGACGTATGCCTTAACGACATCGAAACCTACAATACCGATGCCGGTATGAGCAACTATGTATGGATGGTTTCCGCAGGAGGTACTATTACTGCCGGCGGCGGGATCAACGACGACTTTGTGACCATACAATGGACGGCCGCCGGTGCTCGGACCGTGTCCGTGAATTACGACGATCCAAACGGTTGTTCAGCAGTAACTCCAACCGTACTTCCCGTAACCGTCAATCCGTTGCCCGTACCTTCGCTTACAGGCGATAACGATGTATGTCTTAACGACATCGAGACCTATAATACTGATGCCGGTATGAGCAACTACGTATGGGCCGTTTCCGCAGGAGGAACGGTCACTGCCGGAGGTGGTGCCGGAGACGACTTCGTTACCGTACAATGGACTGC
>JAFGQO010000208.1 GCA_016935615.1 Bacteroidales bacterium
AAAAATATCACTCAAGATGACAGTCGAGGTATTTGGAAGCGAAGGGAATAAGTAAAATGACGTTGATTGTAAGGAGTAAGATCCTTCTCCCACTGAAGCGGGATCAGGATGACAACATAGGTTGTTTCGAGATGAAGGGAATAATACAATCACTTCATCAGCAACATTCGCTTTACTTCCGTATGCTCCCCCGCTTTCAGCCTGCAGAAATAAACCCCCGAGGGATGCCCCTCAGCATTCCACCGAACAGTATACGTTTCGGCTGCCATTCTCTCACTCACTAACCCACAAACCTTTTCACCAAAAAGGTTGTAGATTTCAATCTCCACGTCAGCATCCTGGTTCAGGCTGAATCGGAGAAATGTATATTCATTGAATGGATTTGGGAAATTTTGCATTAGATTTATTGAAAACTGTTTATTTTCTTGTTCTTCAATATGTGGGGGGGCAAAATATATAAGACCATCCATTATATTCACTGTATTATCATGAATGTTGTTGAAATGAAGACCGAAGATAGGCTCAGTAATTGTACTATCGATTCTATCATACAATAGTGGCAATAGAATAAAATTCCTAAAAATAATTCTTTCCTCAGGAGGAATTCCCATTAAAGAATAAATTTTGCTATAGATTGAATCTATGTTCACTGTTCCCCACCAATTTAATGAGAGATCAATATCAAAAGTATCAGGATAATCGTCAACAAAACCTGTATCATTTAAGATAAATACACTATTTTTAGTAAAATCAAACAATGGATAACAAGGAAACATAATACCTGTATCGTTATCTACAATAGTGTTTCCACAAATTATCAAACTCTCAGGGAATTGAAAAAATTGTCCAATACTATCGTAAGGACTATAATAATGATCTGTAATAGTTATACCTATACTATTTTCAGAAAATAAGCAACCCGTAATTACAGTTTTGTCTATTACCCCCCCATCACCTCCTGACGGACCTATTAATCTAATACCACACAAATTGTTCATGAATATGTTATTTTGAATTGTACTACCACCACCAACCAAAATACCTGTCGCTCCGTTCTGTATATTAAAGTTCCTTATTTCCTTTATATAACCTGAACCAATGACATAATAACTGTAACTTATAGGCGAAAATATTGTTGTGCTTTCTGGGTCTTCCCCTTCGAGTATAAGACCATTATAAATATGACCCATATTAGCTCCGTCTAAAGTAGGACGCTCAAGATAATACCCATTAAAAACAAACACAGTATCACGGTTATCAGCATTATTTAAACCATCCTGGATATGAATAAAATCTGCTGTAGTATCATCATCGACTGTAATAAATGTTGGATTAACAAGCGGAGAACAAACCTCGGGACCTTCAACTCTACCAAGCATAATCCAGCATGTAAATCCCCCTGTCTGACGATTTTCAAAGGCAATATAAATACTATCGCCAATATAAGGTGTCAAATCTTCCTCTGCCCAGATGAAAGCAGGAGAATTTCGGGCTTCAATCGTATCGATTGTTGTATCAAAACAATGTCTATATGTGTAAGTTGTTGACAATTTAATATACATTTTTCCATTTCGACCGGGTGCAGCATATAAAAAACGAAAAGTATGATAAGAATCTGTTACACAAAGTCTTGGTGTAATCAACCAATGATTATTATATCGAATATCAATATATCCATCCAGATAAAAAAATGAATGACCGTACCTTCTCCATCCTGGAATGATTTGCGAATCATCATCAAAATCCTCAATTAGCAGTTCACCAAAAATATCACTTGAATACAGAGATATTATGACTAATATCAACAAAACAATCCGAAAAAATGTTGTATTTTTCATTTCAAATTCCCCTCTTTTTTTCTACACCTTCATTTAACCAGGATTTGAAAGCAACCACTTCCACAGCGGAGTGTACTCAATTCCGTTTTCCACCTTCTCCAAATCCTTTGTAATTATTATTAATTTCGCACCTTCGTATTTCTCTTTGAATTCGAACAAACCCTCGATTTCTCTGTTCGATACATCGTTAGTATAAGTCACATTCATTGCAGTTAAATTGCTTTTATCTCTCATCACGAAATCGACTTCCCTTGAATTTTTCCAGAAATACACTTCCTTGCTCCGCCCCTTCAATTCTACCAAAACAACATTCTCTGCAAGTTTGCCAAGGTCTTCTGAAAATTTGAACGACACCGCATTTCTCAAGCCTGTATCTATAGTATAGCATTTCATATCCTTTTTCAATTGCCTCTTTACCTTCCACGAAAACTGGCGAATAAAATAAACGAGAAAAACCTCCTGCAGCATACTTAAGTACCTTTTAGCAGTTTCGTTGTGCACGTTTATTGCGCTTGCAATGCTGTTTTCGGAAAACCTGGCTCCTATGTTGGTCATCAAATAATATGCAATATTCCTCGTAATCTCAGATTCCGCGTTGTACCTCGATACCACATCACGAACTAGGATATCGTTATACGTATTCACAAGTATTGGCTCTTTTGTGACCACATCATCCTCGTGAACTTCAGGGAATCCTCCATCCAGCAAAAATCCTTCAAGATAATGAAGAACTCTTTCTTTTTCGTAGGGATCCTTATAGTCAATATTATATTTTGAGATTATCTCCCTGAATGAGAAAGGTGTAACCTGCAAGGTTATATGCCTGCCTGTCAATGTTTTACCCAAATCCGCTGAAATTAAAGAAGCTGAAGAACCGGAGACAAATATCTGCTTGAATTCTCCCCTATCATAAAAAACACGGACCTGCCTCTCCCACTCCGGAATGTTTTGAACTTCATCGAGAAAAATATACTTTATATCCGGTTTGATCTCCAGCGCTGATGAAATAACCATCCTGATATTTCTGAATTCAGGGTCATCGAAGTTAAGATACAATATCTCTCCAGGTTTAACTTCTGATTTTAGCAAATGAGAAATTGTCTGGTACATCAAATAGGTTTTGCCTGACCTTCGGACTCCAATTATATCCTTTATACGCTTTGAATTCAGTAATTTTATCACTTCATTTAGGATTTCCCTGGGTACCCATTTAAATTCGTCTAATTTCTCCGGGTTAGTCCACCAGAAATTCCATTTTGTGATTGATTCTTTCATTTGAGTGATTTATTTGTTTAATTTTATCTTCAGTTAAGTGAATAATATAATATAATTATTCATCAGTCAAGTGGAAAATAAAAAAAGAACAAAAAAACATGGAAACATCGGCAATTGATAAGCCAAAATACCATCCGGAGTAAGATCCTTCCTGATTATATAACATTCTAAATGATATAATGAGAACAAGTTACATATTGTAAATAAATTAAATTCAACAATATCAGTCAGGATGACAACACTGGTCGTTTCGAGACGAAGGGAATAATACAATCACCTCATCAGCAACATTCGCCTAACTTCCGTATGCTCAACAGCTTTCAGCCTGCAAAAATAAATCCCCGAGGGATACTCCTCAGCGTTCCACTGGAGAGTATGTGTTCCGGCTGCCATTCTCCC
>JAFGQO010000029.1 GCA_016935615.1 Bacteroidales bacterium
AGTTTAACATTCACTGCATTTAATCCTTTTTTACCTTCCGCCAAATCGAACGTAACTTCGTCATTCTCCTCAATACTTTCTTTTAAACCTGATGAATGCACAAAATACTCTTTTGGTGAGTTTGAGTCCTTAATAAATCCGAATCCTTTCGAATCATTATAAAATTTCACTGTTCCTTTGTTCATAATGTTTATTTTAATTGTTGTATTAAACTTCTGATTGATTTTTTGTTAATGGCACTATTCCAGCCATTTCACCGATAATATTTACCAACTCCGTTCCGGTTGGTATAACTATTTTTGCATTCTTTTGCAGCGATGCTTCCAATGCCTCCAACTTTCTTAACAATTGTGCGTTCCCGACAAAATATTTATCTGCTGCTGCATTTACCAGTTTTATGGCTTCGGCTTCTCCTTCGGCATGCAATATTTTTGATTGCTTAAATCCTTCAGCTTCTTTAATCTTGGCACGTTTCACACCATCGGCAACAGTTTCTGCAGCTGTCGCAGAATCTATGGCCGCAATTTTTTCATTCTCGGCCTTTACCACTTTATTCATGGTTTCCTGTACATCTTTTGGCGGATCAATTTCTTTCAATTCTGTCCGGACTATTTCAATACCCCAGCTCTGAGTTTCGTCGTGAAGTGTTTTATAGAGTTCGGCATTAATTTTACCCCGTTCACTGTTAGCCGATTTTAACGTAAGCGTGCCAATAATATTACGCAGCGTTGTACGTGCAAGATTGACAATCTGCCATTTGTAATTATTAACATTATAAATTGAGCCTTTTACACTTTCTTCATCGGCTTTTACTCTGAAATAAACCTGGGCGTCCACACTTGCATTCAGGTTGTCGTTGGTGATTATTTCCTGTGGCTCAGCATCAACCATCTGTTCGGTTACATTAACCATGAATATTCTGTCGATAATTGGAATTATCCAGTGAAATCCGGGTTTGGCAAAATTGTGGTATTTTCCAAGTCGTTCGATTAAGCCTCGCTGAGTTGGACGGACAATCCTGATTCCGATTAGAAATAGCATAAAAGCAGGAATCAAAAAATACAAGTAATTCATTTCAATTTCCTTTCATATGTTGGTTATTTTATTGCGAATGGGAAACAGGCTAAAGATCTGCAATTATTTCCTTCATTTGCTCTTTCGACTTTCTAAGTTTATATTCTATCATTCTTAACATGCTTTCTTCTTCACCCTCTTTATGCTGAAAATCAATATCTTGCAATTGTGGGTATTTTTTTCTGAGCTTGGTTTTAAGTTCATTCCAGTATTCCTGGTTTATAGTTAGGTTCATAATTATAAGATTTACATTGGTAAAGACTCTACAGATTTCAAATATTCTATTTAAATAGTCTGCATCAACCCTGTCTATTTGATAATAGTTTATCGAAAGCAAGTCTTGCAAGTACGATTATTCCTGCTAACACGAGAATTAAGTGAACAGCTCCTGATGCATTAAATCCAAAGAAAATTATACCCCAGATTACTAAAAGTAATCCCACGATAATGTAAAGTGAATTTTTCATAGCGTAAATTTGAATATTATCTGAACCTTGAAATTAAGGTCCGATAACTGTTGTTAAAGTTACTTAGAACGGCTTCAGAATACATTACACAATTCAGGATAAGAGTTACATCATTCACACATTGTCAATAAAATACAGTGTACAGTGATTGTTAAAGCCCGGTAAACAATCAGTTCCGTTTGTTGAACAGTTCATAAAGGAATTAGAATGTTTGTTGCTATTTTGAGTTTTTCAATTCATTCAGGAGTTCTCTTAAATTAACAGTAGCATAGGTAGAAGCATAATCGGACATGCCATAGGGTATGATCAGATTCTTGTTATGAATAATGGACCCGCAGGAATAAACCACATTAGGAACATATCCTTCCCTTTCTTCAGCATTGGGTATTAATAAAGGCGTTTTTAACCTTCCTATCTCTTTCTCAGGATTTTGAAGATCAAATAGAGATGCTCCTAAAACATATTCCCGCATAGGCCCTACTCCATGAGTTATCACCAGCCATCCCTCAGGGGTTTCCAGAGGCGATCCGCAATTCCCTATTTGAACGAACTCCCACGGGAATTTAGGTTGCTGTATTAACTTAGCCTCCCGCCAAATCGTAATGTTATCAGAAAAGGCGATATAATTATTAAAGCCATCCACCCGGCAGAGCATAGCATATTGACCATTAACTTTTCTTGGAAACATTGCCATTCCTTTGTTCTGGGCAATTTCCCCATGAACAGGCAATACCCTGAAGTGATAAAAATCTCTGGTGTCAAGCATTTTTGGTAATATTGAGATGCCATCATAAGCCGTGTATGTGGCATAATATATCGCTTTGTTTTTATCCTCTTTAAATTTTACGAAACGGGCATCTTCAATACCATTTCTTTCGTTTACCGATACAGGAAAAATAACCCTTTCAGAAATGTTAGTATCTAAAGAGAATTCAAGTTCGTAATGTGATGAAGCCAGCCATATGATCTGATTAAAAATTACTCCTTTATCGGAAGCGAGGTGAAGTGTCTTCCTTTCTTCTTCAATGCATTTCCGGAGTTCACCATAGGTAAATTTATCATTTAGTCTATCCAGTATTATACCAGATGGAATAACAGAAGGAAAATCCTGCATTTCATCCAGCTTGCGCATAAACGCTTCTTTATCGTAAATATGTCGTTGGACGTGTTCAGCTTCTTCCTGCATTGTGCCAACAGGTTCCATTGCAAGGTTGTTATTTTTATCGATCACGCCCGTTCGGAATACTATCGACGAAATGTGCCCTTCTCCCGTAGCCCTGAAACTTAATATTACTCTTTTTTCATCAGGGCTGATCTCAGACTGATCAGGATGTTCAACAATGGAAGGATTAAAAAAAGCAGCTGATTCAATTGAATATTCCTGTGTGAAATAGGCACCAATAAGTATTTTTCGGGAAGGATCAAGCGATTCAGGGTCAATGTTTAGCTCCTTAAACAAGTGTGCGATCTTATTAAAATGTCTTTCAAAAATTTTTGAAATATTTCTGTGTCGTATGGAATAATCTCTTAAGACCTGGTTTAATATTAGTGATGCCTCATCTTCAGACATATTCAATACAAAACGTATTGTATTTATTATCCTTTCGTTATCAATATAAAGAAAACGTGCAATTACCCTGCTGGAATCCGGAAGAAATTTTATGTTTTTTCTGTTTACAGTAACTTGCATTAATTCTTATTTTTTAGTTGCTATAAAGGTAATCGCTAAAGTTTAATAAGTTGGGTTGTTTTGTTTTATTTACTTTGCGGATGATTTTTTTATGAAGATAAATCGGCAGGTCGGTTGGTTGTGTGTGATGTTATAACAATACGTATCTTTATTTATTCATTGTCTGCCGGATCTTTTCAAGTCTGATCTGTGCATCAGGATCAAGTTCAAAATGTTGTTTCAGTTTCTCACAGGCATAATCATTGCAATATGCACAGCTTTCAATACTTCTCTGACTTGCACATTCCCTGATCTTACAATTCGTACATCCTGAGAATAATCTTCCGGTACCAGCGGTACATCCGTCACAATCGTTTACATCCCCGGGTTGCAGATGCATCCCGTAAAGATCAGTACATTGCTTGGCTATTGATTTTCTCATTGTTTTTTGCCGGGATTTATCGCTCTCTAAAGTTGCCAGATGAATCGGACAATTGTCACATCGTAAGCCGCAATATGCAATCATTGTTCTCATTTAAAGCGGAATTGCTTTATTGTTTTTTATAATCTTATCACTTAAAATTTGGATAAAACATGTTTTTTAACTGCCTGATTGGTTCTTTATATACACGATAATAATCCTTTTCATTTCAACCAGAATGACATTATTCATGAGTTATACGATATTTAACAATGCTATTTTCTATAGATCCAACTTTACATAATTGTTGTTTTGAATGTGTTGATACATTGTGTTTACAGAATGCAAATATTGACGTAATTTAAAAGTTTCAACTGTTAAAATAATTAATTCTATGAGAAAAATGATTTTTGTACTGGCATTTCTGCTGCTTCTTGCATGTAATAAGGATGATAACAACAGTGATACTACCAACAGTTTCACTTATCAGGGCACCGGTTATGAATTGAATAACGGATTGATCTGGACCACAAATTTGTGGTTTAAGATTGAATTGTATTCACCAGGAGTAGAAATGACCGCAGGTATACCGGGTGTTGAGCCGGAATACAGTGGTGCAGGTCACTTTATCTATTTCGGATACATGATCCCTGAAACATCAGGGGAAATTTCCGAGGGAGAATATACATACTCTGTGAGTGATTTTGAACCATTTACTTTTACGGCTGGTGTAATTGCTTTGGACCTTGATCTTTCCGATTACAGCGGAACGATCAGAGATATAACCAGCGGAACAGTAAATGTTCAGAAGGATGGAGAGAACTGGATCATAGATTTCGATGTTATGCTGAATGACGGGGAGTCATTTACAGGCAACTATAGCGGCGACATGTATGTATGGGACGATAGCATTGAAGATTGGATATAAAGAGTTTTTTACAGGAAAAATTGATAACAGGAACAACAAATACAGAATTCCCGGCAATTGAGACCAAACTTAGACGGAATCTATTATTACTCATTCTTTCAACAATTGTTTTTTTCTTAAATTGCTGTCATGAAACGACTTATAATTCCTGCACTGAGTATATACATAGGTATATCTGCGGCCTGTCAGCAAACACTTGATATACTAACCATATCAGGTCGCTACGGATTTCCTCGATCTTACGATTCTGTTCTAACCAAAAAGGCTACAGAAGTCGGTTCAATGTTAAATCTTGTTGCACCGGTTAAATTCTCTGAACATACAATCTGGTATAACAGTTTAAATTATTTTTATTTTAATGTTACCAATGGAGAAACTCTGCCTCCGGAAATTGCGAATCCGATACATATCCACGGTTTTCTTTTGCGGACCGGGCTTTATCAGAAATTTTCCAAAGGTCGGGGACTTCAGCTTTTCTTTGCCCCCAGATTAATGTCAGACCTCAATAACATCGATGGAAAGCATTTTCAATACGGAGGTATGGCCATGTTCGAAAAGAAATTCCGCGACAACCTGACCATGAGCTTCGGAGCCATGTACAACCACGATTTTTTTGGTCCCTACCTGGTGCCTTTGATCAACCTGGACTGGCAATTGTCAGAACGGTGGTCAGTTGCGGGATTATTGCCGGTATATGCAAAAATCAATTACAAGGTTAATGATTGGTGTACAGCGGGAATAAGTCATTTCGGTCTGGTTACCACCTATTATCTTGGAGATCCTGATTGCAAAGGAGATTATATCGAACGCAAAAGCATTGATCTTTCATTGTTCGGAAGGTTTCGCATAGCTGGGAATATATATATTGAGGGCAGGGCTGGTCATTCACTGGGAAGAAGCTATACACAATATGAGGCCGATCAGAAAGTGGATTTCAGTCTGCCGCTTGCTGGATTTGGAGATGACCGGGAGCAGAAGAACATTGTTTTCAAAGATGGGGTGATCTTGGATCTTCGCGTGGTGTATAATATTCCAATACCTGAAGATAAATAATGCTTCTATAATAATCGGATTGAATATGGATCCGTTTTGTTTTATATACTAATACAAAACTTCTTACTAAAATGCCATCGAAAGTTGAATTGATAGAGAGCCTGATCAAATCACCCAAAGAATTTTCAGACAACGAATTTGATTTACTATTCAGGCAAAAAGACATTTCGTTCAGAGATCTGCGTCCAATGTTGCTGAGAATATTTGACATGAATGAGGGTACTATTAAAAATGCTTCCGAAGCGGATCAGGGTATGCTTGGAAGATTCAATAAACGAAGCAGAAAGCACCGGGAGAAATTGTTCTGGAAAAAGATCAGAAAAGGCAATTATTCGAAGATTATTCTGGCCGAAGGAGATTCCTGGTTTGAATATCCTTTATTTATTAGCGATATTATTGATCAACTGAACAAAAACAGGAGAAATTATGCAATTAACAGTCTGGCTTACGGAGGAGATTGGATAGCCAATATTTTATACGAACAGGAATATATCGAGAAATTGTCTCTTTTAAGCCCGGATGTATTCTTAATCAGTGGAGGCGGAAATGACATTGTAGGAGGTTACAGGCTTGCTCAACTGGTGCACAGGAGAAGCGAAATCCCTGCAATTATTGAAGCTGATCTGGCAACAAGTGAAGGGAAGGTGCGGTTTGCAGATGTTTGTCTGAACAAAGAGTTTTTTGGTTTGATGAAACTGTTTAAACTTCAGTATAAACTCTTTTTCAAAAGCATTGAAGAAGAAACAAAAAAATTTAAAAATCTGAAAGTAATAACCCAGGGATATGATTATGCCATTCCCGGTTCAAAAATTGGTTTTGGTATTGTCAGGCCAGTTGTCAACAAACTTACAAAAAACGGCATTTGGCTTGAAACTCCTCTTTTGTTAAGAGGATACAGAAACGATAGGGAGCAAAAAGCCGTTGTTTTTGGAATGATTCATTACTTTAATGAAATGCTTATTGATGTCGGTCGCGAATATGAGAATGTGTATCATATTGACAGCAGAGGGGCAGTGGATGAAAAAAAAGGATGGTATGATGAGCTTCATCCCAAATCGAAGCAGTTCAGGAGAATTGCCTCTGTTTTTGAGGAATGCATCGAAAGTACGGACAAAAGTAAAAAAATATATAAGGTGTCAGATGAGTGAAAAATTCTTTTTGCAAACTTAATTCCTGTCTGTTATGTTAACCACACTTGACTATTTGTTTATTGCTGTTTATTTTGTCGTTGTGTTAATTGTTGGATTCTGGACAGGCCGTAAACAGGAAAAAGAAGATTACCTGATTGCAAACAGAAAGCTGAATTCATTTCAGGCAACATCTACCATTTTTTCAAGCAGAATAGGAGCTGCTATTCTTTTAACCTATACTGCACTGGTTTTTATGTATGGAGTTGGGGCGCTGTGGTATTTTATCGGGTCTGTTTTAGGTCTGTTTGTGTTTTATTTTTTCGGAAAGAAAATTAAGAAGCTGGCAGATGAAAGGAAGTTTTATACACTCCCTGATTTCTTTTTTTATACCAAGGGGAAATTTGCCGGATATCTTGCCACCCTTATTGTTATTATAATCATGTTTGGGTGGGTAGTGCTGAATTTCATTGCCGGAGCAAAAGTAATCGATGAGTACACTCCCATAAGCTATGAGTATTCAGTAATTATCATCGGAGTGGTCATCTTATTGTACCTGGTAGCGGGAGGATTCAGTGCGGTGGTGAAAACGGACATTATTCAAACCATCGGTATTTTTCTTTTGTTTATTCTGATGATCTTTTTGCTGATGAGTACTCATGCCAAACCGAAAATTGAGTTCATTGACTTGTTTAAGATCTCCGCCAAACAACTTGTGAGTTTTTTTCTTGCAGGATTTTTTATTCCCATGGCATCCCCTGAATTATGGCAAAGAGTATACGCTATAAAGAATCAACAACATTTTAAACGTAGCTTAATCCTTTCCTCGGTATTTTATGTTATGATTGGAGTCATTCTATTAATGATTGGTATGGTGATTCGTATTGCCATTCCTGACCTTGAGGCTGAGTCTGCACTGATTGTGGGATTCAGCCGACTGCTTCCTGCAGGTTTAGCCGGTTTGTCTGTTGTGATCATTTATTCGGCGGTATCTTCCTCTGCTGACACATACCTTTTTACTTCTGCAGCCTCTGTAGCGCAGGATTTTCTGGAAAAGTCAAAACTCTTAAAACCGGAGAAGTTGTTTATCACCATGCGTATTACCATGGCTGTGATGATGACGCTTGGAATTATCCTGGCACTGATTCTGCGCAATTTTGTTGACGCTACCTTTTTCTTCGTTTCAATGACCATGTCTCTTGGTTTTCTTGTTCTGGTAATGTGGATATATCCTAAGATTAACAGGCACAGTGTTAATTTTTCCATTTTCTTTTGTCTGGTCGGAGTAATCGTTCCGTCAATTCTCAGAGGAATTGATGAGGTTCTTGTTTCCTATGCCTGGGGTTTGTGCATTCTGGGATTGATTTTCGGTTTTATAATGAATAAGATTAAGCCTTTGCCTGCAGAAGTGAAAAAATAAGATTTATTGAGTAGTACACACCATTTTTTCGAAAGCAATTGCATAAAGATCAACACTAAAATAGCTTAGCAAAGATACCGGTGGGAACTTTTTCAGAAATTTCAGTCGCTTTATAACAGTATGATAGATATAATAGTATATACAAGGGTATATATTAATACCCGGTTTGAGCCGAACAATATAAATTAACGTGAGTTCGATATAAGGATCGATAATACATTTATTGATTTATAGTTATGTATATGAGCAGACTTTGTGTTTCTTCGGGTTTTGGAGTCTTCGTGGCTAAAATAGTATGATTAAAAAATGCCACAAAGTCACCAAAA
>JAFGQO010000209.1 GCA_016935615.1 Bacteroidales bacterium
AATACAAATTTATGAATCTTAAAATATTCATATTCAATATATTGAAAAATAAAACCGCACGAATTATATTAACTGTCACAAGTCAGGAAAGAAAGAGACCAGAACTAAAATTAAGTTTATCATTATTCATTGTTTTTACTATTCAACAAATGAGAATTAACTTTCTTATAGATCTCCTTGAACCAATATGTATAGTTATCAGGATTTTCAAGAATGTCTTTATGTAGGTCGTCGTATGATACCTTTTTCCAATCATCAACCTCGGTTGTGTTGATGACGGGATCTCTATCGTAAATGCCTATAAATACATGATCAAATTCATATTCAGTGAGCTCATTATCGAGCTTCTCTTTATAAACAAAACTGAATAATTCCCTTAATTTACAGTCTATTCCCATCTCTTCAGTTAACCTGCTACCAGCCGAATCTATGTCAGACTCCCCGGGTGCAGGGTGGGTGCAACAGGTATTTGTCCACAGCCCCCGGGAATGGTACTTATCAAGAGCCCTTCTCTGTAAAATCCAATCACCTTTTGAATCTATTATAAATACAGATATTGCCCTGTGAAGTAAAGCTTTCCTGTGAGCCTCCAGCTTCTCCATCACACCAACCTGATTATCGCTTTCATCAACTAATATCACAAATGTTTCTTTCATACAAATTAATGAAATCAAATCAACCTCATTTTAACTTTGAGAAATGTTTTAAACAGCAGCAGTGTCTTCTGAAAATCAGGGACTCTGATTCTTGTTTTAAAAAGCTCTTCAGCATGGGTATGTTTAATTCTCTTTAACAATTTTAAATAATAATAATAGGCAATAAGAACCGGAAGTTTTGCATTTTGCGGCAGCTCTTTTATTCCCTGATAAGCAGCAGAAAAATCTGATTCAATATCCCTGATTGATGTTTCTTTAACTTCCCTGCCAAAAGAACTTATTTTAATCTCTGGAAAGAATGCAATACAGGATTAAGACTAATTCCATCTTTGTAAGCTTTATAATACGAGCTTTCAAACTTAGTTAAAAGATCCTTTTTATTAAAATCATGAAACGTATCAACAATCTCATCAGCGAATCTTACAAAACCGTAAATACTGTAAATTGCTTTCCGCGTCTCTGTATCCAGTAAACTTACCGCAATATAGAAGGAAGTACTGTAGCAATGTGTAACAATCTTACTTATTCTGAAAGAGGCATCATTGTATAACTGTAACATTATTAAAGATATATTTAAAAACCAACTGAAGCATAATGAAATAGAGGGAAGTTATAAAACTATTCATTGTCTGCGCCACCTTCAAGCAAACTTTATCCGGCCTTAAACCCGATTCGGTCAGAAAGCGTGTATGTTGCAGCAACGAGCACATCTTCAGCTCTTCCCTGCGGAGCCGGTAGAGCATCGCCTTCAACAAGGAGCCCTAAGTTTTCATTTAAATGCCAGAATAATCTAAAATTAATAATTGTAACAAAAAGGACATATTATATCCGGTACTCAAGATCCCGGGTTCAAAATCAAAGGTAAATGTGAAGAAACCCGCGTAAAATTGGCAAATAATATTATTGCAATAAAAAATCTGAATCTACTTTTCATTTTTCTAGTTATTCTTTAAGTCATTTAAAAATATTGAAAGTGCTCCGGAATTGTTTATCAACTCAATCTGCTTTTGGACAAGCTCAGCGCTTTTTTCACTGAACTTTGACATCTCTTTCTGCAGGTCAATTTCATCTGTAAGAAGATCATATGCATTTATCTGACCCTTTTCAAACCTAATCTGGTTGAGAAAAATATTCTCCTCCAGAAGTAATATGTTCTCCTTCGATATGTCAACCTGGTACCCGATCTGTCTTATCTCTTCAGCAATCCTCAGGCTGGTATTATTTACAAGTTCAATTTCATCCTCCAGCCTCGATTTAATTCCTTTTGTCTCGAGTATTAGCTGCTTTTCCTTGTTTCTTGTGCTGGTCCCGGAAAGAATCTGGAACTTAAGGCTCAGGCCTGCATAGCTGCTACCATACCAGGTGCCTGCAAGAAAAGGGTTAAAGGTGTCGGCATACTGGGAGGCACCAAGAAAACCCTCGAAACCGATAGATGGTGTATATTTCATTCTTTCTGTTTTTTGCTGCTGCTCAAGCAGTGATGAAGCTGTAAAATAATTTAACAAAGCGTTATTATGATTCAGAATGGTCCTGTTTACCCCGGTTTTAAGTATTTTCCCCTCTTTAAATCTTGCAATGATGAGTTCTTTAGTTCTCGATGTGCGA
Organism: Bacteroidales bacterium; assembly: GCA_016935615.1. Taxonomy (GTDB): domain Bacteria; phylum Bacteroidota; class Bacteroidia; order Bacteroidales; family UBA10428; genus UBA10428. The sequence continues at coordinate 2,262 of JAFGQO010000209.1, forward strand.
AGTGTATCTAGTTCAGTGGAGCGAAGCTGTTCCTCCATGAGCCATATGTTAGAGAAACTTTTTATTACCTCCATTTTCAGATCCTTTTCAGCGGCAACTGCATCGGTATTCTTAAGCTTTTCATTTATTCTGCTTTCTGCCACTCGGTTTTTTATTGAAAAGTCTATTATCGGCTGGTAAAGGTTTATTCCCGAATTCTGCTGCCAGGGAGTTCCGAATTTTATCGGCCTTTTATCGTCAGCAGGTATGGGATTGAATTGGCCCACAGGAATAATCTCGAATTGGGAACACAAATCAAGGACCGAATAATGATTAACGGCTATCTGTGTATTCTGCTTTTTATTTATGTAAATCTTGTAGCCATTTTTTTGCAATTGACAGATGCTGATCTTTTTTTTCTTCATCCATTTTGTCAAACATGTTTAGCAACATTCCAAGGCGGGGATTTGAGGAAAAAAAACCACGTTGTTTATCCATAAAATGCCAGAACAGGGCATCCCAGATCGGGCACCAATTACCCTTTTTGAAATTGCTCATTTTTAATACATAGCTGCTTCCGCTGATGTATGGTTTCGTTGCCATTATGCCTCCATCGGCAAACTGACTCATACCATAAACATTGGGTACCATTACCCAGTCATAAGAGTCAATGAACAGTTCCATAAACCATTTGTAAACTTCATCAGGATTAAATTCACAAAGCAACATAAAATTGCCCAACAGCATTAATCGTTCTATATGATGGCAATAGCCCGTTTCTAATACTTTTTTGATAGTATTGTCAATAGGTTCAATACCTGTGGTTCCATCATAAAATGACGCAGGAATTTTTTTATTAAAATTCCAAAAGTTCATGGTTCTTTCTTCAGTTCCTTTATATATATAAACACCACGTATAAATTCTCTCCAGCCAATTATTTGACGTATAAAGCCTTCAAACGAATTAAGCGGTACCTCATTCTTTGAACTATAATGAATAGCTTCATCAACTATTTGCAGGGGTGTGAGCAAACCTACATTTAACATGGGACTGAGTACTCCATGATGCAAGATGTTTTCATGGTCAACAATGGCGTCTTCATATTCTCCGAATTCATTAAATCTGTGTTGCAGAAACCGCTGTAGCCATTCCTCGCTTTCCTGATGTGTTGTGGCATAAATAAATTTACCTGAAACAGTCCCATAATTGTTGGCGAAGTTTTTTTCCACATATTTAATGGCCTCCTGGTAGAATTCATTGATGGGAGGAAATTGAATTTCGGGAACTGATTTGTTTTTTGGATATTTAAGTCTGTTTTCCGCATCAAAACTCCATTTGCCACCAAAAGCTTTGCCATTTTCATCGATCAGGATTTTTAATTTCTTCCGTTGCTGTATGTAAAAATCGGTTTGAAAAAATCTTGTTTTGGCACCAAAATAAGATTCTAAATCGGCGGAAGTATTAATGAATAATGGGCTTTCGAGTTTGTTAGCCGAAAGATTGAATGCTTTGCAGTTTTGGTCGATTCTATGTTCCAGCCAGTTATCGCAGACATCGTAATATCCAATTTGGGTTATCTCCCGCTGACTTAAATGTTGTAGCAATTCTCGAATATCATGTTTAGAATCTGTGGCTTCAATGTAATGAACAACAATATTGTTTTCCTTCAAATAGCTTTCGTAATACTTCATACTGGCTCGGTGAAAAACCAGTTTTCGTTTATGAAATTTATATTGCTTAAAGTATAAATATTCTTCAACCAAATACACCTCATATGTATTTTTTAAGGGTTCAATATCTTGAAAGAGATGATGTGGGAATACTATAAATACTGATTTGTTAACCATTTTTTATGCTATACTTTTTGATTTATTAATTCGACATTTAATCTTACATCGTCCCAAATCTTTTCTCTAAAGCAGTGGTTCTGTAATCAAATATTTGCTGAAGCTGCTTTCTGATTAATAGTGAATTAGCAAGTGCGCCCAATATCCCCAATGGTGGTTGGCATGTAACAATATCTGTCATTAATACACCGCCTTTAATCGCCTCAATTTTATGCTGATGATGCCACATTGTGTAAGGGACTAACCTTGTAAGTAATAATCATGCCCGGATACATTTTTTCCTGACCATTATTGCTGGTTACAATAAAGTCCATATGCTCAGGTGTTATTTCTTTCAAATTAGCCGGTGATGAAATGAAATCCCATATTGCTTCTTTGGAAACAGGTAATTTTTGTGTCTTAATTAATTGATAAAATACCATAATTATTTACTTTTAAGTGTATTTCCGTTTTTTTTACAAAAGTTAATGTTAATCAGTTCAAATACTATTGGATGAATTAATCTTCCATGTCAATAACAATAATAGTCTGTTAATGTTTTCAAATAATTAATTTACAGAGCATTGTATAAACGGATTAATTTATGACAAGAGTTGCAATTTAAAACAGACGCTAATGACTCATTTCATCCAGAACGACTTTACCCCTAAATGTCCTGAATAACAAAATCGTATAAATCATAACCATAGGAGCCCCGATTACGACGATAGAGAGAATTATGCCTAATGATTTCTGAGAGGCCGCACTATTGGCAATTGTCAATGAATAAGAACTGTTGATGTTTGAAAGTAACAGATTGGGGTACAATCCTATCGCAATAGTTATCAGTAATAATGAAGTCAAAACAGAAGATATCAAAAAAGCAGCCCAGTATTCTTTCTTAACAATTAATCTGCTCTCATTCAACAATAAGAGGAAGGTCACAGCCGGAATCAGGAATAAAACTGGCATTTCCCTGAATTCTTCCGCTGCATGTAGAACGAACATAAGGGTAGCGATTGATAATATAACGTAACAGATGGTGAAGAACATGTCAGCCATTTTGGAGATATAATCAAGCCTTTCGGCAAGTTTGTCCTGCATTTTCATAATGAGGTAAACCGAGCCATGTAGTGCGAAAAGTGCTACAAGTGTGAAGCCTGTGAGCAGGGCATATGGATTGAAAATATCCAGCAAACCGCCCTTATAGAGCATTTTTTCATCGATGGCTTCTGTAGTGAATATCCCAACTGTTCCGCCAATAAAAAGATACAATAGTAGGGAGGCCACGGACTTAATTACCTGTTTCGCTTTTTCTATTTGTTTATTTCAATTCCTGAAGTATCCTCAATGCCTCATCAACATGCTTTTCGGTTTGGTATTGCGAATTGAATGTATAAATAACTTTGCCCGTTTTATCGGCAACATAGGTTACACGCCCCGGCAGCAATCCCAATAAATTGGCAGGCACGCCGAATAGCTTACGGATTTTATTTCCTTCATCACTCAGCAGGGTAAAACTGAGCCTGTGTTTTTCAGCAAACTCTTTGTGGCTTATAACCGATTGACTGCTGATGCCAATGATGACTGCATCGGCCTCGGTAAATACCTCGAACTGATCGCGGAACGAACAGGCCTGGGCAGTACAGCCAGGGCTATCATCTTTAGGATAAAAATAAATTACCATGTTTTTTTTACCGATCAGCGAACCTATATTAAACATATTCCCGTTCTGATCGGAAAGGGTAAAAGCAGGGATAGTGCTGCCGACTTTGATTTCATTCATATGTTTGTCTTTATTAAAAGTTAAATAGGCCGTGAACAGGAGCAGATAAATGATGAGGTAAAACCGATAGAAATTCCTTAATTTTAAATAGTCTCTGTTATCAGGATAAATGTTTCCAAACAGTGCTTTCAGCTCCTTACCGAAATATGGTTTTATGTTGATGGTCCAGCTTTCGGTCTGGTAAACCATTTTCCGGAATTTACTCCGGTAAAAAGTCAGGGGCACACCCCATGCAAAAAACAGAATAAGCCAGATATTTTCTATGATAAACATAGGATTAAAATTTGGTTATTTTTTGGGGAACCATGGAATAAATGCACTTGTTTTCCTGACATATTCCTCATATCCTGGTTTTGTGGTATTCAGCGTTTTTTCAAGCAAGGCAACTCCCGATACTTTGATAATCAGGGCTGTCATCAGCACAGATCCAAGCACCGGGATGCAGCTTCCTGCTGAAAGGCAGATTAGGGCATAACCAAACCATACGGCCGCATCGCCAAAATAGTTTGGGTGCCTTGTGTATTTCCATAATCCGGTATTGAGTACTTTCCCCCTATTGGATGGATTGGCTTTAAACCGGGCCAGTTGCAGATCGCCGCCAGCTTCAAATACAAAGCCAATTAACCATATTGCTATCCCGATAAAATCAAGAACTCCGAGACTATCATCCGGGTAAAACTGGGCTCCCAGCAATGGCGCGGAAATCAGCCACATCAGAATCCCCTGGAGCAGAAATGTCTGAAAAAAACTGAACCACCAATAGCGGTGCTCTCCATAATCTTTTCTGAATTTACTGTAGCGGAAATCTTCGCCTTTGCCCGCATTTCGCCATGCAAGGTAGATCGAAAGTCTCAAACCCCAAATGGCAACCATGATCATAACCAAAATTTTTCGTATTTCAAATCCTTCGGTACTCAGGAAATAAATTGCACCTGCAACCACAAACCCAAAGCCCCAGAAAAGGTCAACAATACTCACATTCCTGATTTTGATGCTGATGAGCCATAAAATAGTCATCATCGATAAAATCCCGGCCAGCGCAAGCAAGTAAATCTGAAAAAATGTCATAGTCTTTTTTATTCATACATAATGGCAACTGAAGCAGTTCCGATTCCGGCATTGGCTCCAATTACCGGAGAAATATTTACCAAAGCCAGCGGTTCTTTTCCTGTGAATTCTTTCATTTTGATGGCATACCATGCGGCTGCTTCTTCATTTTGAGCATGCAGGACAATGCAATTCCAGATTTCCCTGCCTTTTGTTGCAGTCCGGAGGTGCGCCATCACTTTTTCCATATTGGATTGCTGGCTGTATGTTTTACCAAAAACATAAGAAGCACCATTCTCATCCATAGAAACAATAGGATTGACATTCAGCATTTTCGCAATAAAGCCTTTGATGTATGAAACCCGTCCTCCACGCACCATATATTTGAGTGTTTTTACACTCACATAAATTTGCGTATCTCTGACCCATTGTTCAGCCATAGCAACAATTTCATCATGCGAATGCCCGGCTTCAATAGCCTGAGCTGCCCGCAGAACTATCAATCCAAGCGCCCCTGATAGATTTTTGGAATTGATAACCGAAATGGATTTGTTAAATTCAGCATTGACGGTTTTTGCCGCTTTCTGACTGTTGAAGCAGGTTCCGCTGAATTTATCGGTCAGGTGAATGGCTATGATGGAATCGTAACTGGCTGATAGTTGAGTATATAAATTGACGAAAGCCTTTTCATTAATCTGTGATGTCTTTGGGAATTCACTTTGCTTATCGAGTAGTGAATAAAACTGCCCTGGCTGAATGGTTATTTTATCCAGGTAATGGCTTTCCCCGAAATTTATATTGATTGGCAGCAGATTAATCTGATAATTATCGATGATTTCCTGCGGCAGATCGCAGGTGGAATCGGTAACCAGCGCTATTTTCCATTTCCGGTTAAAAATGGCTTCACTCTGTCTCAGCATATCATCAGCCTTATGAAAGGTTACCAGGCTGATATCGTTCAATTGCTGAAACATTTCAGCGGGATTGTTCGTGTGGACATGTATATGCTTGGTTTTTTCGTTA
>JAFGQO010000210.1 GCA_016935615.1 Bacteroidales bacterium
TTAATAAGTGTCCTTCTTCTGCATCCCGGAAATACACGATTCCTTCCGAATCTTCCCTAATACCTCCAATATAATTCTCGTTTAAGAATAACTTATAATAAAGATTTACATCAATGACCGTATCTTCCTTTATTGTATATACTTCATTATCAGAAAATGAATATTCACCATCAAAAGAATAAAACCCGACATACCATATCGCGTTGGTATCGACGATTTCGTATTCAACCTGAGCAATCAAATCATCAAAGCAAATAATCAATATCAATAAAATACCAAAAAACAACCTGTAGTTTAAATCCTTTATTTTCATAATTGAAATAAAAATGGTTTGATTTTTCAGATTGTTATCCTTAATTTATTTAATAATATGACCTAACAACCATTTTTCTGCCTGTTGGATATTTCCAAAGGTTCGCATGATACTTCCCCTGTTAAATGCGACTGTCTCTGTAAATCTGTTTATTCTTTTTTCAGGCCAGACCACGGCAATCTTAATTTTGTATTTAATAATTTTGGCCAATTCTTCCCCCAGCAGGAAACGTTCCATCATCGACAAAACAATTTCCTGCACCTCCATGGCATCAACCAAAATTTTGTTTGTCTTTTCTTTATCACATTCAGCAGAAATCACTTTCAAATAGGATACAAAATCTCCGCTTTCATGTTTGCCAGATATTTTCATATACAAATAACCGTCTCTTATCTCAAATGAATAATTCCTTATCATAGCTTATTCTTTAAAGAACATCCAGTAACTATGTACTAAATTGAAACGATATCACAATTTACAAAATAATTCCGATCCAACCATGGCATTTCGATCGTGCTTGGAGTCAAGGATGCAAGGAAAAAGAATATTCCCGTTACCGATTACAACATATCCATAGCTTACGTGCATGGCATATTTCGATGGACTGTTGGATCTTTTATCGGAAAAGCTGATAAAGTAGTAATCCTGTGAGCCAGTTACTCAATTACGCTATTACCTTTGAATTAGTATAGTGGCGAAGTAATCCGGATTGTTCCAAGAAACTGGAAAGTTCTTTTTGTTCCAGCTATTAATTGCATTACTCCGTAATTCCGTAATAATGAGATGTTGATATTTCATTGACCGTTAAGAACAAAAACACCAGATATAGGAAAATAAAAATAATTACACGCTCTTTCAAGAATAGTAATTATGCTTAAACCAACTTTTTTCCCTGAAATAATGTATAGGTATAAAAACCATAATAATGTTGGCTATTTAAAATAGACTGATCAGAATTCTCGTCTGTCAGATTGATAAATTCTTTCCAGTCATCTTCATTAACTTCGGATTGTGATCCTCCCCAGAACATTTGAATTATAATAGTCAGTGCATTTCTGTCATTCTCATTGAATGGAGCTATAATATCCCCTGTATGAGTTTTCACTGAAACATCTTTAAAACCAGACTTTTGAAGCCAATATATTCCATTCATGATATGATGCGATGGATTCATTTCTCTGATGAATGGTGCCGTTGCCGAAGATGTTGTATTTAGCCGAGCTTCAAGTACGGGATATCCCGGGAGCAATTTCTGTGAAGACCAGAATAACAGATAAACAGATCCGCCAGGCTTAATTACTCGATAAAATTCCTTTACAATTTTCAAAGGTTCTTCTGCCGGGCAGCCAAATTCTTTTGGACCGGGCCATACTGTGTCGATACTCCAAACCCAATCAAATAAATTGTCTTTGAATTGCAGCGAGTTAATATCTCCTTCCATAAATTGAAGATTGGACCAATGATTGTTGTTCCTGGCATATTGGATGAACTCTTTCGATACATCCAGACCGGTTACATGTCCTTTTTCTCCTATGGCTTTAGCAAGTAACCCGGTAATATAACCAATTCCGCATCCGGCATCCAATCCTTTGCTTTTCAAAGGAACATTCAATGATTGAATAATCGAATCAAGCAATGGTTCTCTGAATTCAGCAAGGCACTCATAAGTTGATATGTCTATCTCATTATTACTTAGATTGCTTTCAGTTTCATTTTCCATCTTGTTATCCTTATTTGTTTAATATATAGTATTGTACATAATGCCTGGTGTGCGCAAATGGCTTATTATCATTTTGTTGCTTTTACTACAATCCATCCTGGTTTATAATTCAAATCAATAGTAACCTGCCCAAATCGGGCTTTCTCCAGTTTATCTTTATAATCCTTATCACTTTTGATTTTAACTTTTTTCCACCATTTGCTTTCTTCTGCCGGATATCGGTTAATAATCAGAAAAAAACCATCACTTTTTAGCAGTCGCCCAATCTCGAAAAAGGATTTGTCTATGTCGGGCCAAAACTGAACTGTCTCAAATGCTGTAACCACATCAAACATAGACTCTTCAAAAGACAGGTCTGTCACCGAACCCTGGATTATTTTTAATCGCTTCTGTTCAATGGCTTTTTGATTTGTTTTTTTTGAAAGCTTTACCATCTCAAGGGAATGGTCAAGACCAAAAAGCAAATAACTTTCATTCATCGCCGACAAATACCTCAAGAATTTTCCGCCACCACATCCGATATCCAATAGTATTGAATTGTCAGGGGGTAAACAGTTTTTAAAATATTCAATGTACAAGATCGTTTGAAATTTATTCATCAATCGCCCGATGATTATGCCGATCAATCCTGTCGGTCTTGAACCTTGTTTTTCTAATCCCATTGAAATGTCTTTATAGTTCCGGAGCTATTACTTATAATAAGTATACCAATAAAACATGACATACAGATATCCGATTTGGAATAAAGGATTAATCCGGCACCCAGCAATAAATTAATATTTTATTGTGAATCCAGGTAATTCAATGTTGCTTCCAGTTGCAGATCCCTGTTGTTATCGATGTTCTCTTTGGTCTGAGGGATCAAAATATCGGGAGGTATCCCGTTCCATTCCAGATGCTCTCCGTCGTATCTCATTTCACATCTTGTAGGCACCCTGAATTTCAACCCGCTGGGCAAAACAAATATCTCATCCGGGACTCCTCCGCCGCCTCCTGTTGTATCCCCGACAAGTACAATGTGTTCAATCTTTTTGCAAAGATTCGCCATTGATTCTGCCGTACTGAATGTTTTGCCATTGATCAGCAATGCCGTATTATTTGTATACTGAAAATCACCTGCAGGATAATAGTAGCTTACAGGCCGGTAACCTCCTCCCCTCTGTGTCCACAGCACTCCTTCCAGCTCATTATCAATCAGCCGGCTGATAAAATAGTGGCATGAATTCGTAGAACCACCACCGTTATGCCTGATATCTATGATAAGGACTTCCGTTTCCTTTACAAACTCCAGTACAGTATCAAACTGAAGGTATGTTGATTCGTCGGAAGGAAATGAAGATATATAGACATAGCCTTTATTTCCCGGCATGATCCCGTAACTGAAAATACCGGCTGTTTCAATCAGATCATTCATAAAATACTGCCTTACCACTCCCAGACTAAAAGCATTTTCATCTTTTACTGCCCTTTGAGGATCGTATGACGACAGATACCTGCCTGATTCGCTGATGAGGTTGGCATGCCCGTCTTTCAGCTCATTCAGCAACTGTCCCAGCAGATCTCTCTTTTCACTGGTGGTAATATTTACAAATCGTGGCTGATAAACGGTATAGATACTATCCCAGTTAATATGTTTTAACCCGAAAAAAGGATAATACATATCTGTTGTGCCCCATAAGTTTTCAAAGTCTGCACTACTGTATTCATCAAAATCCGAAGATTCTTTTTTACAGCCTGTTGCAAAACCGAATGCAATGAAAAGCAGAATGAAAGTGTACCGGATAGTCTTCATACTTTTTATCCTTTAATGAACAAAGAATGCTTATTGGTTTTCAATTTGCTGTTTTTTAAAACTGCGTCTGAATAAAATGCTCAGCATGATCCCGTTGATGATCAGTACCAGCCAGTTAATGACTATAACTACACATTCAAAAATATATTCCCTGTGAACACCAAAGTGTATAAAAATATAAATCAGCGAAACAATGGTAAGCCAGAAGCTAACCATAAAGATCAGACCTATTGCATTCGCCAGTCTGTCCCTTTTAAAAAACACAAATGCAACGAAAAAAAACGAGATACTCATCAACAGGTAACCCAACTCTTCAAGTGCAATGAAAATTCCGTGCGGATTGTACTGCGTGAGAATGGCTATCCCATCTGTTTCTCCATTGAGCAGACTTTGTTGTATTACCGAAACCTGAACAAAGTAATTGATGACTAAAACAACTGCAGCCAGCAATGCAAAACTCAAACCGGCCAGACTGAATACTTTCTTTTCACTGTTTGCATAGTAATGCAGACAAACCATAAGAGTTACATAGAATATACAAAGCAGCACCGAGGTGTACATCCATATATATTCCCTGGGAAATCGTGACAGGATATCAAGGTAGGGGTAATCAATACACTCTCCGGGACAAAACGGTCCGGTAACAGGAGGTACTACAATTCCAAAACTTACCAGTGTTACCAGAGTCAATAAAATGGATGTGAAAAAACACATCCGGCTGACGGCTGTTTCTTCTTTCATTTGGGACTTGGTTTGTATTGTTCAACATAAAATGAATGCTTAAAGATAAATAAAACATCAACGTGCATGCTATTCAACCAAAAGTATAAATGGATTGCTTCTTCTTTAGAAAACCCCTGATTGATTTTTATTTCAACACTATTTATGACAAATCAATAAATAAGTTCAATTATAGAATTAATTATACCTACCTTTAATGTACTTATTAGGATATAAAGGTTCGTGCTTTTCTTAGACTAAATTCCATCTCTTTTTTAGTTCATGTAAAACCCCCTTCCTTTGATCCGAGAAATAAGTCCGGTATACCTGCAATAGCCGGAGATGATGATTACAAGAGTTGGCATATTCCTGATAGTGACTTACATAGTAATTCATAAAAATCTATAGCTCTGACGAATTTTACAAATCCAGACAGGCAAAAACCGGGTCAATTGGAAAAAACTCAGTTCCCTGGTAATACAGATGAGAAACAAAAACAAGGTTGAATTGAAAACATCCTGGTTACTTTTATGAGACAACTGATAATAACAAAACAGATCACCAACAGAAGTGATGAGTCTATCAACCGATACTTTCTGGAAATAAGTAAATACGATTTGATACCGGCTGAGGAAGAAGTTGAATTGACAATTAAAATAAAAGAAGGGGATTTGCAGGCTCTTGAAAAATTGGTGACAGCTAACCTCAGGTTTGTTGTTTCTGTTGCCAAACAATATCAAAACAGAGGCATATCATTACCCGATTTAATAAACGAAGGCAATGTCGGCCTGGTAAAAGCTGCACACAAATTTGATGAAAAAAGGGGGTTTAAGTTCATTTCATATGCCGTTTGGTGGATCAGACAATCCATTATCCAGGCTATTTCCGAGCAATCAAGAATTGTAAGATTGCCTTTGAATAAAATCGTTTCCATAAATAAGGTGGCAAAGGTTTTTCCTTTATTGGAGCAAAAATTCCAGCGGGAACCTACCGATGAAGAAATTGCCAGTACACTAGATATTAATGAAGAAGAAATAGCCACAACAAACAGGATAAAGAAACATCAATTATCGCTTGATGCCCCTTTATTGACTCATGATGAAACCGGATTGAACTTGTACGATGTAGCCGAGATCAACAACATGCCTTCACCCGATTCAAAATTATTGCAGGAGTCAATCAAGTACGAAATAAATGATGCCCTGCATAAATTAACAAGAAGGGAAGCTGATATTATCGAAATGTCCTTCGGATTGAATAATACACCGTTGCATACCTTGATTGAAATGTCCAATAAAATCGGAATTTCAACAGAAAGAGTTCGTCAGATCAAACAATCAGGGATTACCAAACTCAAACGATTATTGGCGGCTAAAAAATCGTTCTAAAACAGGGGATCATTCTAGAGACTGTTCAGGATATAACTCCAGTATTCAAATTTTCCCTGCGCAAAAGATAAATATCTTTCTGTTCCTAATGTACCTGCAAACTGAGAAAAAGAACTTTTTAGAAATCCGGGAACGTATTTCTCTATCAATGCTTCTCTTCTTGCCGAATCTTTTTCAAGTGCACTTACAACGTTATCAGTTATATTTTTCTTTTCCATAATGTTAAATCCACTTTCTTCCAGTTTGGTATGCATAGTCTCAACCTCCTCTTTTTGTATCATATCGGCCAGCAAGAAGTATCCGCCAGGTTTTAATACTCTTTTCACTTCAAGAAAAAAGGTATCCAGATTGCTGTAACATCTTGCAGATTCAACATTTACTACTATATCGAAAGAATGGTCATTAAAGGGTTGATTCTCAGCTGCTCCTTTAACAAAGGACAATCCTGAAATGTCGTAATAGCGATTGCAAAATGCGATAATGCTGCTTGAAATATCAAGTCCTGTATATGTATTTGGCATATAATATCGGGTGATATAGGAGGCTCCGCCACCCCTGCCTGATCCAACTTCAAGAATATCTTTATTCTTCAGATCGTTATTGTTTACCACATGATCATACAATTGGATACAATACCTGTTGATTTCATCCTGCTGATGCAACCTGATTATATCTTCTCCGTTCAGGTTACTGTATCCGTAATTCATGAAATTCACATTTACATTTTTATCGGACCTGATCAATAATTTATGCCAGACCTGCCACATGGGCTTTCTTAAAACCCTGGGAAATTCACAATACTTTTCAACCATCAAATTAAGTACATCCATAATAAAATAAGTATAAGGGATTGTTTTTATTGCAATTCTCTGAATATTTTTCTGAAATGATAGCCATATATGCTATAGGTAACGGCCAGGGAAAATGATTTGGGTTTATTGAAAATGCTCCATAATACCAGGTTCCAGTAATATTTTCTGTTTTTCCACAGAATGCCAATGTAAAAAACAGACTTAATAAATGCTATCACTTTGATAAAAGTTATCCTGGTTTGCTCCTTTAAGGGAGGATTGTATTGTTTTAAGAACGACAATACCCGCTCATAATATGATTTGCTTGAATATATACCTTGAATGATTTTCTGATATCCTTTCATTAAAGTCTCTCTATCCATTACGGGTACAAAATTCATGGAATAATCAGTATTGTCGCCGGTAAAAGAATTTATTATTCTGCCTTCTCCGGATAACCTCCTGTATAACTTTGACAACCGGGGTGCATTTAGTAATCCTACCATTGCAGTTATAATTCCGCTGCGCTGGATAAAATCGATCTGACGCTGAAAAATATTTGGAGGATCATGATCAAATCCGACAATAAAACCTGCGGCCACTTCAATTCCGGCTTGCTGTATATTCTGGACACAGTCAATCAGGTTGCGCTTATTATTCTGAATTTTATTGCATTCTTTCAGGCTGCTCTCTTCCGGTGTTTCAATTCCAACAAACACTTTTGAAAAACCGGCATTGACCATCAATTCCATAAGCTCCGTATCATCAGAGAGATCAATAGTAGCTTCGGTAATAAAACCAAAAGGATAATTGTTATGATTCATCCAGAGAATGATAGCAGGCAACAAATCAGTTTTCAGTTTCTTCTTATGTCCGATGAAATTATCATCAACAAAAAAAACACTTCCCCTCCACCCGAATTGCAGAAGCATATCCAATTCGGCAATAATCTGTGCAGACGATTTTGTTCTTACCCTGTGACCAAACAAGGCAGTTACATCACAGAATTCACAATCAAACGGACAACCACGAGAATATTGAATTTCTGCAGTAGCATACCTGTTAAGCTTTAAAAGGGTATAATCAGGGATTGGCGTTTCTGCCATATTTGCAAACAAATCGGTTTGATATATTTTTTCCGGATGTCCCTTTTTCAGATCATTGATAAACCGGGGCAATGTAATTTCAGCTTCGTTCAATATGAAATGATCGATATCTGAAAATTGTCTATACTCCTCGGTAAACAAAGGACCACCGGCTATAATCTTAGTAGATAAATGTTTACAATGTTCAACAATTTCTTTTACAGAGGCCAGTTGAATCGACATTGCACTTATCATTACATAATCGGCCCATTCAATATCCCTTTCTTTCAATTTGGATACATTCAGATCAATCAATTTTTTATTCCAGTCTTCAGGCAACAAAGAAGCTACAGTAATTATGCCCAAAGGGAAATTCAATGCCTTTTTTGAGATGAATTTCAATGCATGCTTAAAACTCCAAAAGGTATCCGGATATTCAGGATATATCAATAAAATATTCATACTTCACTTCCTTCTTCAATAAACAATATTCTTCAAAACTACCCCCCAATACTATTTTAAAAAAATAATAGGGATTAACGGATTGCAAGCAGGGGTAAAACAAATAGTAAGGGGATTAATACCAAAAGATGGTGGTGAGTGATATCCGCCCCTGATAGTTCACTGAGTCTCTTTAACCTTTAACAGATACTGACGCGAAACCGGGATTTGTTCATCATATCCCTTTATGGATAACCAATGATTATTGTACGTACGGTGTAGTTTTTCAATGTAATGTGAATTCACAATACAAATTCTATGGCAACGCATAAAATTCGTATATGGTTTAATTTGCAGCTCAATATTCTTAAGCGTATTCCGTAAAAGTTTTTTCTTGAAATCATCCTCTTCCTTATATACTATTTCCACATAGTTGTCAGCAGATTTTATCAAAGCAACATCAGCAATCTTTAGTTTCAAATTTTCATTGATGTTTTCTGAAACAAACTCGATGGATTTGTTCAGTGAATCTTCTTCATAGTGTTCGATTTGTTTCTGTATTAATTTCTTCTCGATGACCAGTGTTTCGTTTTGCTGTTTTAAATCCTTTATTTTTCCAGATAATCTTAAAATCACCGGCAAAGCAAGACAAATTAAACCCACTTTAAACATGATGTAAAAAGTAATATTAACAAAGCCCACATAGCGCAGAAAGAAGGCAAAAGCTACCGAAGTTAAGCTCATTAAAAGGAAACCGCTGAGATAGGAAGGCAGGATAGCTTCCTTATTGTCCTGGTCATATTCCCGAATAAGTCCGGGAAAAACCGCACTGACAGTTACCATAATTAAAAAAGCAATTGTTCCTAATCCGGCTACAAACAGTAATTTATTATTAAAATCAAATTTCTCAAGAGGAAATGGCTGAAAAAAAAGCACAAATAAAAATACTCCGATGCTTGTACTTACAATAATTCCCAGATCTTCTTTTAACAAAGAAATAAACTGTCTTAACTTATTATTCATTACTTAAAACCACTAAAATTCCAGAGTTTTATTTGCTTAAAGTTAGAAGATTTTTATTTATTCGGTCCCTTTTTTACAATATGCCCTGGTTTGAAACCAATACTTACACATAAAAATAAATAAGAAGCAAATACAACCGGATATCTTTAAAACGTCAATTTTATCTATATTTCACTTAATAACCATTTTTTCGCATCATCAATATTCCCAAATATCTGCATTACTCCACCCCTGTTTAATGCAACTGTCGCAGTAAACCGGTTTATGTATTCCGGCGGCCAGATTACGGCGACTTTAATTCTGGCTCCAACAATTCCGGCAACCTTCTCTCCCAGCTTAAACCTGTCCATGGTAGAAATATTCGCATGTTCAACAGTCAATGCATCGACTATTATTCTGAATACTTTTTCATTTATGCATTCCTCATTTGCAATATTCATTAAAGAGACAAAACGATCGTAATCATACCTGCCGTATACTTTCATATACATATAAGACTCCCGTTTCTCTATTGAATAATTGTCATCCATTGACTTTCTTTTGCATCTAACAACGTGAAGAAAAACTATTGGACTGTATACAAAATTAATACATTGTATTAAAATTGCAGGTAAAAATCAAATGCCGTCTGAATTCATGCAATGTTTTTGTATTACATGCCATGCCTTTCAGTAAATATCGTTATTCTTCGTGTTTCCTCTTCAGATCAAATTTATAATTTATCCCGACAGATAAGTGAAAAAACGTTGTATTTACTCCTCCAGAATAATATATTCCTTTCACTCCTTCAAGCTCTTCAAAAGATTCAAAAGGCATTGCCACATTGATCCCCAGCCTGGCAGTTACCTTCTCCTTTTTCTTTTAACAGGGGGATTGGCAAGGATGGTGGTATATTCATTGAAGAGCAGCCTGAAAGAATCATTACAAATAATATACAGGAAACTGACCGGTTTCATAATACCATAGGAATTTGCATTATATCCCAAATGTACTGAGAACTTTCAACAGGGGCAAATCTACAGTCCGGCAGATAGTATAAACGTGTTGTAAAGAAAAAATGAAATTAATAGAATCCCTGCCTCCCACCGGTCCAGTTTCTTTTTTTGCCCGGTAAACATGGCAATAAACAGAAATGCCGTACCTCCGGCAAGCAGGTATAAACCGGTATTGAATTTAGGATCGTAAACAATGGGATTGATCAACGAACTAACCGACAGGATAAGGAAAATATTGAAAATGTTTGACCCTATAATATTCCCGACAGCTATGTCGTTGTTCCTTTTGATGGCTGCCACAACTGATGTTGCCAGCTCAGGCAATGAGGTTCCTGCCGCAACAATTGTCAACCCGATAATTTTTTCACTAATTCCCATTATTGCTGCCATTTGAACTGCTTTAACAACTACCAGTCTGCCCCCTGCCACCAGAAGAACAAGTCCAATAAGGATCATCGCCCAGACTTTGATGCCGGAAAACCTTTTCACCGAAGTTTCCGCTCGCATTTTATCGGTTTTGAGCTGACGGTAAACATAGTATAGAAAAAGTCCGAACAGCATCAGCAGCAAAAGCCCGTCAAATCGTGTAAGTAAGCATACGCCGGGAGATAAGAAATCATTTGCCATCAAAAATAGCAGTCCGATGGCTACAAAAGAAAGAGGGATCTCTTTCCATACCGTATTGGATTGTACGCTTAATGGTGTAATTATGCCTGCCAGACCAAGAATGAAAAACAGGTTAAAATTATTGCTCCCGATCACATTTCCAAATACAATATCCTGATAATGCTGAAGAGAGGCGAATGAATTTACTGCCAGTTCTGGTGCAGATGTTCCAAAAGCAACAATTGTCAATCCAATGGTAAGATCCGAAACCTTATATTTTTTTGCCAGTGCAGATGCGCCATCGACCAGCCAGTTAGCACCGGTGATCAGCAAGACAAGTCCGAGAATTAACAGCAAAATTTGTATGAACATTCCGGCTTCATTTTAGCAGCCAAAATTATTCAATTGAATCCAATATCTGTATGGCTTCTTTCCAATCTTTTTCATATACTTTAATATCGATGGAAATATTGGTCGGAGCCATACATAGCAGCGGTTTTACGGTCCTTGCATTAACATTGTTTGTAATGTAACTGATCCCTGCCTGATCGAGCATGTCTTTTAACAGGTTGAATTTCACATCAATTATGCTGTCAAATACGGCAAGTGTAATCAATTTTTCCATGGAATAACCTTTACATTATATGATCCCTTTACCAGGATCCGATTTCAAGATATTTGTATTTATCTTTTCTTCCGGCCAGGTGCAAATTACAATTTTCCCGTAACAATGCAAAAAGTCCTGTGTACAAACACAGGACCAAAAAGGAACACAATACATTTTAGCCCCGAAAAAAACAAGCTGTTCCTTAAGCATATTGAGTTTTTATCAAAGGGTTTCAGATGATTTAACCAGACGAATAAATTCGCTCCGATAACCTTCTTCGTCATATCCCCTGGCATTCCTGGCCAATTCAAGTATGCTGTCAATATTTGTTGTTCCTTTGAATTCCGAATTGCGCAAATGCATACCAAACTCAGCTACTGCTGCAGAGAAACGGAAATTTTCACTGGCTTGAGCAAGGGTTTTCGATTCATCGTGCACAATTGCTTCTATCAATTTGCTTTTGTACCCGTCAGGTTCTTTGTAACGCAACTTTATTGTTGCCACTTCATTGCTTTCGAGAGCCGTTTCATTTACACTTGTCGACTGGTATTTCAGCCTGTTTTTCCCGTCCTTTTCGTTATCGTTCAGCACCAATTCATACAAAGCTGTTACGGTATGACCCGAACCCAGTTCCCCTGCATCGATCTTATCGTTCTCAAAATCTTCTTCATTCAGCAGGCGATTTTCATAACCAACTAGGCGATATTCCTTCACCTTAACAGGATTGAACTCAATCTGGATCTTCACATCTTTTGCAATGGTAAACAGTGTGCCGCCAAATTCATTTACAAATACTTTCTTTGCTTCCTGGATGTTATCAATGTATGCATAGTTACCATTCCCTTTATCAGCAATGATCTCCATCTTATCGTCCTTATAATTTCCCATTCCGAAACCCAGCACGGAAATAAAAACTCCTTTCTCACGCTCTGTCTCTATCAATCGTTCCATTTCCGCATTGCTGCTCTGACCTACATTGAAATCACCGTCTGTTGCTAGTATAATACGATTATTCCCATTCTCCATGAAATTTTCTTCCGCTACTTTATAGGCAAGTTTTAATCCTGCGGCTCCGGCTGTTGATCCTCCTGCCTGCAGTCGTTCAAGTGAAGCCAGAATCGTTTCTTTATTTTTCCCTGATGTAGAAGGCAGGACAAGCCCTGAAGCCCCGGCGTATACAACAATTGCCACACGGTCTTCGGGCCTTATCTGATCCACCAGCAATTTGAATGCGCTTTTCAACAGGGGAAGCTTGTTATAATAATCCATTGAACCCGAAACATCAATAAGGAACACTAAATTTGAAGGCGGCAGATCATCAACTGGAATGTCTTTTCCCTGCAAACCCACATGAAGCAATTTATTGCTCTTGTTCCAGGGACATTCTGCCAGTTCACAATTGACCGTAAAAGGATGTTCGTCCTCAGGCTGGGGATATTCATACTTAAAATAATTGATCATTTCTTCGATGCGTACTGCATCCACCGGGGGCTTTTGTCCGTTGTTCAGAAAACGGCGGAGGTTTGCATACGAAGCAGCATCCACATCAATTGAAAATGTGGAAAGCGGGTTTATTGTTACATCTTTAAAACCATTCTCATGAATGGTCGAATAACCCTCAGTATTATGATTAATCGACATCATATCGTACGCTGTCATAGAAGATCGCGACTGAGGTTGTGATATATTTATACTTGCTATTGCACCTGTACAGTCCTTCTTCATCCGCATACCATAACCCACCACAACAACCTCTTCAAGAGCCTGGACATCGGCAGTAAGCTGGACGTTGACAACTGTTCTGCCTTTAATTTTAATTTCCTCGGTAAGGTAACCTACATAAGAAAAACTCAGGACAGAATTTTCTGAACCCACAGCAATTGAATAGTATCCATTGATATCAGTAATTACACCGTTAGAAGTCCCCTTCTCAAGTATACTTACTCCGGGTAAAGGATCACCTGTTGCGGCATCGGTTACTGTACCCTTAATGGTAATGTTGGCTTCAGCACTATACGCAAATGCTAACAGGGCCAAGACAACGACTGATAATAAAACTGATTTTTTCATAATTATAATTTTTAGTTCGACAAGAATTTCTTTTTTTTGATTTCTGAAAACAGGATACAGGTATTGAACAGATTCCATAAAACCTCAATAGAGAATTTGTGTTTTTTCATGAATTGATAACTTAAATTCTTCTGTTTCAAATTATTAGAAGATTGGATTTTTTTCAAAAAAATAGAAATACCACTCAAGAGAGTGATGAAGATCTTACCGGAAGATACCTTGCAACAAAGGATCTTGAATTGCTGGGAATATTATATCAACGATACATTTACCTGGTATACGGGGTATGCCTGAAATATTTTAAAGACAGGGAAGAGAGTAAGGATGCCGTAATGCAGATCTTTGAAAAGCTTATTACAGAAATTGAAAAACATGCCGTGGGAAATTTTCGACCCTGGCTATATGTTATGACCAAACACTATTGTCTTCGTCAGTTGCAGAAAAAGGCCAGTGCTTCAAAAAAAATTAAGCAATTTTACGAAGAGAAAATTATGGAATCGACCATTGACTTGTCTCCTTTAGACGAGGTTCCTGAAAAAGATATGAACAAAGCACTGGGTGAGTGTATTGAGAAATTAAAAAAAGAACAAAAAGCATGTATTGAACTTTTTTACTTGAAAGAAAAATGCTACCGGGAAGTATCTCATGAACTGGGGATTCCTTTAAATAAAGTAAAAAGTTGTATACAGAATGGAAAACGAAACTTAAAGATCTGTCTGGAAAACAAAAATGGCTGAACGGAAAAAATACAAAAAGACAAATTTTGCCGGATACCTGAATTACTTTAAGGGCCTGCTTTCGGGGAAAGAACAGCATGCACTCGAAAAAGAAATGATGCAGGATGTTTTTGAAGAGGAAGCATTTGAAGGAATGTCATCTGTCAGTCCCGATGAATTGGAAGAAGATATTTTAGAACTTCATAAAAAGATAAACCGGAGAATCGGGAAAAAGAAATACAGGATCATACCTATTCTAAGGTATGCTGCAGCTGTTGTTCTTTTACTGGCGGTTGGCAGCTTAGCAATACTTGTAAAGAAATCGAGTGATTATAAAAGCCCGGTGAAAAAAGAAACTGCCATGAAGGACTCTTCAAAAGGGATGCCTGCTTTTGCAAGTAAGATCAAGGATTCTGTTAATGTGAAACCTACCAAAACCATTCCGAAAGAAAAACAAGATGTTATTGCAGTTCAAACAAGAAAGGAACAGGAAATGGTTGCACCTGTTAGTAGTAAATTAATTGCCAAAAGCCATCTGAAGGAAGCTGAAGCTCCTGAAACAACTCAAGTGATACCTGTTGAATATGATATGATCGCACTTAAAAAACAAATAGAGACTGAACAACAAATTGAAGTTTCTGCTTTATCGTACAATGAAGATACTGAACAAAATAATTTGATTATCAGGGGACAAGTTATCTCCGGAAGCGAGGATTTGCCATTGCCGGGAGTAAACGTACGAATAAAAGGCACTACCAAGGGAGTAGTGACCGATCTTGACGGGAATTTCAGTATTGAAATTCCTACTGATCAACAAAGCACACTTGCATTTGATTTTCTTGGCTACAAAAGCGAAGAAATAGAAATTTCGGATAACAAAGATATCACCGTAAACCTTACAGAAGATATCATCGCTTTGGAAGAAGTAGTTGTAGTTGGATACGGAACCATGAAAAAAAGTGATCTCACTGGCGCAGTAGTTACGATTGAATCAAAAGATCTGGAATCACAGGAGGAATTTGCACAGATCGTGGTACCAAAACCTTCAGAGGGGATGATGAATTATAAAAAATACATTAAAGAGAATATTCGTTATGAAAATTTACCGGAGTTTGATAAAAACCAGGTAGTGCAGTTAGCATTCGAAGTCACTGCTTCAGGAGATATCACCAATATTCACTCAGTGAAAAGTCCGGGAACTAATTTTGAACAGGAAGCTATTCGTTTGATTAAGGATGGGCCGGCATGGGAACCCGGGACCATTGACGGAACACGTTCGACACAAACTGTAACTTTACGAATTAAATTCTCACCTGAATAAAAAATAATCCTTAAAACTTTATAACTAATTTATTGTTTGCTCTTACCGAAAAGCATAATAAGACGTGAGTTCGATATAAGGATCGATAAAACATTTATTGATTTATAGTTATTTATATGAGCAGACTTTGTGTTTCTTCGGGTTTTGGAGTCTTCGTGGCTAAAATAGTATGATTAA
>JAFGQO010000211.1 GCA_016935615.1 Bacteroidales bacterium
GCAAACTTCCGGTTAAAAAATACACACCCCCTGACCCTCACGCCTTTTGCGGGACAGGCTCTCTCAGGAGGGGAAGTAATAACCCCGCAGGGGTATAACTTTTGTAACCCCGGGTTTTTACCCGGTGGGAAACCATGCAATACGACAAAGCGTTTCAACTGCCAACTTTATTCAGTGGATAATCAACCCATGAAACGCAAACTTCCGATGCCGGATACTACCACTGATAAAGCCTATGTTATAAAAGACGGTCACGCCATGGCGTGACCCTGCAAAGTAGGCTGCATAATATTAAAATTCATTTTATTTTCTCACTTTCCCACATTCTCAGCTAATAGATCCCTCAACGCATGAACCATCCGACTTAGGTTTTTCCATCTACCAACGATCAAACACCCGCTTACTGGCTTCTTGCCTTTTTGCAAATGATATTAAAAACAGCTTTGAAGAAATACCTGAAATCTGTCCTGAACGGAGCATTGGCATAGGCATCGAGGTACCTGTTTTCGGAAGCCATATGTTCATTGAATGTTTTTGGAAGATCGGCATAAAACGGAGGGACAAGTCCGGGTTTTACCCGGATTCGTTTTTCCTGCAATTTTTTCGGATACATCCTGAATTTTGATTTACTCAAAGGTCGAACTCCGAAAAGTTTTACATCACCCTTTAGCAGATTGAACAACATAGGCAGTTCATCAAGCCAGAACATCCTTAAAAACTTACCCCAGCTGGTTACCCTGAAATCAGCAATTGCTTTGTCACCATTTGCAGTTCCATGTTTTGTATACACGTAATCCTGTATAAATTCAGAATAAGGATGCATGGTACGGAGTTTAAAGACAGTTATAGGTTTGCCTTTATAACCTATACGCTCCAGCCTTATAAAAGGTCCGTAAGTGGGGTTTTCAGGGTAATGGGGTTTGGTATTTTTGCGGGCAATGAAAAACAAATGATTGCTTACATATTTTTCTGCGATGATCTCAAATCCGCACGAATAGAGACGCCCGAAAGTTTCTGCTTTGGTAAGCACGCGGTTCTGCCCGCGGGTAAGAAACCGATGTATCCCGCGGGTAATACCAAATTTCGGGAATACCCTTTTTATTATAAAGTCAGCCGTATAGGCAATGTAATTGAGTACAGGAGGGTATTTACGAAGGATCTTCTTTTTTCTGAGGTCCTTGGTTTCCACAAAATCCACAAACAATCCTCCTGCGGGTAATTTTTTATTGGCAGATTCAAAGAATCTGTTGATGTCACGAATATCATTGATGCGTTTCAGGTTGACAATGGATTCAAATTCAGGTTTTAGCTGCGAATCAATGTTCAGTCGTGAGTTAGTACTTATTACAAGAGTTTCAGGAGAATCAATGCGGGCATAACTGAAAATAAAGTCAAATGCATACTGGTTTATTTCTACAAGTATGGCTTCTTCCCTGTGTCTGACATCAGCAGTTTTTCGTTTGGCTTTCCTCTGAAGAATAGGCGGGGCCTTGAGCAGGGGCCTTCGTCTTTTGGCTTCTACAGGCTCCAGAACCGGGTTTCTCAGGTAAAAGTCGAGAGTGGACCATACCAGCTCTACAGCTGTGGATACCATAATGGTACCGAATACTACTGTCCGGGAAAAGAAATCGACACGTATCAGGAACATCAGTGTGGTTGCAAGACCGACGATCAAAACATTTGACAGGAGAATTCTACGAAATACCTGTCCGATTTTTTGCAGGCTGTAAAAATTGTATTTCCCGATTACAACCGAAACAAGAAACCAGATGCCCAGGAAGATCAGGAAGGAATACAGGTACTTTTCCAGGGCATCCATAAAATATCCCGGCCTTTCATTTAAAAAAATAGCAAAGACCGAAGAAATAATGAACAGGTCAAAAAGAGCGTATATGGTCGATGTACGCGTATTCATAAAATTAATTTCTTACAATATTCCAACCGCTGCAGTATCCAGGACTAATTTCACTTTAGAAATGTCTGTTGCTTAACTGTAATCTGTGATCTGTAATTTGTAATCTGTGATTGGTAATCAGTGATCTGTATCCAAGATACTACTTGATAAAAAGCAATTCACCGTTAATAGATCACCATTCACAACGTACACAATTCAAATCAAAGATAGTGATAGTAGGGGTGAATTACAGAAAAAAATTTAACAGCTTTCTTTTTTCAGGTAATCCGAAATGACAGAAGCTATACGTTCGGCAGCTTTTCCATCCCACAATTCCGGCACACGGCCTTTTTTCACTTTGCCTTCCATTATAGAAGCCACCGATGCCTTTACTTTTTTCAGGTCTTTGCCTATCAGGTGGTTGGTACCGATATCTACGGTTACGGGTCGCTCGGTATTGTCTCTTACCGTAATGCACTGCACGCCAAGGAAGGTGGTCTCTTCCTGAATTCCCCCGCTGTCAGTAACAACAAGTGAAGCATTTTTTGTAAGATGCAGGAAATCGAGATAGCCAATGGGATCAAGCAACAGAACGCCACCGGTAAATTTATCCAGCAAATTGTTTTCTTCGAAATTATTTCTTGTGCGCGGGTGAACAGGGAATACCACATGTCCGTATGCAGAAAAATCGTTTAACAAATTGATCAGTTCCTTCAGGTATACCGGATCGTCAACATTTGCCGGACGGTGAAAGGTAACAAGAATGTACTTTAGTTTTTCTATGCCCAGTTCTGTCAGAATTTCTGACTGGTCGATCTTCGGAAGATAAGAGATCAGGCTGTCGATCATTACATTGCCCACAAAATGAATTTTCTTTTCGTCAATTCCTTCATGTCTCAGATGCTGAATTCCGCTGTCTTCGGTAATAAAAAGCAAATCGGAAAGTGCATCGGTAACCAGTCGGTTGATCTCTTCGGGCATGGTACGGTCGAAACTGCGAAGTCCTGCTTCTACATGGGCAATGGGAATGCCCAGTTTCGAGGCTACAATGCTTGCTGCCATGGTGGAATTTACATCACCGGGAACAATGATCATATCGGGCTTTTCTTCCAGAAGGATTTTTTCAAATTCGATCATGATCCTTGCGGTTTGCCCGGCATGGCTACCACCGCTTACACCAAGGTAGAAATCGGGTTTGGGCATTTCGAGTTCATCGAAGAAGATTTTGGACATCTTTTCATCGAAATGTTGTCCGGTATGACAGATCTTATGGATTATATTACCGTTGTACCTCTGAAATGCTTTGTGAACGGGTGAAATTTTAATGAAATTAGGTCTTGCACCTACTACAGATAATATTTTGATCATAATAAAAACTCAATTTTCCGGTTACATGAAAATGTTTTGTATTGTACTACGCAAAAATGCGTTTAAAGTTGGATAGTTAAAAAAAATATTTCTCTTTTGTAAAAATTTTTTTCAATGACAGAAAATATTTTCCCCGACAGGGATACATTTTTAGAACGTCCGGCCAAGGAACATTTGTTAAAACAACACGGACTTGTGGTATGGTTTACAGGGTTGTCAGGCGCAGGAAAAAGCACGCTGGCCGTAACTCTTGAGCGTAAATTGTTTGCCGAAGGTTTACTGACACAAGTGCTTGACGGAGATAAAATACGAAACGGGCTGAACAGCAATCTTGGATTTACCGAGGAAGAACGTGTGGAAAACATTCGCCGTATAGCCGAAGTCAGCAAGCTGTTCAGCGATTGCGGTGTAGTAGCTATTTCAGCGTTTATAAGTCCAACGAATGAAATCCGCAGCATGGCCAGGAATATTATAGGAGACAAGAATTTTTTTGAAGTATATGTCAGCACACCCGTTAGCGTCTGCGAGGAACGTGATCCCAAAGGACTGTATGAAAAGGCCCGTGCCGGCATTATCAAAGACTTTACAGGAGTATCCGCTCCTTACGAAGCTCCTGCCGATGCCAACCTTATAATCGATACTACGGATTGTTCCGTTGAGGAAGCCACGGGGATTATTTTTGAGAGAGTGTTGCCGCTGGTTAAAGAAGGAGGGTGGGAAAATGAGCAGTAATCAGTATTCGGTGAGTTGGTATGCAGTTAAGGCATAAGGCATAAGGCAAAAGGCATAAGGCATAAGGCATAAGGCAAAAGGCAGAAGGCATAAGTTGATGAATTGAGTGGTTGATGAAATCATTTAGTGAATCGGGGAATTAATTTCGGCGAACTTCCAATGTCATTCCTTTAGGGCATGATCCGTGTGGTCGTTTTGGACAGTTGATCTCCGTTAAATCCATACCGCGAGAGGACTTGAGACCAGAGACTAGAAACTTGAGACCATTATTGGGTTACACTCCTTAAAGGAATTAACACAAAATACATATATGACTCATATATTTTTTATAAATTATACTGGATTTATAAAGAACAGAAATCATGAAAACAAAAATAGTATTTGTGCTGGCAGTGCTGATAACAGTATTTTCACTTGGCATTTCTCAGACATACCTCAATCCGGATGCCCCTGTGGATGAACGGACAGATGACCTGCTTTCAAGAATGACCCTTGAAGAGAAATTAAGCTATATCGGCGGATACAATAGTTTTTACATTCGCAATATTAGCAGGCTCAGTGTGCCGGCAATAAAAATGTCGGATGGTCCTGTAGGTGTCAGGAATTACGGAAATACAACCGCCTATCCGGCCGGTGTTCTTCTTGCCGCATCGTGGGATACAGCCATCGTTAACCAGGTGGGACACGGACTGGGGAAAGATGCAAGAGCCCGTGGAGTTCATATCCTGCTTGCTCCGGGAATGAACATTTACCGTATTCCCATCAACGGACGGAATTTTGAGTATTTCGGAGAAGATCCTTTTCTGGCATCTCAAATAGCCAGTGCCTACATTCAGGGACTGCAGTCGGAAGAGGTTATTGCCACGGCAAAACATTATGCAGTAAATAGTTTTGAAAGAAACCGGTTCAATGTGAGTGCCGAGATTGATGAAAGAACCGTGCAGGAGATCTATTACCCGGCGTTCAGGGTTTGTGTGCAGGAAGCAAAGGCGGGGGCAGTGATGTCGGCATACAATAAAATAAACGGGGTATGGTGTTCCCATAACAATTACCTGTTAAATGAAACATTGAAAGACGAATGGAACTTTAACGGGTTTGTCATGTCCGACTGGAGTGCCACACACAATGCGTTGGGAGCAGCAGCCGGAGGACTGGACCTGGAAATGCCCTCAGGAGATTATATGAATAGTACCAACCTGATGCCATACATCAATAACGGCACACTTCCGGTATCGGTGATCGATGATAAGGTAAGAAGAATACTATATGAATTGTTTTCTTTCGGATTTTTTGACCGCGATCAAACCCTTTCATCTATCCCTCTAAACAATCCCGAGACTGCACAGATAGCACTGGATGCTTCAAGAGAAGGGATTGTCCTGCTGAAGAATGAAAATATTCTTCCTCTTGATACGGATACCATATCATCCATAGCGGTAGTTGGTGATCTTGCCGGCACCTATGTAGCGGGTTCCGGAAGTTCCTACACGAATCCTTTTGATCATATCAGTGTATACAAAGGGATCGACAGCCTTGTTAATGCAACGGTTGATGTAAAATACTGTGCTTCGAATTCCAACCTGGATTCAGCGTATATTAATTCGGTGTTTTATACTGATTCGTTGCTTACAGCACAGGGAATGCATGGTGAATATTTTGACAACATGACTCTATCGGGAGCACCGGTATATACCACAACGGACACCAATATAAATTTTATGTGGGAAGGAGCGACAGGCATACCCGGTATTGGAGAAGATGAATTTTCTGTCCGGTGGACAGGATATATCCATGTACAGAACGAAGGGAACCATACATTCCAGGTTGCGAGTGACGATGGTTTCAGGTTGTATCTCAATGATACCCTGTTTATGGAAGACTGGAGCGATCATGCAGTCCGCACTGAACATAAAACTGCCTGGTTTTACCCTGACACACACAAGATTGTACTGGAATACTATGAGAATGGAGGAATAGCGGAAATACGCATGGGATACCAGGAAATTGCATCACTTGTAAACCAGGCTGTGCAACTTGCATCCGAATCTGATCTTACCGTGATATGTGTCGGCTACGGGCAGGAATATGAGGGAGAAGGATGGGACCGTACGTTCGATCTGCCCGAATTTCAGTCGGAATTCATACAGGAGATCCTTGCTGTCAATGAACATACGATCGTTGTGTTGTTTGCGGGTGGAGCAGCAGAAACAACAGACTGGCTGGATGAAACAAAAGCGTTAATCCATGCATTTTATCCGGGGCAGGCAGGAGGATATGCCATTGCAGAAATCCTGTTTGGCGAGGTCAATCCTTCGGGCAAACTGCCTTTCTCATTCGACAGAACCTGGGAAGAAAATCCCGCCTATGAAGATTATAATGCAGCCGGCGCTTACGATGCCATGGAATATTCCGAAGGGATCTTTACCGGATACCGTTATTACGATACATTGACTGCCGGGGAACCGCTGTATCCTTTTGGTTACGGACTTTCCTATACGGAGTTTGAATACAGCAACCTGGTGCTTGAACCTGTCAGTGAAACAGATTTCGAATACCTGGATGTGCAGTTTGAACTTACCAATACGGGTTTGTTAACCGGCAGGGAGATCGTTCAGCTGTATGTGCATGATCTGGAATCGACATCAATACGGCCTTTGAAAGAGCTGAAAGCTTTCAATAAAATTGAACTTATTCCGGATGAAACGAAGATTGTGAATTTTAAACTTGACCTGAATGCGTTCAAATATTACAAAGAAGCGGAAGGAGAGTGGGGATTCGAAGCAGGAGATTTTGAAATACTTATTGGCGCATCATCAAAGGACATTCGTCTCAGAGATACCTTTTCACTGGCAGTTGATGTGGTAAGGCCACAATTTATCAGGCTTGATCCGCCCGATGATGAAAGGTTTGTCGGGCTGAGTCCGGAATTTTCCATCGAATTTTCAGAGGAGGTAAGTTGTACGGGAACAGAAATTCAATTGTACAAATATGAGGGAGATGAACTTATCGAAACATTTTCACTGGCTGCACTGAATGGCTGTGATACACGTAAAATAAATTTTGTGTCTGAGCAGTATCTGGAGCCGCACACTGAATACTATATTCAGATACCGGAAGGATTTTTCAGAAATCAATACGAAATGGATTTCAGGGGGTTTACCGTAAAAGATGACTGGAACTTTAAAACAGGCGCATCAATATCCGTACCGAACGTAAAAGAAACAGAAAAAAGCATGGTGTCTGTTTTTCCCAATCCCGTGAATCACGATGAGGTGTTCATACAGTTTGATAATTCATATAAGGAAGCGACGATCGAGCTAATGGATATAAAAGGGAATGTGGTATACAATGATGTTATCGGTCAGGAAGATACATATACGCTAAATGTCAGTGCCCTCGAATCGGGAGTATATACTATATGTATCAGGAATAAACGGGATAGTTTTTTGGAAAAATTGGTAGTGTTTTAATTTGCCTGGTTTTTGTTGCCGCCAGTACTTTTATTACAATTCTATCTTTTTTTAATGTAGGTGTTTGTTCATTTCTTTTTCAGTCGCAAATAAGAAACGAACCAAAGAAAATGCTCGGTTAGCCCAAATCGCAAAAACATACCCTCCGGAAAGTGGTATACCTTCTATGGCAAGATCAAGTTCTTTATAAACTTTATCATCGATATATTCACAATTTAAAGCAAAATCCAGCCAGTTTTGTGTCTCGGCTGTTTCCGCTTCACTCTCATTGAGTTTTGATGAAAATGCTTTAGGATATTTTCGCCTTTTCTCACACTCTCACCCTCTCGATTTTTCACTCTCTCAAAATCAGAATCCCCAGTTGAGACCAACAGAGAATGTAGTGGTTTCGCCACGATAATATTCGGCAGTATATTTATCGATATTGCCGGAAGTATTGCTGTAACGGATCTCGCCGAAGACGAATACATCATTTAACAGCTGATAGCTGACGGAAAAGTTGAATTCATTGTTTTCCCACTCCACGGTATCCAGAAAATAATTCACGACTTCCTGCCTGTCGGTTCCCAGTTCATTATGATCGGCACCGTGTTGGGCATAATTGTACGATGCTTTCAGATCCAGGCCGCGCAATGGTTTGAATAATAATTCCACATAATAACTCCGGGAGTTGTCCTGCATGAAATGTCCCATGTTGTAAAAGTTCGATTCGTATGTTGTGGTGGGCATAATGTGTTTGTATACCAGGGGAAAAGATTGAAAATATTCAAGAGTAACAGCAGTATTGGGAATGAGAGAAGAAAGACGGAATCCTGTATTCAGGCTGTAATAACCCATTCGTCCCTCTTCTTTCATACGATTGAAGGAGATATCATCGTAGTAAAAAGTTGTATAAATGTGCAGATGTCTGAGCTGACGCGAACTGATATCAAAGAAGAACTGTGAATTCTGCCCGGTATAATTGCTCTGGTAATCACTCAGTGTGTGGTCTGTCGATTTGTAAAACATAACGGGAATAAGGTATGCCGGATTCACATTGTCGGCACTGTAAACAATGGAGTTGCCGATGGAAGCATACAGGTTTTTCATGGGCTTGAAAGAAAACAGGTTAGCAGCCATGTATTTGTTGAAAAACACTTCGCGGGTGTTTGTCCCATAGCCATTGGTAAAGCTATAACTTCGTGCACTATCCACAACTCCGGATACAAGCCAGCCGTGGAAATAATTGAATTCGAGCCATTTAACAGGTTTCAGGAACAGTTTTACCTGGGTGACTGATGGTGCCTTGCCGGAAATAATGGACGGATAGAAATAATTGTTGCCCCATTCCATGTGGTCTTTTACCAGTCCTATACTTCCCCATTTCCATGATAGTGTAATTCCTCCCCGCATTTCACTGAAGTCGTTGCTGCTTCCCTTATAGACTGCTCCTGGGCGGGTATTCAGGTATTCCGGGGCTGAGAGGATCTTTTCTTCATGGTTGTCGCGCAGACTGCCATACACTCCCAGGTGTTTCCCTGCATAGGCAAATACTTCAGCACCGTTCCACCGGTGGTAGTTCGAGCCGTTTTTATTGTTCCAGTACTGAATACCGAGAATGGGATTAAGAGAGAAGGTGAAAAGAGAATCCCTGTAGTAAAGGATATCAATACGCTTTTTAAAATTCTTATCGGGTTTCAGTTCCTTATTAAAATCTTTCAGGTAAAATGCAAGCTCTTTTTGCTGTCTTTTGTTTAGTTTTTCCGGGTGTTGCGAAATTTCCCGGAGTTTATCGGCAATAAAATTGCGGGTATAGGGCTTTACGGCCGAATTCAGTTCAATAAGTTGTTCACCGGCCATTTCATCAAGGAAGGTATAGATGCCTTTGTTGGAGATATGGTGGTATGCATCCTGGGCGTAATCAGAAACCGGTATGATAAAAGCCACAAACAGGATGCACAGGAACTTTTTCATGGTTTTCTATTTTGCTCCGGGTAAATATAGAGAGATTTTGGGAATTCCGGCATTCCGTACACGACGGTCACAGGAAGTCTTATTTTCCTGAAGAATGCTTCGGCTTCCGGGTGAGAAGTTGGGGAAATGAGAAAATGGGAAGTGTCTTGTTTGGAAGCTTCGGCAAAAGATATTGAAATAAACTTAATGTTTACCGGTAACTAATTCTTTCAAAAAAAGCCAGGAAAATCCAACTATGGCGATGACGGCTTTTTTGAATATTCGTTTGGGATTTTGTACTATGCGATACACCCAACGCAGGGAAAGTTTTTTTACCCATTCGGGACTGATCTTCATACTACCGGAAAGGTAATCATAGACTCCGCCAATACCGATCATAATGGAATGATCAAGGTATTGTGAATAATATGCCATCAGGTAGTCCTGCTTGGGGCTGTTCATGCCTACCCAGATAAGGTTGGGTTTCAGCTTGTTGATTTCCTTAAGGTCAGAGAGAATCGTTTTGTTGTTTTCCAATTCATCAGGGCTGATCAGGGGAGGAGACTTGTAACCAAGGATCTTTGCCTCCGGAAATTCTTTTGTGAGATTCTCCTCTATTCTTTTCAGTTCTGATGGGGACGAACCATAAAAATAGTGCGATAATCCGGTTTGCATAAGCTTTTTTACCAGCCAGTACCCCGAAATGGAACTTATTTTTTTCAGGCCTTTTAATTTGGCATAAATGGCAAGGGGAGAACCATCCGGCAATGTCATCAGGCTGTTGTTCAGGATTTCCCGGAGTTTTTTGTTTTTCGATGCAAGGACAATTACATACCCGTCGGTCAGGCAGATATAACCTGAACCAGATTTTGCCAGTGACTTGATCTGTTTGGGAGTTTCTGAGATATTTGTAACAGAAACCTGTGTACCGAAAATAGTTGTTCTTTCATTCATTAATTATTAGCTTTATCAGGATAAAAACATTGAGGCGGGCATTGCTATAATATTTTTTGCTACTTCTTTTATTTCTTCGTCATTACTTAATACAAAACACTTAATTAATGGCTTGTCC